>CAYTID010000019.1:20910-28506 GCA_964437735.1 uncultured Ignavibacteriaceae bacterium | reverse complement strand
GCTCGTTGGGCTCATAACCCAAAGGCTGCAGGTTCAAGTCCTGCCCCCGCTACAAAGAATAAAAGCCTCCTGAAATTTGAGGCTTTTTTTATTTTAGGATTGTAGATTATGAAATTTTATATTTATGTGATTCAGAGCGAGGAGGGATTGCGATATACAGGAATAACAGTAGATTTAGGGACACATTCGCAGGAACATAATAATAAATCACTTTCATTCTGGACAAAACGTGGTAATAATTGGAGAATCATTTATTTTGAAGATTTCATTTCAAAGAGAGATGCTCTAAAAAGAGAAAATGGTTGAAGAGTGGAATTGGAAGAGAGTATGTTCGTGAAATGTTGTCAGAATAAATTAACGGCAGGTTCTCCGCCGCGGCGGACTGCCCCCGCTACAATGAAAAAAAGCCCCTTGTAAAAGAATCATTTTAAATGTTCATACAAAAACTTGTTTGAAAATATATTTATACGTAATTTAGATTAGAAAATTTGTGAAATTATGTCAGTTAATATAAATTTGTTGAAAAAATATGATAAACCGGGGCCTCGTTACACGAGTTACCCGACAGCCCCATTGTTTTCTACGAGTTACACACTTGGTATGCTGAGAGATGATCTGAAAAATAATAACAGAGACAATGAAACTCCTCTTTCTTTGTATATTCATATACCATTTTGTGATACACTCTGCTACTTTTGCGGGTGCACAACAATAATTACTCCGAATCCTGAGCATCTAAATAAATATGTAGGCTATTTACAAAAAGAGATTGAATTAGTTTCAAAATTTATCTCTGCGGATAGAGAGGTCGTGCAAGTACATTGGGGAGGAGGAACACCCTCATATCTCTCTCCTGTTCAGATACGTGAAATAGGGGAATTCATAAAAAATAAATTCAAATTTTCCTCTAAGATCGAATATGGAGTGGAAATCGATCCGAGGGGTTTATCGTTCGATCATATGGAAGCATTTCGGGATATAGGAATGAACCGAGTAAGTATTGGTGTTCAGGATTTCAACGAGTCGGTACAAAGGGCGGCGAATAGAAATCAATCCAGGGAAATCACTTTACAAACTTTTAATTGGGCTCATCAATTGGGTATAACAAGCATTAATGCCGACTTGATTTACGGACTCGCAAATCAAACAATAGCAAGTTTTGAAAAAACGCTCGATGAAATAATTATAATTTTTCCGGAAAGACTGGCTATTTTTAATTTTGCATATATACCTTGGTTGAAGCCGCATCAAAAATTGATAAATCAAACTGACCTTCCCTCTCCGGAGGAAAAATTGAGTATTTTAGAGATGACTATCGAAAAACTTACTCAGGCAGGATACATATATATAGGAATGGATCATTTCGTAAAACCGACAGATGAAATGGCCATCGCACAAAAGAATAAAACTTTATATAGAAATTTTCAGGGATATTCAACAAACGCAAAGGCAGATTTATTCGGCTTTGGGATGTCTTCTATTTCCCATTTTGGTACAGTATATTCTCAAAATCATAAAAATCTGGAAGATTATTATCAAAGTTTGGACAAAAATGAATTGCCCGTTCATGTAGGATATAGAATGAATCGGGATGATGTAATTCGAAAATTTGTAATCATGCGTCTGATGTGCGATCTTGAGCTTGATAAAATTAACGTCGAAAAGGTGTTTGATATTAATTTTGATGAATATTTTTTTGAATCTTTAAAGCAATTAGAACAATTCATTGATGAGGGCGTTGTTAAGATTAAAGATCATAAAATTATTATTGAAGATGCGGGACGATTGATACTCCGAAACATTGCCATGTGTTTTGATGCTTATATAAATCAAATGATAAAAGACAAACCTGTGTTTTCCAGGACGGTTTGATTTTTGTTTATAAAGTGTAGAGGCGCAATTTAGCTGCGCCTCTACAAATAATGATAATTTATTTAATCATAGTCAGTGCTTTTTCGGCTGCCTCGATCATAGGTTTTGTGGATATCTCGCCTCCGACGGCTCCAATCATCCATTGGGTGGGAGTTACTGAACCTTGCACACACATCCTCTCCATATCTTTTGCTAAATTCCCTTGTTTCAGATATTCCTCAACTTGAAATGCGATGATATGACCAAGAGGATAATCAGGAACGTAAAGTCCCGAATGAATAAGATGAGAATAAATAGCCAGCAATATCACATCTTTTTCTCCAAAAATCGGAGCATAGAATTCATTCCAAATGTCTTTTGCAATTTGAATAACGGCATCTCTGAATTGGGCGGGTGTTGCTTCAGGATTTTTGTACATCCACCGCCAGGAATACATATCGACTAATGCCACACCACTAATTTCAAACGTTTGCCATAAAGAATTCAAGGCTTCATAGTGTACTTTATTTTGATCCTTTTCATTGATACCAAGCAATTCGAGATCCCTTGATTGAAATACAAATGCGAATCCCTCAGTGAAAGCTGTATTCGGAACTCCTCGTAACAATGTATAATCAACTTTGTTGTATGACAAAACTTGTTCAACATTATGTCCGAGTTCATGGATGGCAATGTTGTAACCTTTATAGTCCATACCATCTCTTGGAATCCTCGTTCTGAGATGTGCATTATCCACTAATCTGCCTGCGCCCATAGCATGTCCCGATCCTCGTGCGGCATCAACCTCAATCTTACCTGATAAAAACTTACTCGTTTCGTTTGAGAAACCTAATTTCAGTAAAATATTTACCATATCATTTTTAAACGCCCCGACTGTCGGATATTTATTTTTTACAATTTTATCGAGTTCTTTTTCGTTTTGTTTCCCTGATGCTTTAAATCCGTTATACCATATGTCAAACGGTTTTAAAGGTCTCCCTAAACGCGATTTAATTAATTCCCCTGTATGCTTTGCTGCTTCTGACTTTAAAATGGATTTTAATAATTCTTCAAATTGTTCTTCGGGAATTTCCCTATCTTCATTGAATTTTCTATCCATCATTGTCGGGAGAAGGGGAGAATATTTGTCGATTTCTTGTTGCGCTTTGAAAATATTTTGCCAGATATCATATCGCGTGATATTTTCGGGAGAATTATCGATTTTTGCATCCGGCTTAGCAGATGATGACAAAGATACTGCATTGGATGTCGGTGTCCATAAAACGTCTGGATTATTTATAACGACTTTCGGAATATCCTGACGGATGATATTTTCCATAACAAGTTGTATCATTTCCTGCTGCGGCAAGCCTTCAGGATTTGCATATTGAGCTTTCAGTTCATCGCGTAGATTCCAATGACTTAGAAGGATCTTACCTTCAGGAAAAAGTCGTTCCCCGTTATCGGTTAATAAATTATGCATGTAAATATTGTAGGAACTGATATAATTTTCCGCCCTGTTAAATGCTTCGGCAGATTTCTGACTGGCCTCAGCAGGGATTCGTTTCGCGAAAGATTGGGCAAGACGAACTTTTGCCCATTCTTCCCGAGTCCATGTTTTTCCTTTTTCAAGTCTTTCCTCGAGTGATGTGACAGGGAAATTCAGAAGCACGACAAATGCAATTTTAGTTTTAAAAAAGTCGTCCTGCAGGTGTACAAAGGGTGAAAATTCACCGAACTTTAAATCGATCGGTAAGATTGGACCTGTATCAAGGTGAAGAGGTATATTGATATCACGGTTGAGTTCAATCATATAACCATAAATTAATTCTAAGTTCTTTTGTATCCGATGAAACGTTTGATCGAGAAGTTCTGCCTCTGCGATAAAATTTTCGGAACAAAATTTTTCAAAGGTTTCCGGAGTCCCGTCTTCCGATCTCCAGAATTGGGCTGCCTGTTTAACACCTTTTTCAATCTTTAACGGATCTGCTGACGGATACTTTATTTTAAGTTCTGAAATGGTTTTTGTTATTGTTGCTTCACCGATGTTCATAATTGAATTCTTAATCCTCTCTTGTCCGCAGGAATTTAATAAAAATAGTAATGAAAAAATAAAAGATAAATAAGTAATAGCTTTCATAGTAATCCTTTCATTTAGTTGTTTATCATATTATAAGTAATTATTAACTCTCAGTAAAATTTTCATGATTGGTTTCAGAGACAGTTGGTTCTGTCAATGATTTAAATATAAATATTGAAGAAATAAATAAAAATAATCCTGATATAAAAAATACCCGTTGTATTCCGATTATTGAGCCTGACATTCCTCCAATAAGAGGTCCGATCAAATTAGCCAAGATAAAGAAACTTGATGCTATGCCCATAACTCCGGCCCGGCGGTCTGATTCAGTTGTTTTTGACACATAAGAATATAGGGAGGGAAGGATTCCTCCCATGAAAGCTCCTTGAATTGCACGAAAAATTATTACTTGAATAGCTGACCCGGCGAACCCTTGTAAAACGTATGCACAGGAAGCACCTAAAGTAGTAATAGTTAAATTTTTCCGGTAACCTTTATGATCATTTAATTTTCCCCAGAATGGGGAAGTGACTACCAAAAATATTCCTACGATTGAATATGAAACACCGGTAACAGTCGAAATGTAGTTAGGATTTATTTCGAATGTTTCAATATAGAGAGCAAAAATAGGTTGTATTAATGCGAATGCCATTTGAGTTATAATTATCAATCCAATTCCTTTGGTGAGCCGGGATGACTTTAACACATATTTATAATTATCTCTTAGTGTCATATTAATTTGTGTTGATACTCGTGGTAAAAAATCTTCTTTGACATATTTTACAATCATCATTCCGGCTATAAAGCATAAAGATGCAGTGATAAAAAATATTGTCCGGTAATCAGTGAAGTCGGCAAGGAATCCTCCTATTAATGGTCCGACAACCGTTCCTGCTGCCGTTGATGTTTGAAGGATACCAATAGCATAACCGGTTTTATTTTTGGGTGTTGTGGAGGAAATTAGTACCAGCGCCGAAGGAATGAAACCGCTAATTGCTCCCTGGATTATTCTAAAAAATAATAGAAATTCTACGTTAGGGCTGAATCCGATCAAAAGTTGAGAAATTGCCAGTCCGAAAATTGCTCTGACAACCATTAATTTACGTCCATATTTATCACCCATTACTCCCCAGAATGGAGTAAAAAAGAATGAAAATAAAAATGGCGCTGCAAATACCAGTCCACTCCATCGGGTAACCGAATCTCCCTCAGTAACACCTAAATCTCTGATAAAAAAAGGGAGAAACGGAACAACCAAATTCATTCCGATCATTGCCAGGAATTGAGCAAACCAGATTATATATAAATTACGACGCCAGATTTCCATTTTCGATCAAAGATACAAAAAACTTAATGAGTTATCAATTTGATTAAAAAGTTAAGATAACTATATTGAACTAATCTAAGATGGAATAACTTTGGTCTATATTATATTGTTGATTCAATCCCTTATAGCAAGCGGATCATATATTATTGCAAAGGTAATCGTCAGGGATATTGATCCTGTTGCGATTACATTTTTCAGATCACTGATTGCTGCATCCGGATTTATTGCAATATCACTGATCTATCGTCTCAAATATAAATTTGATAAAAAAGATTTTAAATTTATTTTCATATTGTCATTGATAACCGTTACGATTAATCAATATTTATTTTTTTTCGGCATCAAATATACGACGCCTTCAAATGCTGCATTACTTTACGCAGCAACACCAACCCTGGTTCTGCTTATATCTTATTATAAATTCGGTGAAAAATTAACATTTAGAAAAGGAACGGGAGTGGCCATCGCTTTTTTGGGAATTGTGGTAGTAATATTCGAACGTGGAATAGATTTTTCTTCAGAATATTTATTTGGGAACTTAATTATATTAATTGGAGTAATCTCATGGGCAATTTATACAGCTTATGGGAGAGGATTAGTATTGAAATACGGTGCGATGCAGGTTAGTTCAATAACACTTATTCTTGGAGCTTTTTTATTTCTACCTTTCGGAATTGCCGGAACGGCTAATTTTGATTTCAACATTTTGAAAATATCTCACATAAGTGGTTTGTTGTATCTCGGATTTGGGACGTCAATCACTGCATATTTTTTATGGTACTATGCTTTAGGGAAAATCGAGGCGAGCAAGGTTGCTATCTTCGCGAATTTGCAACCGATTTTAACAACGATATTTGCAGTATTACTTCTGGATCAAATTATAACAACAAATTTTATTGTTGGAGGTATTATTGCTATTAGTGGTGTAATCTTAACACAATCTGGTTAGTGCGATTGATTTAAACTGATTTTTTTTATATATTTGTAAAGTTATTAAACAAAGTCCTGGGCTTATGGTAAATCATCCCGCTTGCGGGCAACCAGTTTCATTAATGGAGGGTTCGCCTAATGGTATGGCAGCAGTCTTGAAAACTGCCGTCCTTCGGGACGTGGGGGTTCAAGTCCCTCACCCTCCGCTACAAGTTAGACGCAAGCGGGATATCCGCAAATATTTCCTTTACGGATTGGGGATTCGATTCCCCATCTCTTCGCAAATATCATGTGCGGAAATCTATCAGGTGACGGACTGCCATCCGTAGAGATGATGATCCGTTAACCTAAGAAATTATTAAAGGATTTCAATGAAATCGCGTTTGAAAGAAAAAATAGCTAGACTTGTTCTTGAAGAATTGACTGACAGGATGAAAGAACGCGAATTAATTATCGAATTTCTCACCGAATTTACTGATTATCCTACCGAAAAAATTACGGATGAATTTCTAAATCTTTTTGAACAATTTTTATCAGATAACAAAACTGAGTTTCTGAAAAAGTTAACAATCGCTGAAACTGAATCCGAGAAGGATGTTAATGAAAAAATTCCGGAAACAGGAGCTGAACAGGATCAGTCTCTCGATGTTATTATCGATCAGGTGGATATACAAAAAGAGATAGATAAACTTATTTCGGAGAATAAAATTTTTGATGATGATCAAATTCAATCGAAAATAACAGCGAAAGAGAAAGAAGAAACATCCGAAAATACTGATATTCTAAACACACAGCCACCGGTTTATTCAGACGAAGAAATAAAAACCGAAGATGTTACAAGTGCGATTGGAAATGAAGAGATCGACGAAAAACCCTCTGTATATTTTAGCCGTGAAAAACGCTCAGGAATAACCATTCTTCCAAGTGATTGGATATATCTATATGGATTCAGCTATGCCCCAAGCAGTGAGGGGAAAGGTGATACCTCAGTCGAATTACCCATACAAGGTTTAGGCGGTACCGGAAATATTTTTGGTATTGATTATGGTGATGTAAGGTTTTACGCCAGTAAAATTAATTTAGAATCTTATGTGACTATGAAAACTGGGGTACCATTTCTTAAACCATCCGAGGCGGTCCATCTTAAATTAAGTTTTATAAAAATAATGAATGAAATAAGAGGATCGGAACTTTTCGTACCGTTAGAATTTTGGTCGGTGAAAATGGGGAAATCGAATATTATCGACAGAATCGAAGATAATTATGTAAATTATTTACACGCTCTTATTGAAATACATGATGCAATAGATTGGAATGTCGAAGTGTCCGTTCTGGATAACAATATTATGTCTGAAATGGAAATTGACCTTAAAAAGCAAAAATTCGACTTAAGACGAGAAGGGCGACT
>CAYTID010000019.1:0-20900 GCA_964437735.1 uncultured Ignavibacteriaceae bacterium | reverse complement strand
AACCGGATTAAATTTAAACGTTAAGAATTTCGAAAAAATATTGTTCAGAGAAAAAGAAATCGCAAATAAAATTAATCTTATTTTAACACGTATATCCAATAAAATTAAAATAGATCATATTATAACATTGGAAAGTTCTTTTTTTGATAGCTGGAAACCGATTTTGAGTGCCCGTTATTCTATAGGTAAAGACAAACGGAAGATATTTTTTCAAACTATTATGGATATCCAAAAAGATTTTGAAAAACAAAAATTGATGATTAGCGTTTCCAATACAAAGACTTTTTTCACTTTCTGATTTCCCCTTTCTGAAAGAGCGTTAATTATTTGATAAAGACGCATTTTTTAATTATTTTTCACCAAAATTATCAAGCTATATGTTTCGAAAACCTGTATTAAAAGGCGACGAATTATTTGAAATAACCACTGATATTTGTTTTTTGATAAATCAGGATGGAATCATTCATGATGTCAACAGAGCAACTATAGAAGCGCTGAAGTACGAAAAAAAAGAAATTATCGGGCTTCCGTTTGCGAAATTTTTATCTGATCCGACTAAAACTATCTTCTTAAAATCGATGGAGGTATTGAAGAAAGATCGTTCGATCCATCCGCTGGAAATCGATATGCAGACCAAAAAGGGGGATACGCTAAATTTATCCATATCTTTTTCAGAATTGTCAAGCAATGATAACCGGGATTCATTATATTTTCTCAGTGCGCACGATATCACTGAACAAAGACGTTCGCAATTACAATTACTACGTTTTGCAAATGCCATTCATTATTCAATAAATCCAATAGAAATAACGGACACACAAGGCAAAATTATCTATGTAAATCCGGCATTCGAGAAAGTTACCGGTTATTCAAAAGAAGAATTGATTGGGAAAAATCCGAATATTTTAAGCAGCGGAAATCAGCCTAAAATATTTTGGAAAAAAATGTGGGAAACGATTTTGTCAGGTAACGTTTGGACGGGTGAAATTGAAAACAAAAGAAAAGATGGGAAGATAATTTATGAACGACTGCTTATCTCGCCGATAATTGACCCTTCGGGCCAAATCGTAAGTTTTTTAGGAACTCACGAAGATTTAACAACACAAAGAGAATTACAGGCTGCACTTTATGAACGTCAGTCTTATCTAACCGCCATTCTTGAAGATTCCTCTGATGCAATTATCGGGATCGATACTGAATTAAGGATAAAGTCGTGGAACAAAGGAGCTGAGAGGATTTATGGTTATAAGGAAGAAGAAGTTCTAAATAAACATTTTTCCATACTTGTTCCTCCTGATCTGGTAAAGAACGGAGAACTTGAACGTATGGATTCAATGATGCGTAATTTCGGTTATATCGATAATTATGAAACTGAACGGCTGACAAAATATGGGCATAGAATTTTAATACAGATGAGTCGTACATTGATTAAAGATGCTTCCGGAAAAACAATCGGAAGCACAGCCATTGTTAAGGATGTAACTGAAATAAGAAAATTAAAAAGGCAGATTGGTCACGCTGAAAAATTATCCGTTGTCGGACAATTAGCCGCAGGGATAGCTCATGAAGTCGGCAATCCGCTAACCTCAATATCATCCCTCGTACAAATTGTTCAACGAACAACAGCAGACCAATTCGCAAAAGAAAAATTGGAATTAGTTAAGGATCAGATAAATAGGATCGCCAAAACTATACGAGAATTGGTAGATTTTTCGAGGCCTTCAAGCTATGAATCCATTGTGATTGATTTGAATAAGGTGATTAAAGATGCTCTCAATATCGTTCGTTATGGGAAAAAGTCCAAAGATATTACATTCAAAACAGAATTAGATGACTCAATACCTAAAATTTATCTCGTGCAGGATCAGATTATTCAGGTATTTATAAATTTGTTACTAAATGCTGTTGATGCGATGGATGGGAAGGAAGGGGAAATATCGATCCATTCACGTTTAGATACGGATAAAATTTGTGTTGAAGTAATCGATAATGGGAAGGGAATGTCGAATGATATTAAAGAAAAGATTTTTGAGCCATTTTTCACAACAAAAAAAGTTGGAGAAGGAACGGGATTAGGATTGTGGGTGAGTTACGGAATTATAAAGAACCTTGGAGGTGAAATCAATGTTAAAACCGAACTCGGTAAAGGGAGTATATTCACGGTCACAATACCGACAAAATAATAAAAGAGGAAATAATTGAAAACAAGAATATTAGTAGTAGATGATGAAATTTTAATAAGAGAATCATTAGCTTTCGTACTCAGAAAAGAGGGCTTTGTTGTTGAGGAGGCGGAAAATGGGGCAAGAGCGCTCGAATTAATTAAAGCAAAATCTTTTGATGTTGCGATAAGTGATATTGAAATGCCTGAGATGAAAGGAATCGAATTATTAAAAAAAATTCAGGAATTCTCACCTCAGACATCTGTTATTCTCATTACGGCGTATGCCTCAATCGATACTGCTATCAAGGCTTTGCGAAACGGAGCTTATGATTATATACTAAAACCGATAGAATTTGATGATTTATTAAATCGAATTAATAAATTAAATGAACATAAAAATCTTATTTCCGAAAATATACATCTTAGGTCGGAACTCCATAAAGAGTATGATTTTAACAATATCATCGGAAAAAGCCCGGCGATGCAAAAAGTATTTGATCTTATAAAAAAAGTTGCGTCCTCGGAAGGTACAATTCTGATTACGGGTGACAGCGGAACCGGGAAAGAGATAGTCGCAAGAGCAATACATTACAACAGTAAACGTTCATCACGAAGATTTGTAGCTATTAATTGCGGTGCAATAGTAGAGACATTATTTGAGAGTGAGTTGTTCGGACACAAAAAGGGTTCATTCACCGGGGCAATATCAGATAAAGACGGTTTGTTTAAAATTGCTGATGAAGGAACGATATTCTTAGATGAAGTCAGCGAAATCCCTCAGCATTTACAGGTCAAGCTTTTAAGAACTATTGAAGAAAAAGAAATTTTACCTGTAGGCGGGGTTAGTCAGGTTAATGTAAACGTAAGAATAATTGCTGCCTCGAATAAAGATATTAAAGAACTCGTGAACCAGGGCAAATTCCGAGAAGATTTGTTTTATCGTTTGAACGTCGTTGAAATACACCTTCCAAGCCTCGAAGAACGAAAAGAAGACATAGGTTTACTCATACATCACTTTATTGATAAGCACGGGAAAAAAATGGGTAAGCATATTTTAGGCGTAACAAATGAAGTTGTAAGAATTTTAACTAACCATAAATGGAAAGGTCAGGTTCGGGAATTGGAAAATATTATCGAGAGAGCATTAATATTTTCTGAAAGCGATTACATAACCATCAACGATCTGCCGGAGGTACTCAGAATAAAAAGTGATGTAAAATTCACACAAGATTCAAAAAAGTTAAAAGACAAGTTGAAAGAATTCGAAAAATATTACATCGAACAACAGCTAGCCAATTTCAATTCAGATAAAGAAAAGACAGCAATCGAATTAGGCATAAGTATTTCTTCACTGTATAGGAAAATTGAGGAATTGAAAATTAACGGTTAAAAATTAGTATTTATAAGAAAAAAACTGTTAAACTTCCCAAATTTGCAAAAAATCCATTTAATAATTTAAAAAC
Source organism: uncultured Ignavibacteriaceae bacterium (assembly GCA_964437735.1). GTDB lineage: Bacteria > Bacteroidota > Ignavibacteria > UBA10030 > BY39 > CAYTID01. Next base: position 17,273 of record CAYTID010000019.1, on the reverse strand, counting down.
AGGTTAAATTCAAGATTTTACATTGGCATAATAATTGAAGTAATAAGATAATTATAAATAAAGGAAAAATATGAACATAGGCATCATTTTAACAATTCTAACATTTGCATTAACGCTGATTTCGGCATACTTCTATTTTAATGCCGGTAGGTCAGATGCAAAATCTCTTCGACCGGCTAGATTATTTTACAAGCTTGCCATGAATCTGTTGATTCTCACAAGCGCATATTTTATGTATCTCATTCTGACACATCAATTCCAGTATGATTATATATACAGATATAGTTCGCGCTCACTTCCACTTGGTTATCTGGTATCTTCCTTTTGGGCAGGGCAGGAAGGATCGTTTCTTTTATGGACTCTTTTAATAAGTGTGATGGGATTTTTTGCTCTAAAAAGTGCAAAACAATTTGAATCGTGGACTATGTTTTTTATTTTAATCGCACAAGCTTTTTTCCTCTTTCTGATGATTGATAGATCACCTTTTGAGATACTTCCAACAATTCCTCCTGATGGTGCAGGACTTAATCCATTGTTGCAAGATCCTTGGATGGTTGTTCATCCTCCGGTCCTTTTTGTTGGGTATGCAGCTATCACCATACCATTCGCGCTGGCTATGGCATCAATGATAAATAAGAGTTTTTCAAATTTTGTAGATTTGGCATTACCATGGACGTTATTCTCGTCAGCGACTTTGGGTGCCGGTATCATTATCGGTGGATTCTGGGCTTATGAAGTATTAGGTTGGGGAGGATATTGGGGTTGGGACCCGGTTGAAAATTCATCATTAGTTCCCTGGTTAACAACCCTGGCTTTGTTTCATGGGTTGGTTATCCAAAAAGCAAAGAATTCTTTAATAAAATCTAATCTGTTTTTATCAGTGGTCTCTTTTGTTCTGGTGATATATGCAACATTTCTTACTCGAAGCGGAGTCTTGGCTGATTTTTCAGTTCATTCATTTCAGGATAACGGACAGAATTTATATTTAACTTCCTTTATGCTGGTGGTATTGTGCATTGGAACCGTCTCAATATTTTTATCAAGAAATATTATTCAACAGGTGAAACTCGACCCGTTTAAACTAAATCGAGAAAGCGGATTATTCTGGAGTTTGATTGCTTTGTGTTTATCAGCTCTGTTCATTCTCATAGGTACCTCATCACCCATAATTACAGGTTTGTTCGCTTCAAGTCCGTCTCAGGTCGACATTAGTTTTTATGATAAAGTAAATTTTCCAATCGGAATAATCATTGTCTTGCTTCTCGGCATTACACCATTGTTGATGTGGGGTCATTTTCCCGGAGTTGTACTAAAGAACAGGTTAATTACGTCATTTGTTTTAACACTAATTTCAACAATAATAGCGTTTATTTTTGGTGTAAGAGATATTGCTTTATTAATTTTTGTTCTTGCATCAGCATTCGCTGTTTGGTCGAACTTGTTAACTATGTTCGTTCAATTGAAATTAGGTTGGAAAAATGTTGCCGGACCCTTATCACATTTTGGTGTGGGACTAATGTTTATCGGTATAATTATTTCAGGTAATTTTGACGAAAGTGTCCAACTGAAATTAATACAAAACAAACCAGCTGACGCAATGGGCTATAAATTAACATATATTAATGCAACTGAAAGCGCCGACGGAAAAACCAGTATCAATATTGACATCGAAAAAAATGGGAAGGTTCACCACAAACATCCTAAGCATTATTTTAGTACATACAATAACGCTTGGATGAGAGAACCCGATATAACGATCTATCCACTTTGGGATACATATATATCTGTTCTCGAAAGAACTCAAGCTGAATCTGAAGCAGGCGATAAATTAGTTCTCGATAAAGGATCAAAGGACATTTTCAATGATTATGAGATTGAATTCACCGGATTTGAATTTGACCAACACGGAATGACTGAATCGGTTCAGATTGGGGCAAAGTTAATTGTCACTTACGGTGGTAAAACGTACAATATAAAACCGGTAGTCAATTATGTAGATAATGTTCGAAAATCTTCGACTGAGTTGCTTCCGACAAACGACGGTTCAAACAAAACTGTTATACTTTCGAATTTGAATGCTGACTCGAAGATGATTGAATTGACATTCGGGGGATTTGAAACAGGAATTATTCCCGGTGAAAATATCGCAGTTGTTGAATTCAGCATAGAACCGTTTATGAATTTTGTTTGGTTGGGGACGATTTTGCTAACACTCGGAACGATAATAGCAATAATCAAGCGCTTTCAAGGAAACGGAACAAAGGAGAAAATAAATTTTAAGGTTGTTTAAATTAAAAGTTGTCCATAAAATATGTCTGTAAGAATTTTAATAGCGGACGATGAAGAAATTATCAGCGAGTCGTTATCATTTGTTTTGACGAAAGAGGGTTTTACTGTTGAAACAGCCGGAAATGGTCAGGCAGCGCTGAATAAACATCTGGTAAATCCTTTCGATATAATTATTACAGACATCGAAATGCCGGAATTGAAAGGTCCGGAGCTTTTAACTCGCGCTCTACAAGCAACTCCGGAAGTTATTGTTTTACTTATAACTGCTTATGCTTCAGTTGATACAGCAGTACAGGCACTCAGAAAAGGCGCTTATGATTACATCATTAAACCAATAGATTTCGATGATCTTATTAGTCGGATCAATAAAATTATTGCATATAAAAAGGTAATAGCTGAAAATATTTATTTAAAACAGCAGATTAATAATGATTATGATTTTAATAACATAATCGGCAAGAGCCCTGCGATGCAAAAAATTTTTGATATGATAAAGCGCCTTTCGAACTCCACGAGTAATGTTATTGTGTCGGGGAAAAGCGGAACCGGTAAAGAATTAATTTCGAGGGCAATTCATTACAATAGTCCACGTAAAGACAAACCTTTTATCCCTATAAATTGTGGTGCAGTTGTAGAAACTTTATTCGAGAGTGAACTTTTCGGTCATAAAAAAGGATCTTTTACAGGAGCATTAAATGATAAAATCGGAATATTTTCAGTTGCCGATGGTGGTACAATTTTTCTTGATGAAGTAAGTGAAATACCTTTACATTTACAGGTTAAGCTCCTTAGGGCAATAGAACAACAGGAAATTTTTCCTGTAGGCGAAACAAATTCTCTTAAAATAAATTTACGCATTATTGCTTCGACCAATAAAGACCTTACAGAATTGGTTAGAGAAGGAAAATTTCGTGAAGATTTATTTTACAGATTGAACGTTGTACAAATTACACTTCCGTCACTTATAGACAGGAAAGAAGACATTCCCTTATTGGTAAATCATTTTGTTCAAAAATATAGTATCTGCATGAACAAGCCTGTTAAGATGGTTGATAACAATGCAATGCATGCTTTGATGAATCACATATGGAAGGGTGAAGTGAGGGAACTCGAAAATGTGATAGAAAGAGGGGTAATTTTCACTACTGATGAGGTTATTAAAATAGGCGATTTACCCGATATAATTAAATCACAATTTTTCAAAGGTTTTGAATTAAATTTTAAAAATTTAGACGACGCTATCAGAGAATTTGAAAAATCGTATATCGATCGTGCGTTAGAATTGTATAATTACGACAAAGAGAAAGTGGCAAAAGCTTTAAATATTAGTACTTCTACCCTATATCGAAGAATGCATGATCTTGATATCGCACTCAAATAAAATATTTTTATTTATTTTTTTTTAAAAAAATGTTGCTTTTTAATATGTATTGTACTAATTTAAATCAAGATTTAAAAATCAATACTAGTGAAATAATATTGTTGCAGGTGTTTTGAATGGCCTATTTTCAGCAAAATAATCTGTCGTTGGTATCAAGAAATTTTGTAAATTGGGAGCTTTTACAATCGTTCGATTCAATATATCTTTTAAAAAAATATCTATCAAACACAAACTAGGAGAAAAAATGAAAAAAACATTTATTACAATTATATTATCCATGATGGTTTTGGTTTTATTCAGCGGCGTTGTTTATACACAAAAAGCAGCTATCAAGATCGAGGCAATGTCGATCCACATGCTGCATGCACTGAATTTACCTAATCCGAATAGTTGGGATAATGTATCAACAGGTTTAAGGACAGTTGGAGTTGGTACAATGGTGTGGATGACCGGCTGGGATACTGCCGGTGCTACAATTTTTAAACCCGCGTTAACCTATAGTTGGTCATTAGGATCAAAACCAAGTGGTTCACTCACTGTTTTGGAATCAACGACCAGCCAAAGGACAAATTTCCGTCCTGATATGGCTGGCAATTATACTGTAAATATAACCATAACTACTACTGCCGGCTCACACTCTACATCACAAGTAATAACAGCAGCAAATTATACCGGAACAAACTGGCAGAGCGTAACGAGCGCACCGTTTAATTGCGCAAGTTGCCATACATCAAGCGCGACTGCGAATACTGTCTATAATCCATGGAAGACTTCGGATCATGCGACAAAGTTTAAAAGAGGTATGGATGGTCAGATTGCGGCTTATTGGGGAGAAAGTTGCTTCAAATGTCATACAACAGGTTATAATAAAAATGCTCTTGCTGCCAATAATGGTTTTGATGAAGTTGCGACAAACGTTGGTTTTGTTGTTTCTCATTGGACCCCTTGGAGAACAGGACTATTTGATTCATTGTTAACCACTGATAAGAAAAACTTGAGTATGTTTGGAACGATTGGATGCGAAAGTTGCCATGGACCTAAAGATCCCACGCATTTTGGTGCCGGAACACAGCCATTGACAATAAATTCCGGAGTTTGCGCTCAGTGCCATGACGAACCGTGGAGACAAAACCGTTATGTTCAATGGGAAAATACAACCCATAGTGGTCTTGTTGCAAGTCCTGCAAATACACGTGGTTTTACCGGAGCAAGTGTAGTTACATCGTTCGATCTGAATGCGTGCACACGATGCCATGATGGTCAGGCATTTGTTAACTGGACAAAAGGTAAGAGCTTTGATCCGCGTGTTGCATCCGGCTATGGAAGACATACGAGAACCCCGATAACATGCCAGACGTGCCACGATCCGCATTCTATGGATCTACGCAAAACTGTAGCAACGTCAGATACTTTAGGTAATGGATTTAATTATTCCAGCATTAATCTTGGTAAAGGAAAATTATGCGCGAATTGCCATAAATACAGAAGAGGTGAACAAAGATATATTACCCAAACCAACATGTCGAGTACATGGGGTCCGCATTATGCAGGGACGACCGATATCTTATTAGGACAAAATGGTCACACATTTGGTACAAATATCCCGAGCAGTGTCGCACACAGATTAGTTGAAAATTCATGCGTTGGTTGCCATATGGCTGCAACCACTGATACAGGCACAGTCGCGCGAGATAAAATTGGTATGCACACTTGGACAATGTCATATAAAGATCCTAACACGAACGTTGTTTATGATAATGTAAAAGGATGTATTGACTGTCATACAGGAATAACTAAATTTACGGATATTCTTTCTGCTTATGATTATGATGGAAACGGCGTGACGGATGCTTTTGTGAATGAGGTCGAAGGTTTGAAGAAGAAGTTAGCAATGGCATTGCCACCTGTTGGATTAGATTCTGTGAACCGTTCCATGATCTCAGCATCGCCTGACTCAAATAATCTTAAAAAAGCATTCTGGAATTATCTTTATGTGAAATATGATGGTTCACAAGGCGTTCATAATCCGAAGTATGTTATCGGACTATTACAACGTTCAATTACAACCTTAACCGGGGTAGAATTCGAACCCCTCGGAATTCCGGAGAATTTCGAATTAGCTCAAAACTATCCGAATCCGTTCAATCCGACTACTGTGATAAAATATAACGTACCGGTTGCCGGTCCTCTTACTTTAACTATATATAACTCGATTGGGCAGGAAGTGGCTCAGTTAGTAAACGGAAACCATATACCGGGAAATTATTCCGTCGAGTGGAATGGGACAGATAATTTTGGAAATCTAGTGACATCCGGAGTATACCTATACAGGTTATCAGGAAACAATTTCAAACAAGTAAAGAAAATGTTGCTTGTTAAATAATTTGTCGATTCAGTTAATTAAAGCCGGGCCAGTAATGCGACCCGGCTTTTTTTTTGTTAGTGATTGAGAAATGTCAAAAACGGGAATATTTAAAAAAATCTTCTCATAATTGCAAATATTTTATGAATGTTGCTGAAAAATTGTCTAAAATATCATCTATTGAATAAATAAATAAGATTTATTTCCTAAATGTATGGCACAAATATTGACAGTGAATTAATGGCTATTTTTCGTTTGAACACTTAAAACAGAAATGCATAAAACATTTTGTTGAAATAATGAATAAAATTCTGATATTTAGTCTCGATACCGAGTTTTGTGAGAGTATGAATTTGTGGTTTGAACAAACTTACAGAGTTAGAACAGTATCCGATTTTTGTTTGCTGGATGAGTTAATAAAGAATGAGTCATTCGAGGTTTTGTTGGCTGATTCAATTCATGCCGAAGAAAAATTGTTAGGTAATCTTGCTAACTTGAAAAAATTTCATCCTGAGTTGCCTGTAATTTTATTGCACGCTTATAAACCTTCGAATATTGAATTCGAACAAAAAATCAACCAAATGGTGAAAGTATTACTTTATAAACCTGTAGATCCGGTAAAGTTATCAGTTGTGATAGAAGAAATTTTAAAAGAAAATAAATTATTTCAACTTGAAAAATAATCTAAAATCAGGAGTTAATTAATCGCATGAATTCCAATTACACAAAAATCTTCTTGGTATTTTTGTTATTTGTATCGTTAATCTTTGCTGCCGTCGCACATTCTCAAACAAAAGAAGATTGTCTGGTATGCCATAGTGATAACACGTTAACCATGCAAAAAAGTGGAAAAACTAAATCGTTATGGTTCGATTCTAAAATATTCGAAAAATCTCCACACTCCGGATTTGAATGTGTAGATTGTCACATCGGATTTTCTCCTGATGATATTCCGCATGCAAAAAAAATTTTACCTGTATATTGCCTTAATTGTCATAACGGATCTAAATCTGAGATGTCCACTCAGAGTGTTCATGGGATTGCAAAAGGAGGAGCAACTTGTAAAGACTGTCATGGCACTCATAATATAATGCTTCTGGAAGCAATGAGGACTCCTGAAGGAAGGAAGCACGAAGCGGAAACCTGCGGAAAATGCCATGGTTCGGTAGTAAAACATTACTTGGAATCAGATCACGGAAAAGCAATTTTGTACGGTGTCAAGGGGGCTCCATTTTGTACTGATTGTCATGGTGAACATACGATAAAAGCAATCACATCATCCGATTCCCCCATAAGCCGCGAACATGAAGCTGAAGTTTGTTTGAAATGCCATATGGATAACCCGGATGTTCGAGCGATTGTAAGCCCATCTACAGAATTTATTAAAGGATACGAACAAAGTGTACACGGAAAAGCATTCAGAGATGGTAAAATGAATGCAGCCACATGTAGTGATTGTCACGGTAGTCATGATATGAAAAAAGGTAGCGACCCGACCTCCCTTGTCGCAAAGAAAAATATTGCTGAGACATGTGGAAGGTGTCATGAAACGGTGATGAATGTTTACAACGACAGTAAACACGGGGAAGCATTGAAAAAAGGTAATTTATCATCAGCTACATGTACAGATTGTCATGGCGAACATACTATTTTACCGCATGATGATCCGAATTCTCCGATAGCGCCAATGAATATTTCGGGAAAGATATGTACACCATGCCATGAATCTTTGAAGTTAAGTGAAAAATACGGTCTGGCGAGTAAAAGATATGCCAGCTTTGAAGATAGCTATCACGGTCTGGCTGGAAAAGGGGGAGACCTTACGGTTGCTAATTGCGCATCTTGTCATGGCTATCACGATATAAAATCATCGACAGATTCTACATCAAGGACGCATAAATCAAATCTTGTCGCAACTTGTGGAAGCTGCCATCCGGGAGCGAATGAAAATTTTGCAATCGGATCGGTACACGTTATTGCTACGTCTAAGGAGGAACCAGTTCTTTATTTTGTAGCGACAGCTTATATTATCATAATTATCGTAACCATAGGAGGAATGTTTGTTCATAATCTATTGGACTTCAGGAAAAAATCGAAACGTATTTTAATGGCGCGTAGAGGTTTGATACCACATCATCAGGTAAGCCATAGATTATACCTGAGGATGAATGTTTCAGAAAGAATACAACATTTATCGTTAATGATCAGCTTTATTGTTTTGGTTATTACCGGATTTATGTTGAAATTTCCGGATGCCTGGTGGATATCATCAATAAAGGATATTAGTCCAAAAATTTTTGAAGTCCGACATTTATTACACAGAATTGCGGCAGTGGTTATGATTGGAGCAAGTTTGTACCACATTTATTATATAATGTTTGTTCCGAGAGGTAAACAACTGATAAAAGATTTACTTCCGGTCCGTAAGGATATTTCAGATGCAATCGGTGTAATGAAGTATAATCTCGGGATATCAAAGGTAAAACCGCTCTTTGATAGGTTTAGTTATATCGAAAAAAGTGAATATTGGGCATTAGTTTGGGGGACTATTGTCATGGTTGTAACCGGATTCATTTTATGGTTTGATAACACTTTTATGGGTTTACTTACAAAGCTTGGCTGGGATATCGCGCGGGTGATACATTATTATGAAGCCTGGTTGGCGACCTTAGCTATATTGGTTTGGCACATTTATTTCGTAATTTTTAATCCCGATGTCTATCCGATGAATTTGGCTTGGCTTAAAGGAACTTTGACAGAAACGGAGATGGAAGAAGAACACCCACTGGAATTAGAAAGATTGAAATTAGAAGAACAAAAAATATTAAAGGAAATACAAGAAGTTAACGTTGAGGAAGAAACATTGGAAAAAGGTTAAATGAAATATTACTATCAAAAATTTCAGCATCTGTTCTTATTATTATTTTCGTTATCAATTATTTATAGTTTTAATGCATTCTCACAAGAATCTGCAGAATGTCTCGCTTGCCACAGCGACAAAACACTTACCAAAAAAATTGGTAAAAGAACTATATCACTTTTTTTTAACGAAAAGAAGTTTGAAAAATCTATTCATAGTCAGTTCGAGTGTATAAATTGTCACTCGGATCTTGAGGGTAAAGAGATGCCGCATGATGAACAACTGGAAAAAGTTCAATGTGGTAATTGCCATACATTACAACAGCGGTTATATAATGACTGCCTGCACGGTAAGGCGAACAACAAGGGTGATAAATTAGCTCCATCATGTAAGGATTGTCACGGTACCCATGAGATATTGGCTATTAAAGATCCAGCATCGAATGTTGATCCGTTACGAATTCCGTATGTATGTGGTAAGTGTCACAAGGAAGGCTCTCCGGTGCAATTACAGCGTACGATTCATCAATCGAATATTCTGGAAAATTATTCAGAAAGTATTCATGGGGAGGGGCTTCTCAAAAAGGGTCTAGCTGTCACTGCTACCTGTGTTTCATGCCATACGGCTCATCAAATTTTGCCTCACACTGATTCCCGATCGACAATTGCAAGAAAAAATATAGCAAATACTTGTGCTAATTGTCATAAACAAATAGAAGAGGTTCATCGAAAAATAATCAAGGGCGAACTATGGGAAAAGGAAATTCACGTTCTACCCGCCTGTGTTGATTGTCACCAGCCACATAAAGCACGAAAGGTATTTTACGATCAGGGTATGGCTGATAGAGATTGTTTAAGATGTCATGATAATCCTGATATTAAATCGAAGAATGACGGCCGATCGTTATTTGTTAATACCAATGACTTGATGATCTCAAAACATAACCGCATTTCTTGCAGTCAATGCCATTCAGATGTGAGTCCCTCAAAGACAAGGGCATGCGAAAGTATAAAACAAAAAGTAAATTGTGCGACTTGTCATGCTGCAACAGTCGAAAATTACCAGAAAAGTATTCATGGTCAATATTTTGCAAAAAACGACCCGAATGCTCCTACTTGTAACGAATGTCATGGCACTCATAAAGTTCTTGGTAAGAAGGATTCAAAATCACCTATCTTTCCGACAAACATTCCAAAACTTTGCGCAAAATGCCACCAGGAAGGGCAAAAAGCTGCCGTACGTTATGTTGGATCGGAACATGAAATTATTAATAATTATACCGAAAGTATCCACGGTAAGGGACTGTTAAAAAGTGGTTTGATAATTACAGCAGTGTGCACTGATTGCCACACAGCTCATACTGAATTACCGACTGATGATCCTAATTCAAGTGTAAATAAAGCGAATATCGGTGCAACATGTGGTAAATGCCATCACGGAATCGAGGAACAGTTTCTAAGTAGTATCCATTCTCCGCTTTCGCACGAACAAAAAAAAGAATTACCCACTTGCAGCGAATGCCATTCCGCTCATACAATCAGGCGTACTGATCAACAAGGTTTCAAGCTTGAGATAATGAGCCAATGCGGCAGATGTCATGAAGAAATTGCCAAAACATATTTCGATACATATCACGGTAAAGTATCCCGACTCGGATATGTAAAAACCGCAAAATGTTATGACTGTCATGGAGCGCACGATATTCATCCGGTAAGTGATTTACGGTCGCATTTAAGTCGTGAAAATGTTGTTGAGACTTGTAAGAAATGTCACCCCGCGGCGAATCGCCAATTTGCCGGATATCTGAGTCATGCAACTCACCATGATCCTCAAAAATATCCTTGGTTATTTTACACATTCTGGGGTATGACTGGTTTATTGATTATAACTTTTGTACTTGGCGGCATCCATACAATTTTATGGATACCTCGCGCTATCGAAATGAGACGCATGATACATAAGAAACATAAGAAGCCCCGTAAGTCGGATGATAACGGATTAAAAAAAGAAAATGACGAGGCAACAAATGATAAATAGTAATGAAGTGATCGATCATAGCGATAAACAAGTATTGAGGTTTACGAGGCTCAATCGGTTTCTGCATGTTTTTATGATAATTAGTTTTATTAGTCTGGCTTTAACCGGTATGACATTGAAATTTTCTTATACCCAGTGGGCGGTAATTCTCTCACATTTGTTTGGTGGCTTTGAATCGGCGGGATATATCCACCGCTTTGCGGCAGTGATAATGTTTGGAGTTTTTGCTTCGCATTTGATCGACTTGTTCAGAAGAAAAAGAAAAGAATACGGGTCGATGAAAAATTTAGTATTTGGTCCTAACACTATGTTGCCGACAAAAAAAGATTTCCAAGATTTAATCGGTTCTTTAAAGTGGTTTCTTTGGTTGGGACCCCGACCGGCTTATGGCAGGTGGACATACTGGGAAAAATTTGATTACTTTGCAGTCTTCTGGGGGATGTTAGTTATCGGGTCAACAGGTATGATTTTATGGTTTCCCGAATTTTTTACTATTATTCTTCCGGGCCCGTTTATAAATATTGCTACGATTATCCATAGTGACGAAGCTCTGCTAGCAACCGGCTTTATCTTCACCGTACATTTTTTTAATACCCATCTGCGCCCTGAAAAATTTCCAATGGATATCTGCATTTTCACAGGGAGAATTCCATTAGAAGAATTTAAAATCGACAGACCCGCTGAATATGATGAAATGGTAAAAAATGGAACTTTAGATGACTATTTAGTCGATCCTTATCCACCCATTGTTATACGGACAATCCGGGTTTTCGGTTGGACCGCCTTGGCAATTGGATTTAGTATGGTTATTTGGATCATATATGCTATGGTATTCGCTTACCGCTAAAACAGCAATATTAGTTATATTTTCATGGGATTAAATTTTTTGTTATATTGTGGTTACTAGATTGCAAATAAATTCTCATCAATTATTGCGTCGGTATGTTGTATTTTCTCTTCAACATACTTCGATCCTCCACAAGTTAATAAATTCAAAATATTTAATCATTAGAAAGGTAATTCCATGATACACAAACAAGACTCCCTCGATTACCATTCACAAGGTCGTCGTGGAAAAATTGAAGTTATACCAACCAAACCGTGCTCAACACAAAGGGATTTATCGCTTGCCTATTCTCCCGGAGTCGCAGACCCGTGTTTAGAAATACATAAAAATTCTGAAGATGCATATCTATACACTGCGAAAGGAAATTTAGTTGCGGTCATAAGTAACGGTACAGCAGTATTAGGATTGGGCGATATCGGAGCTTTAGCCGGAAAGCCTGTTATGGAAGGGAAAGGAATTCTATTTAAGAAATTTGCCGACATAGATGTTTTCGATATTGAAATTGATTCTCACGATCCAAAAGAGATCATCAAAGCGATAAAATTATTGGAGCCGACCTTCGGCGGGATAAATTTAGAAGATATCAAAGCTCCGGAATGTTTTGAAATCGAAGAAGAATTAAAAAAAATAATGAACATTCCGGTCTTTCATGATGATCAGCATGGTACTGCAATAATCAGTGGCGCCGCACTTTTGAATGCCCTCGAAATTGTCAATAAAAAAATTGATCAAATAAAAGTTGTATTTAGCGGAGCCGGAGCTTCGGGAATCGCATGTGCAAAATTTTATGAGACTCTTGGTGTAAAGCCGCAAAATATCAGATTGGTCGATACGAAAGGTGTAGTTTTCAAAGGTCGGAGAGAGGGGATGAATAAATACAAAGATTATTTTGTCGTTGAAACCGACGACAGGACTTTAGCCGATGCGATGAAAGATGCAGATGTGTTTTGCGGTGTTTCGGTTAAGGATTTGGTAACAAAAGAGATGATAAAATCAATGGCAGATAAACCCATTGTTTTTGCTATGGCGAATCCTGATCCTGAAATCCCATATCCTGATGCGGTATCCGTACGGGACGATATCATCATGGGTACCGGGAGGTCGGATTATCCTAATCAAGTAAATAATGTTTTAGGATTTCCATTTATTTTCAGAGGTGCATTAGATGTGCGTGCAACACAGATAAATGATGAGATGAAAATTGCAGCTGCAATGTCACTCGCTGCCTTAGCAAAAGAAGATATTCCCGATTCTGTTATTCGTGCGTATGGAGGCAAAAAAATAGAATTTGGGAAAGAATATATCATTCCAAAACCCCTCGATCCAAGAGTTTTGTTATGGGAAGCCCCTGCTGTGGCAAAAGCGGCTGTGGAGAGCGGTGTTGCTCGGATTCAGATTAAAGATTTTGAAGCATACCGCGATCAGTTAGAAGCCCGGCTTGGAAAATCCCGTGAGGTAATGCGTCTATTCATTCATCAAGCAAAAAAATCACCGAAAAAAATCGTATTTCCGGAAGGCGAAGAAATAAAAATTTTAAGAGCAGCAAATATTGTCCAGGATGAAAATATTGCTCAACCGATTTTATTAGGCGATCCCAAAACTATTAAACAAAAGGCGGTTCAGATTGGAATTGATTTGGAGGGTATCACTATAATTAACCCGTCTGATTCTCTGAAGTACAAATCATATGTCGAAAAATATTATGAATTCAGGAAGCGGAAAGGGGCAACTCACTTTGATGCCGAAAGACTAATGAAAATTAATAATTATTATGGAATGATGATGGTCAGGGAAGGTGATGCTGATGGACTCATATCCGGATTGACTCAGCATTATCCGGAAACAGTTCGTCCGGCGCTTCAGATAATCGGACCTCGTGTGGATACGAATGTTGTGGCCGGTTTGTATATGATGATTTTTAAAAACCAGATTATTTTTATTGCAGATGCAACTATAAATATCGAACCAACTGCCGAGCAGTTGGCTGAGATTGCAATTCTGACTGCTAAAAAAGTCAAGTTGTATGAGGTTGAACCAAGAGTTGCAATGCTATCATTCAGTAATTTCGGAAATATTCACCATCCATTTGCAGAAAAAGTACGGAAAGCTGTTGAAATTGTTCATCAGAGAATGCCGGAATTGATTATCGATGGAGAAATGCAGGCGGATACGGCAGTTGTTCCGGAAATTATTAATGAAATTTATCCGTTTAGTAATTTAAAAGGCGGTGCCAATGTTTTAATTTGTCCTGACTTGACATCTGCAAATATTGCTTATAAATTATTGGCTCGCCTTGGTGGTGCAACAGCAGTCGGACCGATTTTGATGGGAATAAAAAATCCCGTTTATTTATTAATCCCCGGTAATGATGTTTCCGATATTGTTAACATCACTGCTATGGCAGTTCAAGATGCACAGATACCGGAATATTAAAAAAAAATAAAGGAAGATATAATGGCAGTTAAAGGAACGGTTAAGATCGACATTGAAACATGTAAAGGCTGCGAGCTTTGTATAGAAGCTTGTCCACAAGATAGTCTTCAAATGTCGAAAGAAATAAATAATAAAGGGTACCATTATGCAGTATTAATACAGGATAATTGTACCGGATGTGTTAATTGTGCACTGGTTTGTCCGGATGCGGTAATAACTGTTTATCGAACAACAAAAAAGAAGGACAAAGAACCTGTGGCAACAATTAAAGATGTCAAAGAAAACATACGTGTTACTATTGATAATCCTGTAGTCCCGAATGGAGAAGGGAGATTAGATTTATGAGCGAATTCAGATTGATGAAAGGTAATGAAGCGGCAGCTGAGGCTGCGATTCGAGCAGGAATGGATGTTTATTTTGGTTATCCAATTACACCACAGTCGGAAATTATTGAATATCTTGCCGAAGAAGGAAGAAAGCGCGGCGTCACAGTTATGCAGGTAGAAAGTGAAATTGCAGCAATAAATATGATCTACGGAGCTGCAGGTGCCGGTGCACGGGCAATGTCGTCTTCGTCAGGTCCGGGAATCAGTCTTATGCAGGAAGGATTATCTTATATTGCATGTGCTGAGCTGCCTTGCGTGCTCATTAATATCAGCAGGGGCGGACCAGGACTTGGAACAATTCAACCTTCTCAAGGCGATTATTTTCAAGCCGTAAAAGGTGGCGGACACGGCGATTATCATCTTATTGTTCTTGCACCCGACAGCGTTCAGGAAATGGCGGATTTTGTATACCTTGGATTTGACCTGGCTGATAAATACAGGAATCCGGTTTTAATACTTGCCGATGGCGCTTTAGGTCAGATGATGGAAAAAGTTGTTTTCCCGGATTATAATCCGAGCGAACACAAACTTCCTAAACCATGGGCAACTACAGGAAAAACTCCCGATAGAAAACCTAATGTTATTACATCTCTTCATATACAATCTGAAGAGATGGAAAGTATTAACAGACACTTGCAGGAAAAATACAGAACTATTGAGAAGAATGAAGTCAGATACGAATTAATTTCAACCGATGATGCAGAGTTCTTATTGATTGCGTTTGGTCTTAGTTCACGAATATGCCAAAAGGCGGTCGAACTCGCTCGCAAGAGCGGAATTAAAGTTGGATTTTTACGACCGATTACACTCTATCCGTTCCCTTATGGGATACTCAAAGAATTAGCTACAAGGGTGAAAGGAATTCTGGTTGTTGAAATGAATGCCGGTCAGATGCTTGAGGATGTTCGACTTGGAGTAGAAGGGAAAATACCGGTAGGATTTTATGGCAGAACCGGTGGAATTATCCCGTCACCTGAAGAAGTTGTAAAAATACTTTCCCAAATGAAGGAGAAGAAATAATTATGAGTGATATAAATATACCATTAGACGAAATGCAAATTGTTTGGGAGAAACCCGAAACAATGACAGATACCCGTATGCATTACTGTCCCGGTTGTGGGCACGGTGTAGTCCACAAAATATTGATGGAAGTTGTACAGGAAATGAAAATCCAGGATAAAATTATCGGGGTTGCGCCTGTTGGATGTTCAGTATTAGCTTATCATTATTTGGACATTGATATGCACGAAGCTGCGCACGGACGTGCAACCGCTGTAGCAACAGGGATAAAAAGATTTTTACCCGACAAGTTGGTTTTTACTTATCAAGGTGACGGCGACCTTGCCGCTATCGGTACAGCAGAAACAATACATGCTTGTAACAGAGGTGAAAACTTTCTTATAATTTTCATTAATAATGCAATCTATGGAATGACAGGCGGTCAAATGGCTCCCACTTCTCTGGTTGGTATGGTCACCAGTACCACTCCAGAAGGACGAGAAGTACCCACTCAGGGACATCCATTTAAAATTACGGAAATGGTAGCAACCTTACCCGGAACCCATTATGTTACAAGGCAGGCAGTACACACGCCGACAGCCGCTCGTCATTTTAAAAAATCTATTGAAAAAGCTATCAAGTATCAAGCAGAGAACAAAGGAACTTGCCTAGTTGAAATCGTTTCGAATTGTCCTTCCGGCTGGAAAATGACCCCGGTAAAATCGAATAAATGGATGGAAGAGAATATGTTTCCTCTTTATCCACTCGGTGATATCAAAGTCGATGGAAAAATTGTAGAAAAAAAAACCGTGGCTCTAGCTGCACCTAAAGGAAAGGAATCTTAATATGACGTACGAAATGGTTTTTGCAGGATTTGGCGGACAGGGTGTTTTGTCAATGGGCCAGACATTAGCATATGCCGGATTAGTTGAAGGAAAAGTTGTTACATGGATGCCCTCTTATGGTCCTGAGATGCGGGGGGGAACTGCAAACTGTATAGTAATTGTTTCAGATAAAAAAATAAGTTCACCGATTATTTCAAAATTTGATATCTTAATAGCGTTAAATCAACCGTCGCTTGATAAATTTGAGCATATGGTGAAACCAGATGGGATAATTATTTTTGAAAGCACAAATATTATTAAACCGCCTACACGTAAGGATGTAAAAGTTTATCCGATTCCGGCTAGTGAAGAGGCGAATAAATTAAAAAACGTAAAGGTTATGAATATGATATTACTCGGTAGCTTGCTGGGTGTTCAAAAAATTGTCTCATTCCAGGCAATTTTAGATGCCCTGAAAAAAGTGCTGCCAGACAGATATCATCACTTAATTTCATTAAATGAACAGGCGCTTATTAAAGGTAAGGAACTAACGAATATTTAATGTAAACAAAAAGGAGTGCTAAAATGAATACAAACTGTGATCATACATGCAAAGGATTGTGTAATGCTTTGGACCTTGCAATTGAACTGGAAGAAAAATCCTTAATCGGGTTCAGGGCATATGCTAACGAGTGTGACTATCCGGATGTTAAAATTCTTTTAAATGATCTGATTGCAAATAAGGAAAAATCAATTCTTCAATTAAAAGATAAAGCTGAAATGATACGAGTAACATTCAATACTCTCGATCAGATCAGCGCCGGATTTGAAGATTGATTAAATAAAATTTCAAAA
>CAYTID010000018.1:0-28620 GCA_964437735.1 uncultured Ignavibacteriaceae bacterium | reverse complement strand
CCATTTTTTTGATGGATCGAAATTTGGCGGAAACACAACATACATCTGAACAGAATTTCCGTCAGCCCCGGTGAAATAATATTCTTTTACATCTCCGAGTGCAATTTTATTCAAAAGTTCGCTATTGAATTTTGTAAGCTGAGAAACTTTTTTTCCATCTTTTGAAACGATAAATAATTCATTCGGATATTTTAATGATTGATTTAGAAAAACAACCCTTCCGTCAGGGAGCGGATGCGGTGAATTGATAGTATTCATTCTTAAAATCTCGTTGACTTTTCCCCCCGCAACAGGTAAGCAAAATATCGATTTCTTTGCTCTATCCTCGGCAGAAAAATAAATATTTTTACTGTCATCTGAAATCTTCCACTGTTCCGGCGACCGGTCAAATTCTTCGGGAGTAATTGTCACCCTCTCGCCTGATTTTCTTTCAAATCTTACTAATCTGACTTTATCAGCATAGAATTCAGGGATTATTTGTTTTCCGTAAATCAGATATTTCCCGTCTTTGGAATATCGTGGGCCCGTGTCGCTGGCTTTGTTTTCTAATGTTATATTTGAAAATTTTCCTGAACCGTCAGTCGGGACTAAAAATATATCCGCATTCAACTCGTCGAATGGCTCGGAGGTTGAATTTCCTGAAAAAGCAATTTCTTTTCCATCAGGCGATATTTCAAAATCGGCACCATCCATCAAATCGAAAAAATTTTTCCACCCCGGCAACATATCGGTAATTTTTTTGCTTTCAAGATTTACTGTATAAATCCTCGGATAGTATCCGTCAGTAAGCCAACGATCCCAGTAACGGACGACTCTGTTTTCAGATACTTTTGCCGTAACTTTGCTTTTCTTTTTTTGATCGATTATTTTTTTCATTGAATCGAGATTACTTTCCAAATCTGGTATGATATTAGCGGCAAGTGCAATTTGTTTTCCATCGGGGAACCATTTTGGTGAGGAAATTCCAAGCGGCATATCCGTAATTTTTTCCGCCTCACCCCCATCGACAGGAATGACGTATAATTGAGGATAGTCGCCTTCCCGTTTTGAAACAAACGCAATGTTCTTTCCGTCGGGACTCCAAACTGGCGAGCCGTCGGATCCTTTAAACGTTGTTAACTGTTTTGATTCCCCTCCATCGTTTGAAACAATATATATATTCGTTGTTCCCTTGTTCTCTTTTATGTCAAAAGTCGTAACAGTGACAGCCGATTTCTTTCCGTCGGGTGAAACAGTTAATCCGCCAAGCCTTTTCAAAGACCACAAATCCTCGCTTGTTATCGGGCGCTTTGATTCCTGCGCGATTGATACCTGAAAATTCAATACGATAAAGATCGCAATCCAAATTAAGTTTAATTTCATATTATCTCCGGTTTTTATTTTTATGAATAACTTTAAAAAATTTAATCAATTGATATGATAATTTCAATTAAATATTTATTTTATTATTATTACTAACTCAACAAATAGACCCTATGAATAAAATATTGAATAAATGTCTAAATTCAGAATAATAAATTTTATTTTAATTATTTTCGGAACTGCTATGGTAGGCGTGGGTATTCTCGGAATTTTTCTTCCACTCCTTCCGGCCACACCTTTTTTCCTGTTAGCTGCGGCGAGCTATGCTAAAAGCTCAACAAAATTTTACAACTGGTTGACTCAAAATAAATGGTTTGGAGCTTACATAAGGAATTACAGTGAAAGAAAATCCATTCCTTTATCCGCAAAAATTATATCTGTAACTGTCCTGTGGATAACGATTATTTGTTCAATCATTTTCATCGATAAACAGATGTACTTAAATATTATTTTAGGATTAATTGCAATCGGTGTTACAATACATATTTTTAGATTCAAAACACTGAAAGAGTAATTCCATTATTTTAAATTTGTTTCATAAAACAGTTTTAATTAAATTTTGTTAAAATAAATATTTTCCGGCATATGACAATCAAAGAAATACGGGAATATATTGTATTGTTCCTTAGGACTAAAATTCTTTACAGTGGATTTGAGAAAGCCGTCATCGGAATATCAGGCGGCGTGGATTCGGCGGTTTCTGCATCTCTGACTGTGGAAGCAATCGGAAGGGAAAATGTTATCGGGCTTATCCTCCCGTACAAAACAAGTTCACCGGAAAGCGTTTCTGATGCAGAGCTTTTAATGGATCGGTTAAGGATTCAAAATAAGACAATCGATATTACACCGATGGTTGATGAATTTTTGAAAGTAAATCCTGATATGGGAAATGTCCGCCTTGGCAACGTTGCCGCACGAAGCCGTATGATACTTCTTTACGATCATTCCGCAAAAGAAAATGCTTTGGTAATCGGTACGAGCAATAAAACCGAAATACTTCTGGGCTACGGAACTCTGTATGGCGATACAGCTTCAGCCATCAACCCGCTGGGCGATTTATACAAAACGCAAATCTGGCAGCTTGCTGAAGAACTGCAAATACCCGAAAAAATTATAAAAAAAATACCGACTGCCGATTTGTGGTCAGGTCAAACAGATGAAGGTGATTTAGGATTTTCATACCTGGATGTAGACAAACTATTAATTGAAATGGTCGACAACCACAAAAGTGACACTGACCTGATTGAATCGGGTTTCAGTACTGACTTCATAACAAAAGTCCGGAAGAGGATAGCCAAAAACGAATTCAAAAGGCGTTTACCAATTGTTGCTCTCCTGCCGAAAAATCTAAAACAACATTAATATTATGGCTGAATCGATTCAACCGGGAACGTTATACATTGTTTCAACTCCGATAGGAAATTTAGAAGATATAACATACCGCGCAATCAAGATTTTGGGAGGGGTAAATTTAATCGCGGCGGAAGATACAAGAAAAACCAAATTTTTACTCGACCATTATAATATTCAAAATGAACTTATCTCCTATTATCAATTTAACGAAGCAAAACGAACCCCCGAATTGATTGAAAAATTAAAATCAGGATATTCAATAGCAATTGTATCAGATGCCGGAACACCGGGAATTTCAGACCCTGCGTATCGGTTAGTCTGCTCAGCGATAAAAGAAAAGGTTAATATTATCTCCGTCCCCGGCGCATCAGCAATTCTTGCTGCACTTGTAGTCAGCGGATTACCGACAAATAATTTTGTGTTTGAGGGTTTCCTGCCTCATAAAAAGGGACGAAAGACGAAGCTCGAACAATTATCGGGCGAAAAACGAACAATCATTCTGTACGAATCCCCCCACCGGCTTCCAAAAATTCTGCAAGAAATAAATGATTATTTTGGAGATCGTGAGATAGTGATAGCTCGTGAGATCACAAAAAAATTTGAGGAGATTTACAGGGGTAGTGCATCCGAGAGTCTTAAATATTTTACATCCAAGCCTATAAAAGGCGAGTTCGTAATTCTGGTCAAAGGATTGTCCTAATTTCTCCGGATACGGCTTTTTATTTCCCGATAATATAAAAATACAACATGTTATCAAATGTGCAAAAGCCATTTTTATTATTTCTAATATTAAGAAATTTCCCCCCAAAATTTTTAATAACATTTATTAATTTCGATTTAAACAATAATCCAACAACTCAATTTATGGCATAATAATTGACTTTAATATATTTAATTTCAATAAAAATGTTCTTAAATGATTTTGGAAATTTTCAAAAATAATCGACACTCACAAGTTTTTTACAATCCTCCTACTTCAAACGAAGTTAATCAAAATATATCGAGAGGTTAAAATGAATATTGGAATCCTTAAAGACGACCCCAGACGCGAACGCAGGATAGCGCTAACCCCCGCATCAGTACATTCCTTAATCGGATTAGGAGCAAACGTTTACATCGAAAAGGACGCCGGATGTCTTGCTCACTTCACGAATTTGAAATATGAAGAGGTTGGTGCGAATATCGTTTATACGAGCGACGAAGTTTTTGGCAGGTCTGATCTTCTCTTAAAAATTGCACCGCCTACGCTTGAGGAAATTGATCGATTGCACGAATCTCAAATTTTAATGTCGGCAATGCATCTTCCGATTGCAAAAAAACAGTTGCTTGACAAGCTTTTGGAAAAATCTATCTGCGCAATCGCTATCGAATTACTCGAAAACGGCAATGGAGGCATGCCAATATTACAAGCTATGAGCGAAATAGCCGGTCAAATGTCGATACAAATAGCTTCCCGCTATCTGGAAAGTTCTAACAACGGACGAGGCATATTGCTGGGCGGTAGTACAGGTGTTCCACCGGCATCTGTTGTTATTCTGGGCGCCGGAACTGTAGGCGCTGCTGCAACACGCACCGCTCTTGGTGTCGGAGCGCAGGTCATAGTTCTCGACAAGAGTATTGAAAGACTCAGAAGGATAGAAAATTTATTCAATCACCGTATAATAACCGGTATTGTGAATGAATATAATATAAGAAGAGCGATCAACTTTGCTGATGTTTTAATAGGTGCAGTTCTGATAAAAGGGGAAAAAACTCCTCACCTCGTTTCTGAAGATATGGTGAAAACGATGAAACCGGGTTCAGTAATTATTGACGTCTCAATCGATCAAGGCGGTTGTATTGAAACAAGCCGTCCCACCACAATCGAAAATCCTATTTATATCACTCACGATGTGATCCATTATTGTGTGCCTAACATGGCAGCCAACGTTGCGAGAACCGCTACTTATGCTATGACAAACAGTCTGTTGCCGTACATCTCCGATATTATCGAACATGGAATTGATAGCACGATCGGTATAAATTCCGGTCTGTCGAAAGGTATTATTACATATAAAGGACATTGTACGCATTATTCGATTGCAAAACGGTTCGAGGTTGAATACAGCGATATCAATACTTTGAAGATTTAAGAAAGAAATAAATATGAGATGGCTCGAAAAATATAAATCAAAAATTAAAACACCTGCGGAAGCAGTAAGCGTCATCAAATCAGGTATGCGGGTATTTGTTCATCCCGGATGTGCTACCCCCGAAGTTCTGGTAGATGCTATGTGCGACCGGTATATGGAACTTGAAAATGTTGAAGTAACACATATTTTAACTGTAGGTCGAACGAGATATGCCGATCCGGAATTCGAGGGCCACTTCCGACACAATGCTCTTTTCACAGGAAAAAATGTCCGTAATGCAGTACAAGAAGGGAGAGCTGATTTTACGCCGATATTTCTTTCCGAGATTCCACGGTTGTTTTATCGCGGAAAACTCCCGATTGATGTTTCATTAATTCATGTATCCACCCCCGATGAACACGGATTTTGCAGCCTCGGTGTAGGAATCGAATGTACTAAGCCCGCTACCGAAGTCTCTAAATATATTATCGCTCAGGTAAATCCGAACATGCCCCGTACGCTTGGAGATTCTTTCATTCATGTCGATAAATTTACTTCCTGCATAGAAACAGATGTTCCAATAAAAGAATTACCGCAATTCGATACTAATATGACCGCCGCCGAGGCAGAAGTATTTAAAAAGATTGGTGAAAATATTTCGAATTTGATTGAAGATGAATCCACATTGCAGCTCGGCATCGGAGCAATCCCTGATGCCGTACTGAATTTTCTGCACAACCGACAGCATCTTGGTATACATACAGAAATGTTTTCCGACGGTGTTATACGATTGGTTGAGGAAGGAGTAATTACAAATGAAAGAAAGTCGCTCCACCCCGGGAAAATGATCGCTTCTTTTGTGTTAGGAACAAAATCGCTTTTTGATTTTTTGGACGACAATCCACGGATTGAATTTCATCCTTCACATTATGTCAATGATCCGTTTGTTATTGCTCAGAATAAAAAAATGGTTGCTATTAACTCGGCAATTCAAATCGACCTCACGGGTCAGGTATGCGCCGATTCGATGGGACCAAAAATTTTCAGCGGTTTCGGCGGTCAATTGGATTTTATACGCGGAGCTTCACGCAGCGAGGGAGGAAAACCTATCATCGCCCTCCCATCGACCGCAAAAAACAACACCATTTCGAGAATCACAACTCAGTTAACTCCCGGAGCCGGTGTAACTACCGGAAGAGGCGATGTTCACTATGTTGTAACCGAATACGGCGTGGCAGATTTATACGGCCGAACTATACGTGAGCGCGTAGAAGCCCTGATCGGCATATCACATCCTGATTTCCGGGATAATATTGCAAAATATGCTTACGAACAAAATTTCTTAACGAAAAAAATCAACCTTAGAACAAATAATATATAATTTGAGGTTTTTATGTATTCTTCATTCGATAAAATAAATCCAATTCTGAATTTTTATCCAAAGTTGATTATCTGGGAACTTTATAATCAGACGAATTCAGAAAATATAAACAATTTTTTATCGACGCGTGAATGTTTTTCTGTAATGGAAAATATTGCTGAATTTTCAAAACCGATTATTGTTTTAGCAGGTAACGATCCGCTCGACCGTTCAGATATAGTTGATATTATTTTGTACGGAAATAGTCTTGGTTTAAAAATGATTGTTGAAACAGACGGTAAAAAATTGAATCAGGATTTGCAGAACGTTTTACGCACCATCGGTACAAAAAGTATCAGAATTTACCTGAACGACCGTATCAAGGAAAGCATTGAGGATGGTTTGGAAAAAACAAAAAAATTTTCAGAAATAGAAAACATCATCTCAAGCCTTAAAAAAGACGGTTTTGAAATCCAGATCGGAATACCTGTAAAGGATTTTGACGTACGAGCTGCCGCTTTCAATATTGATTATGCTCTCAGAAAAAAAGCCAAAGGGATCTATTTTAACCTCAAAGATTTTAGCATAAAAACAAAAGGAAAAAAGAAAAAAGAACATTCCGGTATGGATAGATCGAAGATTATTGAATGGATAGCCGACCATAAAAAACTTCTTCCGAATGAAATGTATTTTTCGCCTCAATGCGTGAGATATGGACTAAAGCACATCGAAGACCATGGAAATTATAGCAAACCCGATCAACCTCCACTATTTACACACTGGTGTTTAGGCGGAAAAACTTTTGCTTATATTAACATCGAGGGCATGGTTCAAATCTGCGGGGGTATAGAAATTGAATGTGGGAATTTAAGAGAAATGAAGTATAATTTTCATGAGATTTGGAATAATTCCGAAGTTTTTAGCTGGCTTCGAAACCGGAGTTTTTCATGCCCCGAAACAAATGATTTTGTCTCTAAATATTTTGAAGATGCAAATGTGAAAATGCCAAAACTCCATAAGAATTTGTCAGAGCAGTTTGAACATCAGAGTTAATTATTTATATTAAAATAAAAACAAATGGCGCAGAAAAATAAAAAAAATAAAAATAAATACTCAGTCGAAACTCAGCTTATTTACGGAAAATCAATAAGTAAAAAATGGGACTACAATCACCATGTAATTCCGCCAATCTCATCCTCGGCAACATTTCGGCTCGATACTGCAAAACGCGGCGCTCAGGGATTCTTGGATTTTGCCCATCACATCGACGAAAAAACGATAGAATCGCGTATGCCGATTTATATTTATGATCGTCTCGGAGAACCTAACAAAGAGCTTCTTGAAGAAAATCTGGCCGCTGCCGAAAACGGAGAAATTGCAGTTACTTTTTCAACCGGTATGGCTGCGATTTCGGCTATCTTCGGTATACTTACCGTAAATAAAAATCAAATAGTATCCCACTCCGTTATTTACGGTTGCACTTATTCGCTGTTGAAAAATTGGTACCCCCGCTACGGCATCGAAACGAAATTTGTAAACTTATTAAAGCCGGAAAATCTTATCAAAGAAATCAATTCAGATACAAGGATTGTCTATTTTGAAACGCCCGTCAATCCGTCTCTTGAAATTATTGATATAAAAGCAATAACAAATATAGTTGCCCAAGCAAATAAAAAACGTTCGAAGTCTAAAAAAATATTTGTCGTTATCGATAACACTTTTGCAACACCCTATTGCCAAAGACCTCTGGAACACGGAGCAGATTTCGTAATTGAGTCTTTAACAAAAGGTATCACCGGATTCGGTACCGATATGGGAGGCGTAGTTGTTGGTCCGAAATGGAGTTATGATTTGCTGCTGATGTACAGAAAAGATTTTGGCGGAACTTTAGCATCAAAAACTGCTTGGCCCATAATGGTTTACGGCTTGCCGAGTCTGCCAATACGAATCAGGCAAGGAATGAAAACTGCTCATGAGGTGGCAAAATTTTTAGAAAACGAGAGCAAAATTGAGTATGTTAGGTATCCGGGGTTGGAATCTTTTCCACAGCACGAACTCGCAAAACGACAAATGCTCGATTACGACGGCCACTTTGCACCCGGCTCGCTGATTTATTTTTCCTTTAAAGGAAATACTCCAAAATCCAGAAAGCAAAAAGGAGAAAAATTTATAAACACTCTTGCCAACAATGCCTACACAATCACATTAGCAGTCAGCTTGGGAATGATCAGAACTCTTATCGAACATCCAAGCTCTATGACACACGCCGCCATTCCACCGGATGAACAGATAGCGAAAGGAATCGATCCGGGAGGAATCAGGCTTTCGATAGGAATCGAGAAGGCAGGGGATATCATTTCTGATCTAAAAAAAGCCCTTGCCGAAATATAGTTACCTGTTACAAATTTAGATTTGTCTCGTATATTTAACCGTAATTTAAAAATGAAAGGTAATTATTATGATGCATTGGATTTTATTTTTTATTACCGGATTTATATTTAATAATTGTTGCGGACCAAGAGGCATCGACGGTTCGGGAAGAATAATTTCAGAAAGCCGTAACCTCGAAATGTTTAACAGCATCACGCTCCAAACGAGTGCGAATATTTATATCGATCAATCAAATGAACAATCTCTAAGGATTGAAGCCAAAGACAATATCCTTCCGCACATCAGAACAACTGTCGATAGAAGAACCCTCATCGTATCACAAACAGAGAGAATATGCCGGCATGAACCGATCACAATTTTTATTCAGATGAAAGATTTACATCGTATGAAAATTTCAGGTTCTGGAAAAATTGTAAGCGGAACAAAATTTTATACAGAAACAGTAGAGCTAATAATAACGGGTTCCGGAAAAATTGACCTTTCTCTGGATACAGATGAACTCGATACACAAATCATCGGGGCAGGAACAATTCAATTAGCCGGAGAATCGGGTGAACACAACATAAAAATTTCCGGATCAGGTAACGTGAAGGCAAGTGAATTTAAATCGAATAATTGTTCTATAAAAATCAGCGGTTCGGGAAATTGTGATGCATATGCAAAAAATAATTTGGATGTAAAAATAAGTGGCAGCGGAAATGTTTATTATCGCGGCAATCCTGAAAATATCAACAAAGATGTATCGGGGTCAGGAAAATTACGGAAAGCAAACTGATTTTCTGATAACTTAAAGACATGACTGGGAATAACAATAAACTCCGTGTTCACGTCATTTCCGAAACACCCTTCTTAATGAAAGGACAGGGAGTTCACACTGCTTTTGTGGATCATGTTGATCTTTTAAAATCGAAAGATGATATTCATGTTTTCGTGAACGGCGAAGGGATGGGTGACGTTTTTCATTCACACACATACGGTCCTTATTATTTCTGGAAAGGATTCAGATATAAAAAACGGAGGATTTATACCGTCCATGTAATTCCTGATTCAATAAAAGGTTCTCTTCCCGCCTGGAAATTTTTTATGCCGTTTGTCCGCTGGTATTTACGGCGTGTATATAACTATGCCGATGTTTGTATCGCAATTTCACCGATGGTCGAAGAGGCAATAAAATCACTAAAGGCAAAAACAAAAGTCGTAAAGATATTCAATCCATTACATACGGACAAATTCGCCCCGCGTCCTGAACTCAGAAGTGCAGCCCGTAAACTTTTAGATATACCCAAAAATGCTTTTGTAGTTTTAGGGGTCGGCCAGATAGAGCCTAGAAAAGGTGTTGAAACGTTTTTAGAAGCCGCACTCGCTTGTCCGGAGTTAAATTTTGTCTGGGTTGGTGGCAGACCTTTCGGAATTATGACTGAAGGGATACATAAACTAAATCAGCTTATTGCACAGAGCTCCGGTAATGTAAAATTTCCCGGACTGTTCGAGTTAGATAAAATGCCGCTGATTTATAACGCTGCCGATTTGTTTTTATTTCCCAGTCATCAGGAAAATTGCCCGCTCGCACCGCTCGAAGCTGCCGCCGCCGAACTGCCTGTGATATTTAGAGATATTCAGGAATACACTAAACTTTATGAAAATCCATATATGAAAGCCGGTAATACTCAAGAATTTATTTCCTTAATTAAAAAATTATCTGCCGATAAAAATTATTACGATGAATCAAAACTAATATCCAAGCAGCTTCTTACACAGTTTGACAAATCACGAATTCGTGAGAAACTTTTATCACTATATAATGATGTATATAAATCTTATACCCAAAGCAATAATAAATCATGACATACGAGCAGATTATTCAAAAGCTGAAATCATTATACAATCCGAAAAATGTAGAAGGTATGGCAAGGTTTGGAATCAATCCGGAAAATACTCTTGGCATTTCCGTTAATCAGATCCGGAAATTAGCAAAAGAAATTGGAAGAGATCACTCGCTTGCCGTACAACTCTGGGATTCGGGTATACACGAAGCACGGATACTTGCCAGCATCATTGATGAACCGGAAAAAGTAACAGAGAAACAAATGGATAAATGGGTAAAGGAATTTGATTCGTGGGATGTTTGTGATCAGGTGTGTATGAATGTGTTTGAGAATTCTGAGTTTGCTGTAAAAAAAACAATTGAATGGAGCTTAAGTGAAAAAGAATTTATCAAGCGCGCCGGTTTTAGTTTAATTGCACGATTAGCTGTTAGCGACAAAAAATCCGGAGATGAATTATTTGAGAATTTTTTTCCGATAATCATCAGAGAATCGACTGACGAACGGAACTATGTTAAAAAATCAGTTAACTGGGCACTGCGTCAGATCGGAAAACGAAATCTCCACCTGAACCGCTTGGCTCTCGAAACAGCAAAAAAGATTCAGAAACTTAATTTCAAAAGCGCAAAATGGATTGCTTCAGATGTCATCAGGGAATTGACGAATGGTAAAATCATTGACCAATTAAAGAAACAAAATAAAAAATAGTTCCTTTGGAACACTCTTTATCATTTGTTATCATATATACATTAATGTACGAGGTGGAAATGGCAATCGAAATACGGGAAGTAATTTCGAAAAAGGATTTGAAAAACTTTGTAATGTTTCCTTTTGAATTATATAAAGGAAATCCTTATTGGATTCCCCCTTTGATTAAGGTTGAACTCGAAACTCTCTCTCCTAATAATAATCCTGCACTTGAATTTTGCGAAGCAAAAAAATGGTTAGCATACAAAAACAGTAAAATTGCCGGACGGATTATCGGAATCATTAATCACCGGTATATTGAACTCTGGAAAAACAAATATGCGCGTTTTGGCTGGATCGATTTTATTGACGACGTTGAAGTATCAAAAACATTATTCGATACAGTTGAAACTTGGGCGAAAAGCAAAGGCATGGAGGGGGTTCACGGACCTCTCGGATTTACCGACATGGATCATGAAGCAATGTTGATTGAGGGTTTTGAGGAGCTTGGAACGCTGGCAACTATCTATAACTATCCTTATTATCCCGATCACGCGGAACACCATGGTTATAAAAAAGATGCTGATTGGGTCGAGTTTGAAGTGAAAGTTTCTTCTGTAATTCCGGAAAAAGCAGTGAGAGTTTCAAACATGGTTCTCGGGAGAGGGAAAATAAAAGTTCTTGATATAAAAAAAACGAAAGACCTTCTTCCGTATGCCCATCAGGTTTTTGAGGTATTAAATCAGTCATTTAGTAATTTATATGCTTTTGTGCCTCTTACAAAAAAACAGATTGACATTTATGTAAAAAAATATTTTTCCTTCGTGGTTCCTGATTTTATAAAGATACTCTTAGATGAAAATAATTTAGTAGCCGGTTTTGTGATAGGGATGCCGACCTTATCGAGGGCATTCCAAAAAGCTAATGGACGACTTCTCCCGTTCGGATTTATCCATATCATGAAAGCGCTGAAGGAACGCAAATATATCGACCTCTACCTCGGAGCAATACGACCCGATTTGCAAGGTAAAGGTGGCGATGCGTTGTTGATTACTGAACTTGCAAAATCCTGTATCGAAAAAGGAATTATATCAGCCGAAACGAATCCCGAACTCGAAGAGAACTATAAAGTACAAAACCACTGGAAATATTTTGAAACCCGTCAACACAAACGGAGAAGGTGTTACTTGAAGAGGATATGAGTATGTGATTATGTTGGTATGGTGGTAAAGGAGTAATGGAGAAGTATTAATTACATTTTTAAATTTTTGTTTGTGATTTTAAACTTTGATTTTTCATTTTTGATTTTTTCTTATGGATGCACATAATAATTACTTGCTAAAAATTGTATTTGTTACTACATTCAGCATTGCGATGGGATTGTTTGAGTCGGTGTTGGTGATTTATTTGCAGGAATTATATTATCCGGACGGATTCGCATTTCCGTTAAAGCAAATACCTCATCATATTTTAAATTTTGAGTATTTGAGAGAGATATCAACCATTGTTATGCTGATATGTGTAGGATTGGTAGCTGGTAAAAATTTTTCCGAAAGGTTTGCTTACTTTTTGTATAGCTTTGGAGTGTGGGATATTTTTTATTATGTATGGTTGAAAGTTTTAATAAACTGGCCCACTTCCCTTTTAACCTGGGATGTGTTGTTCCTGATTCCGGTTATCTGGGTAGGACCTGTATTAGCTCCTGTAATTTGTTCGCTTACAATGATCTTATTAGGTCAGGCAATAATTTATTTACGTAAGAAGGGATTTAATGTAAAAATAAAATTACGGGAGTGGGTGTTAATAATCCTTGGTGCAGTAATAATTTTTACGTGCTTCATCCGTGATTATACAAAATTAATAATTGAAGGAGGGTTTTCTTCGCAATTATCTGAATTAGAAACAAATCCCGAGTTTCAGAAAATAATATCGGAATATATTCCGACTTATTTCAATTGGTATTTGTTTTCATTTGGTGAAGTGCTGATATTGGCAGGAATTCTGTTAATGATAATTAGAACGGTTAGAATAAAAATAATCGGAACTGTTAAAAATAAAATTTTGTTGCATATTTGCACTTTATCATAAAGTCATATTGCAAAGCAAACCGCTCAAAATAATATTAAGGAGGATTCATGGCAAACTTTATTCCACATTGTATTTGGAGGTTTAATTGTTATCCTGGTCCCGATGATTATGATTTCTTTGCTACATGGGGCAATTTGACAATCCAAAGAGATTTTTTAAGGTATGTTAAAAGCGTACTGAATTTTTATAACCAAATAGATGGCTGGATACAAAAATCAAAAACATTTACACCGCCTGATGCACCGACTTCAGAACCATTTACATTTAACGCTGAATTAGGTCATAGTTGGTGCAAAATAAATTGCGATCATACCATTTATTTTGGAAAAACCTACAAATTCAACACATCTTTATTTATTTTGTCCGGCGGAGTAGGGCAACATGATTATCTCGATCAAGATTATATATTTGACAGCGATGATATTTCACATAATTTAAAATTTTGTAAAACCGACCCCTGCTATGTTGAAGTAAGTCAGGCATGCACTGATTTGCTACCTGATTGTTTATAATTAAAGGGGATATTATGAAAAATATTGTTTTTATAATTTCGATTATTATAATTTTCTCATCATTTGGCTTCGTACGATCTAATCCGTCAAAAAATTGGTTATTATTTAACCGGGATAATTCACCTTTAACTTCCAATAAGATATTATCAATCGTTACAGATAAACAAAACGGGTATTGGATAGTTACCGGAGTTGAATATTCTGGCGGGAATATTATTGCGAATGGATATTTACATCGTCTTCACAACGGTAACTGGGAAATATTCGATGAAACAAATTCACCACTTAAAAAAAACATTGTTGCTGATGTGGCAATCACATCAGATGGTAAAATATTAATAGCAACATTTCAAGGTTTATATATAAAAAATAATAATAATTGGGATAGCCTGAATACGGGCAACTCTCCTTTACCTGATAATTTTATCCATCGAGTAACTGTAGATAAATTAAACCGATATTGGTTGGGCATCCCAAACTATTGCATTGCTCTTTATGATCATGGAAATTGGACAATTTTTGATGATATGAATTCTTTCCTTGGAATCGCTGATTTTAATTTTATAAAGTTTGACAGCCTTAATCATATCTGGATTGGAACTGATTATTATGGTTTATACGCTTATGACGGAAATCAATGGAGAATGAAAATTAATAGTTCTCCTTTTGGTCCTTTTAATCCGATGCGAGGATTTGCAGTCGATTCATTAAATCAAAAGTGGATAACAACACCGAATAAAATAGCTGTCGGTATAGATACTCCCTTCGTGTTTTTTGATTCTTCTCAAATTGGATTCCCTTTTTACGGATTTTCTTATGATGCCTCAGTAATAGATAGAAAAAAAGTAAAATATTTTGGGACTACCGATGGTTTATTAAAGTATGATGGTGCAACATGGACAAAATACGACACATCAAACTCTCCAATACCTGTAAACGGATTCAGATATGGATATGCAGACTCCAAGAATAATAAAATATTCGGGTTATATTCAAGGCACCCACAAACTCTACTTACAATATATGATGGTCTTATATTTTTTAACGAAGATAGTGTCATTATTACCTCGACAGCAATCAGTGAAACAAGCGTTCCAAGTAAATTAACATTATATCAAAACTACCCAAATCCATTTAACCCGACAACCAAGATAAAATACTATACTCCACGTTCAGAAATAATAATAATAAAAGTTTACGATGTTTTAGGAAGAGAAATAAAAACACTAATCAACGAATACCAGAATCCCGGAGTTTATGAAATAGAATTAGATGCATCGGGATTATCAGACGGAGTTTATTTTTATAGTATAAGAAGTGAAAGCTATTTAGAAACCAAGAAGATGATCCTTCTTCGTTAAAATTACTACCCAATGAGTTTGCTGGGATTGTGATTATGATATTTAGAACCGTCAGAATAAAATAAAGTCGCCACGGCGGAGAGTCTAAAAGTGTTCTAAGCGGGTAAAAGTTTAGAATGGATATTCACATCTTTCGATTCATTCGCCTCCGGCGAACTCCTTCATCAGCTGATGCTGATTCAGTCGCTTCCCGAAAGGGATTCCTTCGGAACAAGATGAAGGAAAGAGTGAGCGTATCTATCCGTCACGTTGAGCGAGTCCATTATTTACGGACGAGCCGAAACGTGTTATTTGAAAGCTTTGAAAATCTTTCGTGTCCCTCATTATAATAATATATTATTTGATGCGGATACCTATTGCCAGGTAGGGGATATAAATTTCATCGATTATTGGTATCGGTCGATTAATCCCAACTTCTATTTCTGCGCCTAATCGTTTACCATCATATAAAATATATCCTGCCGTTAACCCTGCAAAAGGTAAAAATCCGGCAGCATTTATTGATCCCGAAATAATAAATAATGACACCCCCCCCATGGAAATCAGTATAAAAATTTTTGAATAACCGGATTTCAGGTCCAATCTTCACATACGGCTGGTAATAGTTAACACCTACTTCATAAGAAAATCCAAGGTTAAATATATTATCTTCAGTGATTCCGGGACTACTCCGATAATTTATATTAAAAAACGGAACCCCACCTATCAGATAAAAAGCGTCCGGATCATGTCTGAATATTCCCGCCTGTACTCTAAAACGTGAATCCTTTTGTAACACTTCAATGCCATCCATCATTTCCTCTTCTTGAGATAATACAGAAGTTGCAAAAAGCAAAATGAAAAATAATTGTACGACGCCCGCAACCCTTTTATTCATTCCTGAACTCCATTTTTACTTACGTTTCCGCATTAAAATTTCCAGTTCTATAATTTCTTTCGGCATATCTTTCGATAAAACTTCATAATCCGTTTCAGTTACGAGAATATCATCCTCGATTCTTATTCCCCAACCGCGAAACTCAACCGAAACACTGTTATCGTTAGCAGGAATATAAATTCCCGGCTCAACAGTTATCACCATCCCGGCTTTCAGAGTATCGCTCGACCAGATATCGTGTACATCTATTCCAAGTTGGTGAGAAACGGAATGTTTATAATATTTACCGAATCCGGCCCATGTGATAAAGTCCTTTGCTTTTGCATTTAAATCTCTCATTTTAACGCCGGGTTTAATCATTTTTATTACTTCCTTCTGTGCGTCAAGAACTATCTGATAAACTTCGGCTTGTTCTCTGGTAAATTTTCCGCTGACAGGTATTGTTCTAGTTATATCCGCTGCATATCCGTTATACTCAGCACCTACGTCCATTACGGCCAGATCGCCGGTTTTAGTTTTTCTACTGTTCTTATCGTAATGATATATCAAAGAGTTTTCACCTGATCCGATGATCGAAGGGAATGCCGTATAGCCGGCACCCTGCCTTGTCATTTCGTATTCAATTGCTGCCTGCAGTTCGTATTCATACACACCCGGTTTGCAGATTTCCATCGCACGACGAATGCCGTCGCCCGTAATTTGAATAGCCTTTTTAATCTGTTCAATTTCATAATCTGATTTTATCTCCCTGAGTTTAGCAACCAGACCTGTAATGGACTCGAATTCCAAACCGGGATATTTATTTGTCAATTCTTTCTTTGCATTCCTTTCGGTGAAGTAACGCTTATCGTTGAGCCAATCGTTAACTAATATTAAATCGGGTGATGATACGTAAAGATGTTTCGTATTCGGAAGTATTGATTTGAAAATATTATGAAATTTATCTGTCGTTAATACAACTTCGCCGTAATCGATATCCCCAATTCCCCATTTGTTTTTCGGAGAAACAAAAAACAAAGTCCTCACCGATTTCCCTTCTACTTCGATTCCTTTTGGGATTATCAATAAATAATTATCAGGTTCAGCTAATCCCGTGAGATATAGAAAGTTGCTTTCCTGTCGGTACTGATAATTAACATCATTCGATCTGACTTTGTAATCGGCTGATTTCATAATTACTGCCGAATTCGAATCAAGTAATCCAATGAGTTTTTCACGACGATTGCGATATTCCTCATGGATATTTGTTTCATTTGTCAGATCGTTAAAGCGAACCTGTCCGAAGGAAACTGCTATACATAAAAATAAAAGTAGAATATTATTTTTTAACTTCAGCATGCTTTAAAATTGTGTTAATCCTAAACGGGAAAATTTGATATTTATTTTACCAAAGTGCGACTCATTTTCAATTGTTGCGAAATCGGTATCATCATCGCCTGTTCGCCTGTTGTTGCCATTGTCGTTTCTGTGTCTGAATCCGCTTCCTCCGATACCAACAATCCTGCTTTGTGGTCAAAATATATCAAGCCATTCGTTTTGCCCGAACCTTCTATATATAAATCTATCCCTTGCATGCTTGCTTTTCCTTCAGTACTAATATTTCCCGAAAATTCAATTCTCAAACAATCTTTTTCAAGTTTTTTTTCTTTGCCGGCAAGTTTATATCCGACTTCGGTTGTCATCACAATTTTCCCGCCCATTTGTTCGACTGTATCTACAAAAATTGATTTCCATGAGTCTCCAATTTTAAGAGCCTGATCTGAAAATACCGGAAACTTAATGATGTCCCTCTGGGCAGAGCCGGCCATCCTGCTCCTGAATACAACCGTATCAATTGTCTCTCGCGTTTGAATTTTTCCCACAGGAGATAACATTAATTTTGACCGCTTACCTATCAACTCAGTCAACACAAGCGTAGTATCAGCCATCGGAGTTTTTGATGTCATGGTAGCAGTTTCTGCCGAAAAAATTAAAGTAATATTTCCGCTTTTATCTATGTTGTCAACCTCAAACTTATTTACCGTTTCACTTCCGCTGGTCATCTTTATTTCCCGTCCCATCATTTCCTGCTTGATTTTCCCGTCAGTCATTTCTTTATATCTGTAATTTTTACCTTTTTCAAACTTGTAAGTCAATTTGAAAGTCTCCTGAGCTTGGATATCTGTAACCAAAACAGACATCATGATTAATGCGATAAATAGGACAAATGTTTTTTTCATAAAATCTCCTTGAATATTTTTAGTTTTTTATTTTGGAAAGAATTTTTTTAATTTCGCCCGACTTTTTTCTGTTAAACCGTATCCGTACGGTCAGTTGGTTATCATCATATCGCGTATTCAAAATTTCGCCGATTTCATGAATCTGTGAGATATATTTATAATTCGATTGATCTGTTGTAATTTCCTGCTCTTCATATTCCTGATTGTTAAATTCCGATAGTATTGTTTTCAGAGCATTCACATTAATATTCCTCGCGGCAGAAATCGCAACTGAATCAGGATATTTTCTCGCTAGCTCATGTAAAATTGTTCTCTCTCTCAGCATATCGATCTTATTAAAAACCATTATCGAAGGTTTTGCACTTACCCCCAAATCATCGATTGTTGCTTTTACTGTCTGTATCTGCTCTTCGAAATAAGGATGGCTAACATCGACAACATGGAGCAGTAAATCGGCTTCGATAACTTCGGCAAGAGTGCTTTTGAATGATGCTATAAGGTGTGCCGGAAGTTTCCTGATGAAACCAACAGTATCGGAAATTAAAACTTTCTGATCGTCCAGTTTGACAGACCTGACTGTCGTGTCGAGAGTTGCGAATAACCTATTCTCGACAAATACTTCGGCGCCCGATAATGTATTCATTAATGTAGATTTTCCTACATTTGTATATCCAACAAGGGCAATTCGGATAAACTCCTGCCTCCCTTTTCTCTGTATTTTTCTCTCTTTTTCAATCAGATATAATTTTTCTTTCAATAACTTAATACGCGAACGTATTGCTCGTCTGTCTGTTTCGATCTGAGTTTCACCCGGACCTTTTGTTCCTATGCCGCCATATTGTTTCGACAAATGGGTCCATTGCCTTGTCAAGCGAGGCAGCATATATTGCAATTGAGCAAGCTCAACCTGCGTCATCGCTTCTTTCGTTTTGGCGTGAGATGCAAATATATCTAATATTAATCCGCTCCTGTCAATAATTTTACATTTAATTATTTTTTCAAGATTTCTTACTTGAGTCCGAGATAAATCATCATCGAAAATTACAATATCTATCTTTTCAGCGAGCGTAAGTTGTGCAACTTCTGTGGCTTTCCCGCTTCCAACATACGTTGCCGATTCTATTCGGTCTCTCTCCTGAATAATCCTATGTATTACTTCAGATCCGGCGGTATCGGCAAGAAATACTAACTCATTTAAATGTTCATCAACGATTGCTCGGTTAATATGAGGCAGCTTTAAACCAACTACAATCGCTTTTTCTCTGTTTTTTATATTGCTGTATAGATTATCTGATTTCATCCTTTTTCCTGTTTCCCGCTAATATCATTTCCAATAATGCGAGTAATAGAACCAATCCGATCGCATACTTCCAGAGCTCAACACCAAGCCGCGTCTCAAGGATTTTTTCACTTATATTGTCTCCTGATTTTATATTTACAACTAATTTGGAATTTATCCCGATATAGCTCAAAAATTTTTCCATCCTATCGGAATCAATTTTCCGTAAATCTGATTCCCTCGGATCAGTATTCATAGAAAATAAATTTATCGTGACTTCGCCATCCTTAACGGTGTAAATACCTTGCTGATAAAGTCTGCCGAGTATCAAATTACTCGTTGGCGAATAAAAATATTTTGATTCGGGATTATTTTGTACCTTCACATCCGAAATTATCGGAATTAATTCTTCAGTAAGATCAGGATATAATAATTTATAGCTTTGAGTTTTAGATGGAATCCCTTTCAGGTTTAGATTTATAGATTGTCCGACTAAAAACGATTCCATCTTTTCTTTTGTTTGTCCCGAATACACAATCGATCTGTAAATTAAAGGTGCGAAAAGTCCTTTGACAGGAAAATCGCTCCAGGTTAAATTTGCAGCAGAGGCAAAAACAAGAATCTTACCATCGCCAAAACTATACTCAGATAAAAAAGAGCTCCCGTCACTCATAGTAATAACCGGTAATCCTTTTTTTCCCGTTCCCCGCTTCAAAGAGATATAAATCTGGGGTGGTTCAATTTCCGATCCTGATTTATGGTTTGCTTCAAAAACACCGTGAAATATCGGATGGGCATAATCAATTTTTTGAATAGAAATTCCCTCTTCCCGTGAAGTTTTATTTACTTTTTCTGCCTGAGGAATTTCAAAACCGGAAAACAATCTGTTAACTTGATTGATATCCTCAGAAGCCGGGAAAATAATTAATCCGCCTCCGAATTCAACGAAGGATCTGATTTTTGAAAATTCAAATGAGGATATTTCTTTATTACCGGCAAGTAAAAGAACATCAAAATTTTTAAAATCGGAAGACGATAAAGTATTATAATTCATATCAGTAACAGCTACAACAGAACCATCTGATTCAGTGTAACCAGTACGTAGAGCCGCTTTTATGAATTTTACATTCTCTTCTGAATCTGATATTATCCCTACTTTTATTTTTTCAGGAATATTCATCGTAAAAAATCTTTTATTATCAATTTCTATTATATCATTTTCGAGTTGTATATATCCCTTTATTAATCCCGTGGTTTTAGGGTGAGCAGTTAAACTCACAGCCGCTCTTCCCCATGACAAAACGTCTGCGCTTTTTTGAGCTACTCTGATCTCATCCAGAAACAGACCGGTAACAAAATCTTTTTTGTCGGTATCGGTATAATTTTTAATTACTGCGTCAATTATTAGAGGTTTATCTTTTTCCAATATCCGGGTTTCGATTTTTACCGAGTCAACGGCCGCATTGCTGAATTCCTTTTCACCAAAATTAATAAAATAGAATTTTACATTATCCCCAAAAAGATTTGCTGTTTCAGATATCGTTTTGTTTTCCATCGTTAACATCCCTGATTTCTGGAAATCACTCAGAAGATAAACTTCCTTGTTGGCATTGCTCGAATTATTTATAATCTTCGCAGCCAAACGTAATCCATCCTCGACCGAATTACTCACAAGTGATACTTTGCTTTCCCGAATAACTGTTTCCAGAATTTCAAAATCGAAACGGGGAATGATTTGTTCCGACTCAGGGTCAGAAAGTTTAATAAGAAATGCTTCATCTCCCTCTTTCAATAATTCAACAACTTCTAACCCTGACTCTCTTGCCTGTTTGAAAAGTTCACCCTGATTATCCTGAACCGTCATACTGAAAGAATCATCTAGAATTAACACGACTGTAGAGTATGCATGTGTTCCGACAGTTCCGATAAATGAACTTTTCATCGCAGGGCGTGAAAATGCCAGAACAATAAAAATCACCATCAGCGTTCTGATTAGGAGAAGCAATAGCTGTTTCAGTTTCAGACGCCTTATTTTTGTTTGTTGGAGTTCTTTTAAAAAAAATAATGTGCTGAATTCTATTGTTCGTAATTTCCTCAAATTTAATAAATGAATAATCAGAGGTATTACTGCGGCGATTAGACCGAAAAGAACTAAAGGATTTAAAAAAGTCATATTTTCAGTTTTACGATATCTTCAATTAATGATAATAAAAAGGTTAAACAATGACAATTTCATTAAGGATTTTAAATTTCATATCCGAAGGAAAAATAAAACATAACAGGTCCTCTGGAAATTGATTCACCCTGTTTAGTCGGTAAGAAGATTCCTTGTCCAATTGCAGCTCTCACCGGACCAATGGGAGTGTCCAGTCCGATCGAAACACCTAAGCCATGCCTCATGCTTGCTAGTTTTAATTCTTCTGATTTACCGGATATTGTTCCAATGTCGTACCTTAACGAAAAATAGGTGTCGTAAAGAATTTTAAAAGGCATTTTAAATCTGTACTCAGAATTTACAATAAAAATCTGTCTACCCCTGCTGTCAAACTCACGCCATCCGAAAAAGGAATTCATCCCGCCGAGCGTATATTGTTCGACAAGAGGGACTGTGGCGTCGGCTAAACCAAAAAATATTTTTGGTCGGATTGTATGGCGTGGAGAAAATGTCATATACAATTCATATGCAAAGGTTAATTTCGTAAAAGAAAATTTACTCCCTAATTCTCTCGGAGCAGTTTCATAAGAGACAAAATAGTACATCCCTTCGGTAGTAAATGGGGTTACATTTTTTGTGTCAATCGTAGTGCTAAGCTTCATGATTGCGATTGGATACTCTTCAGGTGAAAATCCTCCGGACGTTATTTCACGTATTTTATGCTGTTCCCTGCGATATTCTAACCTTATATTTCCGAATTTCTCAAGCTGAGTACCGAAACTAATAGAGCCTCCGTACTTAATAAAACGATATTCACCGAACAAATCACGATTCCAACGTCGATTCGACCGGGTTTCTATATTTTGGAATGTGAATATATCTTTATATTGATAATATCCTTTTAAGTTAAATGTCAGATAAGTGTGGAATATTCTGTAAACCTGATATTCAGTCTGTAATAATCCGTCCCTTAAACCGGTTAATAATGTCAATCCTAATTCTTCTCCATGACCGCGAAAATTTCCATCACGCAAATCGATATTTATTGAAAGTCCCCTTTCATCATTTGCACTTAAACCGAATCTTATCATATCGGTCGGTTTTTCTTTTACCCTGACAATTAATTCGATTTTACCCGATTTGTCCTCATTTATTTCGAACAAAACATATTCGAATAATCCCGTGCTGCTTATATTAGATATTCCTTGCTGGATTTTTGACATTTGAAATATTGTCCCCGGTTCGATTGCGAATTCCCGGCGAAGAACAAATTCTGCAGTCTTCTCATTGCCAACATATTTAATCCTATCAATAATCCCCTCATAAACTTTAAATTCAACCGCACATTTTTCAAAATCATATTCCAAATTATCAATTCTTGCCAAACTGTAGCCATTTTGTCTATACTTATGAAGAAGATTTTCAATAAGTTCATCTAAATAAGTTCGATTTAGAGGCTTATTTAACAATTCTGAAAAATGACTGAATAAAATCTCACTCGGGAAAACATCATTCCCGTTAAAAACGATTTTTTTAGTCTCCGGATAATATTCTGCATTATATATTACCTGATTATGATCGCCATTTTTTATCAATTCAACAAAAACATCTTTATACATACCCGAATTATAAATTTTATTTATATCGCTCACGAGCTGTTCACGTGTAAACTTTTCGGGGTGTAAATTTATGCTAAGTTCTTTCCTGATATCTTCCGTAATTAAATCACCGTTGTAGATAAGTTCATAATCTTTCAATTGTAAGGTGTCGTTATTATTGTTAATTTTTCTTTTTTCATTTATGATTCTGACGATATCATCGATTTTACTTTTTGCCGACTCTACGCCTTTGTCAATTAAAAATTTTATATCTTCAAAATCAGATCCTGCGTAATCGCCGATATCAGGTTTGATTACAACATCCGCCATTTTTAATTGTTCCTTATTAGGGAAAGCCATCATGATAGTCATAATTTGGTCGGCAACTTCCCATGGCGCGCTGAATTCGTTTAATTTTCTTAATTCTCCTGTTGAATTAACCGCTATTACGAAATCGCATCCAAGAGATTTTGCTATGTCTACAGGGATATTTGATACCAATCCACCATCAACTAAAGATAAAGAATCTTTCTCCAGAGGTGTAAACAACATGGGAACAGTCATGCTTGCCCGCATTGCCTCAGATAATGATCCGCGATCAAAAATATACTTCTCACCCGTAATAATATCTGAAGCTACCGCTCTGAATGGAATTTTTAATTCATCAAATGTCGGATTCGGATGATAAAGCGCTTGCAGGGCAAGTTTGCTGAGGACGTTTGTAATTCGCTGACCTCCTGAGATCGCCGAAGGTATTATAGGTTGAAGAGCATTAAACCGAACCACCAAAAAACTTTTATCACGTGCATGTTTTTGGTCCAAAAATAATTCGCTTCTTTTCGTTTCCTCTGTAAGTGAAAGCGCTTCAGTCCAATTTGTGTGAAGCGCTATGCTTTCTAATTCAGTCGCCGAATATCCTGCAGCATACAATCCGCCAACGATAGCACCCATGCTATTCCCGACAATTAAGTCGATAGGAATTTTATACTCTTCTAAAACTTTTAGCACTCCCACTTGAGCAATACCCCGAGCTCCGCCGCCGCTTAAAACTAAACCGATTTTCAAATCGGTACTCGTTTTATTTTTCATCAACGACGATCTCAAAACCTCAGGACGAACCAGATCGGATCTGATGATTTCTTTGCTTTGAGAAAAAGTAATACTGATGGATAAAAATAAAAGAGAAAAAAGGAGACAATATTTATAAATTTGCATGACCCTTTATATTTTTCACTTCAGAT
Source organism: uncultured Ignavibacteriaceae bacterium (assembly GCA_964437735.1). Classification (GTDB taxonomy): domain Bacteria; phylum Bacteroidota; class Ignavibacteria; order UBA10030; family BY39; genus CAYTID01. The sequence continues at coordinate 4,203 of CAYTID010000018.1, read as the reverse complement.
CGGTAAGTTTTTGATTTGATTCTTCAACCATTTTTTGTGTTTGATACAGCTGAATATCCCTTATTGTATTGTGAATCCTCTGCATCGAAGACTCGATTCTATCCAGCCAACGAATTATCTCAGGATCTTTTTCAAATTTTTTTCGTATTTCCCTTGTTGTCAATGAAATTACAGCCAGAGGATTGTTAACATTGTCCTGCAAAAGAGTTGTAATATCATTTATTATTTTTGTGTGTATTTGTTGAATTTCAAATTGTTTTTCAATTGCAAATCGCTTGGAAAGTTCGTCTTTCTGATCTTTTCTGAGTTTCTGAATTTGGATATATAGGACTAAAACCAACCATAAAAAAATAAGAGAATCGAATTGTAGAATATAATCTAAAAATGTTGTTTTTAACTTAAAATTCTGAAAAAAATTTATTGATGTAAATAGGTAGTACAGATAAATAATTAATCCTGCGATGATAATAGGATATTTTTTGATTACATTTTTAACGTAGTTATATATTTTCATGAGTCCGAATTTATTGCTAATGGTTTTCCTTTACCTAAAAATCGAATTTAAAGTATCGCTTTTAAATTTAATGTATAATTTGAAAAATGTCAAGAAATTATTTCATATTTTGCAACTTAAATCAATCTTTTGTATATTTAGCAGGTATTTTTCGGGGTGTAGCTCAGCCCGGCTAGAGCGCTTGGTTTGGGACCAAGAAGTCGGAGGTTCGAATCCTCTCACCCCGACCAAAATCGCTAACTTCAAACGACGGGAAGGCAGTGCTGCTAACAAACTGCTAAAAAATTGGAGATGACAAAGACAAACTCCCCCGATGCTCCAACAAATTTAACTAATGTAATATAACCTCCCTGTTTCCGGTTGTTATTTTAAAAAATTTTTTTTATTATGAATAAATTTTCAGGAAGAATAATATGAAACCCCGACCGATTTTATTTTGGATTCTCGCTATAATAATAACTGTAAGCTCAGCAGTATATCAAAGATTAACCGGGCCTACATATCCGATCAGCGGGAAAATAGTATTTAACGAAAATCAAATAAAGTATTCACTTAAAAGAACACACGGCGGCGAGTCTGATCATCAGGTACAGATAATCACCAACGATCCGGATATATCCGGACTTGTCATCTGGAAGCGTTACAAAACTCAAGACGAGTGGACGACCATTCAAATGCATTATGAGGGAGGTCAACTTTCTGCTGAACTTCCGCACCAACCGCCCGCCGGAAAATTGATTTATCAAGTAATTCTGAAGCACGGAGAAAAATCTTTCACTCTTCCTGAGGAAGAATCGGCAATTATTCGTTTTAAGGGAGATGTGCCAGCTGCAATATTAGCGATACACGTATTCGCGATGTTCTTCGGTATGTTACTTTCGACACGAGCGGGAATTGAGTCGTTCGTAAAAGAACCAAATTTTAAAAAACTTGCCGTCTGGACACTCGGTTTAATTGCCGTTGGCGGAATGATACTTGGTCCAATAGTTCAAAAATATGCATTCGGCGCATTTTGGACTGGCTGGCCCTTTGGTACGGACCTTACAGATAACAAGACTGCAGTTATGTTTGTCTTCTGGATTATTGCAACGGTTTCCGTTTTCAAATCGAAAAATCCAAAATGGTGGGTATTAGCAGCAGCAATTGTAACTTTAATTGTTTATTTGATTCCTCATAGCTTATTAGGTTCGGAATTGGATTACAGTAAGCTACCACGGCAATAATTAATCACACTCGCCTTAGCATAGTATTCGGAGGTCTCGTTTGTCGAAATCATTATACGCGGCGCTCTAAAGAATATCCTAAAATTGCTCGCACCACCGTATAGCTTCCCAACGCTATACGGTGTCCTTATTTTTATGCTACATATATGTCGTCATACCTCTTGACAACACGACATATTTGTCGTATATTCCGATAGAGTTTAAATCGCACAAAAATGCCGGATATTATTCTACATAATTCGACTGTTACACAAGACGCCCTTGCCATGGATTTTAATAATTCGCAGCGCGGGAAAATTTATCTGCTTTATGGAGATAAACGCGTGTTCCAGCTTTCATTGCTGCTGGCTTCTCACTCGCTGATTGGCGGCAACCCGATTGCAGTTATTGACGGATGTAGTCGTTTCAATGTTCATACTATTTCACATTTTGCCCGTCAGCACCGCCTCAGTCCGGAAATTTTGCTTAATCGGATTTATGTCTCCCGCGGCTTTACCTCGTACCAAATGGAAGCCGCTATCAGGGATCGCCTCGCACCTTTTCTAAAGCGGATTAAATCCGATACAGCGCTTATTTTCGGGCTTTTGGACACATTCTTTGATGAGCAGGTTCCGTTCAGAGAAGCAAAAAGCATGCTTCAAAGAATTATTGCCCAACTGGTAACGATGAAAAAGCAAGGCATTTCGGTATTGATTGCATCGGAGGAGTGGAATGTTTTACCGAAAGAACGCAATCAATTTTTCAGTATGATAAAAAATACAGTTGACGCTGCGTATAAACTTGTCCCCTCAGAAGAGGGCGCAATTCAAAAAAAATTAGAGCCCGACGATGAAATAAAACTTATCAAAGAAAGGAGCACAACCTATGGGACGCACACTACCGACATTCACAAGAATAATAGATAGTGAGGTCGAGAGCTGGTCGAAATACAGGCGGGGTTTGCGGAAAGAAGACCAGGCAATATTCGACGACCTGTTCCGCGCTGCACGTATTCACCTCGCGGAAAATTTTTATGCCATGCGGAGTATACCGTTCGAGAGCATCATAATCTCAATGCTGATTGAACAACGAAAGTTAATTAAACAACTACAAAATCAATTAGAAGAAACAAAAGAAATAATAATTTAAAATTTGCAACGTTTTATTTTTTGATTTGAATTCTCTTTGATATGTTTATAAAATCAAAAATAATAACCGGTTGGTTATTCGACCTTTATCCTTCACAAAACGGCATAACTATTTGGCTGATTGACAGGGACGGCGTTAAATATATTTGTTATGCCAATTTTATCCCCCCATTTTTTCTTCACCTGAATCAAGTCGACATGAAAAGGGCTGAATCTCTGGCAAGCAGGTGTAAAATTTCGGTTTCTGCAAAGCGGACCTTAATGCGGGAGCTTTACTCAAACAAAGAATTAAAAGTTTTGCAAATAAATGTTTCTGACACTACAAAATTCAGGGAAGCAGTCTGGTTTTTTGAAAAATACTTTCCCCCATTCGCTTTCTTCAATTCAAATATATTACCCGCACAACTTTATTTGTACCGCACCGGCTTATTTCCTCTTGCTTTCGGCGAATATCATATAGATCATGCAGGCAAATTGATTGGTTTTAATTTGTTGGATAATCGCGAAACATTTGAATACAGCCTACCTCCTCTCACAATGTTAACTCTACGCAATGCAAACGATTTTTTGCCCGACGGCGGTGCTGGCTTACCGCCAAAATACAAACAGATAATTCAGCTTGAAATTTCTTACGATGGTAGTTCATACGCGCTTGAACAGCAAAACCCTGCGGAGCTTTTAGAATCTCTTAACCGCCATCTCTGCCGCTTCGATCCCGACATAATTTTAACCGAGTATGGTGATGCCTATTTAATGCCAAAGTTGACTGTTCTTTCGCAAAAGTATAATATTCCACTTTCATTCAACCGTGATAAAAATGCCGGATTTTTTACATCAAAAGAGTCGAGTTACTTTCAATACGGAAAAGTTGTGCACAAAGAGGGCGCATTTGAATTAACCGGACGCTGGCACATTGACGTGCATAACTCATTTACAGTTGCCGAATCTTATCTCGATGGATTGTATGAAATTGCACGCCTGACACAGATACCGGTACAAAGGCAGGCTCGCGCATCTATCGGAACGGGACTTTCGTCAATACAACTCTCATGGGCTTACCGGAACAATGTATTAATCCCTTCAAAAAAAAGAGAGCCGGAAGATTTTAAATCTGCTTCTACTCTTCTGCTTGCCGACCGCGGGGGTTTGATTTTCCAGCCACCCGTAGGATATCACGAAGATGTTGCCGAGCTTGATTTCGTTTCGATGTATCCGACTATCATGGTGCGCCACAATGTTTCGCCCGAAACAATAAATTGCCGCTGTTGCAACAACAATCAGAATAATAATGAAGTAAATACAAAAAATATTGTCCCGGAGCTCGGATACACAATTTGTC
>CAYTID010000017.1:0-29854 GCA_964437735.1 uncultured Ignavibacteriaceae bacterium | reverse complement strand
CTGCCTGACGCATCATCCAAACGGGTGTACGCTCAGTAGGTTGACGTTTGCATGCCCTGAGAAATAAGTCGTTTAATAATTTCATTGCTGGTAATTTTTTTAAAAATTTTTGTGATTGATTAATTCCAATATAAAAAAATAAGGACATTTTAACAAAAACATAAATCCGTATTGCAATATACATCTTATATTAATATTTTAAAATAAAAAATGGAACAAAAATATGAGAGAGATTAATAACGCAATAAGTTATATAGAAATTTCAGTGCACAACATTTCAAAAGCAAAGGAATTTTACAATAAAGTTTTTGATTGGGAGTTTACCGATTACGGCGACGAATATACCAGTTTTAAGAGCGGAACAATTAATGGAGGGTTTACTAAATCCGACAAGAGCATACCGGAGGGAATTCTTATTGTACTATACCACGAAAACCTGAATGAAGTAAAAGAAAAGATTAGTCGATATGAGGGGAAAATATCCAAAGAGATTTTTGAATTTCCCGGAGGAAAGAGATTTCATTTTATTGATACGAACGGGGTCGAAATGGCAGTCTGGTCAGACAATTGAAAAGTAGCTTTCAATTTTGGAGATCAGAGCATCTATTGTGGAAGGATTCGCGATAACCGTCGATTCATAGCCCTCTTTCTTCAATGCGGCTGCGGTAACTTCGCCGATTACGGCAAAAATCGTCTTTTGTGTTATCGCCGCTTTCGTTTCGTAATTCAATAGTGAGAAAAAATTATGCACGGTTGACGGACTAGTAAAGGTTATCGCGTCAATTTCGTTACGCATGATCATAGTTTGAATTTCATTGATGTTGACCGGATCAGCTTTTTCGGTTTTGTAGACTGTTACCCCCCTGACGTTCGCCCCTTCGGAGGTTAACATATTGATAACAGTTTCTCTCGCGAGATTCCCGCGCGGAAAAAGGAAGTTCTTTCCGTAAAGACTGTAGGTTTTGATAATTTCAGAAAGTTCTTCGGCAGTATATTTTTCCGGAATAGCATCTGTTTTAATATTAAAATTCTCAATCGCGTTTCCGGTTTTTTCTCCGACAGCGAAAATCAAAAGAGAATTTAGGATTTCCGGCGAGATATGTAAATAATTCATCCTTCCGAAAAATTTTTCAACCGCATTGCGGCTTGTGAAAATGATACCATCGAATAAATGAATATCTCGTAAGGCTTTATCGCATTCCTGCCACGTATCGGGGGCAACAATTTTTATTGTAGGAAATAAAATTGCATTTCCACCATGAAGTTCAATAAGATTTTTTAAACCTTGTGCCTGATCTTCACTGCGAGTAATCAGTATTGCTTTATTTTGTAAAGACATTGTTTTCTTTTACTGACAACGAGGATTTTTAATTTCATCTAAAATATCTTTTCCACCCTTTGAAACAAGTTTTTCAGCTAATAAAATTCCGAGCTTTTCAGAATCTTCCGGTTCTCCGGTAATTGAATCTCTGATAATCCGTTTACCGTCGAGAGAACCGATTACGGCATTAAGCATTAGTTTTTGGTTTTCAATTTTTGCGTATGCGCCGATCGGAATCTGACATCCGCCTTCGAGGTGACGCAGGAGCGCCCGCTCACTTTTTACGGCGAGTTCAGTTTCTTTATGATTCAGGCGGCAAATAATTTTATCAGTTTCAATATCGTTATCCCTTATTTCTACAGCGAGAGCGCCTTGTCCGACAGCGGGGAGAATTTTATCAAGTGGAAGCGTTTGTGTAATTCTTTGTTCAAAATCTAATCGGACAACACCCGCCCTTGCGAGTATCATACCATCCCAGTTAGATTCACCGAGTTTCGTAAAACGGGTATTTAAATTTCCGCGAATCTCAACAATTTGTAATTCAGGTTTCCAGTTTAGCAGCTGGCACTTTCTTCGTAAACTGCCGGTTGCGATTTTTGCGTCAGGCTCTAATTCGTCGAAACTGTTATATTTTTTTTCGGGATGACGAATAAATACGTCCCGCACATCTTCACGAAAACTGATTGCCGAAATTTTTAAACCGTCAGGAATTTTTGTCGGAATATCCTTTAAGCTGTGAACAGCGAGATCAATTCGGTTGTCCAGAAGTGCAACCTCAAGTTCTTTTGTAAACAAGCCTTTATCGCCGATTTTCGATAAAGGAGAGTCCAAAATTTTATCCCCCAAAGTTTTAATAATTTCTACTTCGATTAGTATACCGGGAAATAATTTTTCAAGTTCTGATTTTACCCAATTGGTTTGCCAGAGCGCCAGGGCGCTACCGCGTGTTCCGATGATAAGTTTATTCTTCATTTTTCTTTTTTTCTAACCCGAAAAGAGTCCTCAAGATGCTGATTTTCGTTATAGTTTCATCCTGCGCTTCTTCAGTTGTTCCGTTTTTTAAATTTACTATTGGTGTATGTAATATTTTATTTACAATTCTTTTTGTAAGAACATCAATCAGTTCGCGGTTTTCGGAAGAAAAACGATTGATGTTTTTCTTAACTTCATCTTCGCGGATTTTTTCGAATTGTTCCCGCAGTTCCTGTATCGTCGGATTTACCTGAAGCGATTTATACCAAGTATAAAATTGTTCCAATTCTTGAAAAACAATTTTCTGAACTTTCGGAACTTCTGCCCGACGCTTTTCCAAATTTTTATCAACCATGTGGTTAAGGGCATCGATATCGTACAAAAAAACATTGTCGATATTACCACTTTTAGGATCAATATTTCTGGGAACACCGATATCTATAATAAACAGAGGATTGTTTCCTCTTTCCCGCATAGACTTTTGGATTTCCTTTGCTGTCAGTAAAAAACCGGGAATGTTGATTGAGCTGATAATAATATCCACATTTTGTATTTGAGTTGAGAGGTTTTCGAATTCAATTACCGTTCCGCTCAGTTCCTGTGCAAGAAACTCCGCTTTTTCGCGTGTTCGATTTGAAAAAACTATTTTCCCGATGTTTTTACTTTGCAAATGCTTGGCAGTAAGCTGCGCAGTTTCACCGGCGCCGACAACAAGGGCTGTATGTTTGTTCAAGTCTGCAAATATTTTGCTTGCCAATTCAACGGCGGCATAACTTATTGAGACGGCTCCTTCACCGATTTCGGTTTCTGACCGAGCACGCTTGCCGATATGAAAAGCATTATCAAATAATCTGGCTGTCAATTTACCGACAGTGCGTGATTCAGATGCGATCAGATAAGATTCCTTCATCTGATTGATAATCTGAACGTCGCCCAGAATCATCGAATCAATCCCTGATGAAAGTTTGAATAAATGGCTGACGGCTATGGAAGAATGTAAAACGTAAAAGTGTTGTTGATTGACAATTTCACCTGCATTTTTGAATTTTATAATTTCTTCAATAATCAGAGATGAATCATCGAGTTCGTTTTTCGGAAATCCGCAAACTTCTGTACGGTTACACGTGGAAATCAGTACACATTCATTAAAAAATTTTTCCTTCAATAATGGTATAACCGAACGAGTTTCTGTGTTGGAAAACCAAATTTTTTCACGTACTTCGACAGAAGCCGTTCTGTGATTTATACCGATCGTAATAAAATTCATTTTCTAATATTAAATAAACTTATGAAAACCGCTTAAGAACATATTGATAAAAGTCATTGAAAAAAAAGATATAATAAATCCGATTATAGCTAACCAGACAATTTTTTTACCTTGCCATCGGGCTACTTTGTTTGCAGCAAGACCGACAGCGTAAAGACACCAAATTAAAAGGGTTCCGATCAATTTCGGATCGGAATATGAAAATTTTTCGTAGGCTCTGGGTAACCAAATAAATCCTATGATGATAGCCACTGTGAGGAAGACAAAGCCGAATTTAGTGGCTGTAAAGCTCATTCGTTCCAGTATTTCCAGATTAGGCAGCCGTTTATATATCAAACCAAAATGATTTGATTTTATTTCATGGTAAAGCATTAAGTATAAAGTCCCGTAAATTGCTGAGATAGTTATTGCTGATAATCCTATTAGTGCGGTTGAAACATGAGAGCCAAGAAGATTGCTTTTTAAAACTTCCGGGACATTTATCAGATCCTGTATGAAAATTGAGGAGTTAATCTGAAAAACCAAAGCGACGATCATTATGAATAATCCTGTACCTTTAACTTTGGTTTTTACTTCGATATAGAGATAAGTAACGGTGATGCAAAACGCAACCAGAGTCATAATTTCAAAACTCGTTGTAATAGGAGGATGAGCGAATGCAATTGTGCGAATAATAATATAGATGAAATGTATCACTACGGTGATATACAATAAGGGGGTTTTCAGTATATCTGAATATTTGCCGCCTCTAAAAAAATAGGAGGCATAGACGGATACAGCCGATAAATACATAAACGGCAGCATTAAATTGAGTATATCAATTAATAATTCCATTTTCGTTCTATATACGGATTTTTAAAAATTTATTTAAAGATAATCAACAATCGAGCCAGATGCAATTTTATTAAATTGCGTCAATTTTTGTTTAAATACATTATAAATTTCTGTTTTGGTTGCAAAGACAGGAGTCGTTTCTTATATTTGAGAGAATAGAAATGACACAACAATCATAAAAATCGGAAAGAGTTATGGAACAAATTATAAAATTTATTGAACAAAATAAACAAACTTATTTGAATGAATTAAGAGATTTTATTGCAATTCCCAGTATAAGTACAGGTGAGGAGAATAAGAATGAAGTTGCCCGGTGTGCGAATTGGGTAGGCGAACACTTGAAATCGATAGGTATGCAGAATGTACAAATATTTCCCACCGAAGGTCATCCGGTTGTATACGCAGACTGGCTCGGTATGCCGGGCAAGCCGACAATTTTAATATATGGGCATTATGATGTTCAACCGGTCGACCCGGTCGATCTATGGGAATCACCTCCCTTCGAAGCCACTGTTCGAGGTGAAAATCTGTATGGAAGAGGTACAGCCGACGATAAAGGGCAAGTTTTTATACACTTCAAAGCGGTCGAAGCATATATGAAAAATACAGGTAGCTTACCCGTTAATATTAAAATGATGATCGAAGGGGAAGAAGAAGTAGGAAGTAAAAATCTTCCAAAATTTTTAAAAGAAAAGAAAGATTTACTAAAAGCCGATTTTATCGTTGTATCCGATTCTTCAATGTTCGCTAAGGGAATTCCCTCAATTTGTTACGGACTGCGTGGTTTATCTTATATGCAAATTGATCTTGTAGGTCCGAATGGTGATCTTCATTCGGGTTCATTCGGAGGTTCGGTTCATAATCCTATTCAAGCGTTAACTGAAATTGTAGCGTCGCTCCACGACAAGCATGGCAGAATAACTATTCCGGGATTCTATAAAGATGTAAGGAAATTAACAAAAGAAGAGAGGAAGGCTTTTAAGAAACTTCCTTGGAGTGATAAAAAGTATGCAAAAAATTTAGGACTAAAAGCGTTGTATGGCGAGAAAGGTTTCACAACGCTTGAACGTTTATGGGCGCGTCCAACACTCGAGTGTAACGGAATATGGGGCGGATTTACAGGCGAAGGCGCCAAAACAGTTTTACCGTCAAAAGCCTCAGCAAAAATTTCAATGCGGCTCGTTCCCGACCAAAGGTCTGATAAAATTGCAAAGCTATTTCAAAAACATATAGAAAAAATCACACCAAAGACTGTCAGTGTAACCGTACAAAATTTGCACGGCGGGGAAGCAGCAATCACACCAATTGATAGTCCCGGCGTGAAAGCAGCAGTCGCAGCTCTCGAGAAAGGATTTAAAAAGAAACCATTATATCAAAGAGAAGGGGGATCGATTCCAATTGTTGTTGACTTTAAAGAAATTCTCGAACTTGATACTGTGTTACTTGGTTTTGGTTTGCCGGATGAAAACGCACATGCACCGAACGAGTTTCTAAATCTCGATAATTTTTTTGGCGGTATCAGAACTGTTGCATATCTTTTTAATGAATTACCAAACTACTTGAAAAAATGAAAATATATACGAAGACCGGCGACAAAGGTGAAACATCCTTATTTGGCGGTAAGAGAGTATCCAAAGATATCTTGCGTATTGAAACCTATGGAACAGTCGACGAACTTAACTCAATACTAGGAATCGCAAGGTGTATGAATACTAATCATTTCGTTGATGATGTTTTATTAAATGTTCAGAAACAATTATTTACATTGGGTTCAGATTTGGCTTCGCCTTATTCAAACAAATCTAAAAAAAATATTTTCCGGATTGGGGAAGCAGAAATCATTAATCTCGAAAAATTAATCGATAAGATGGAAGCTGACATGAATCCAATTAAAAATTTTATTATCCCTGGGGGTGTATTACTTGCTTCATACGTCCACTTTGCGAGAGCGATTTGCCGACGAATTGAAAGAATGGCAGTACGTCTGTCAAAAAAGGAAAAAGTAAATAAATTTGTTTTGATTTACCTAAACAGGTTATCCGATTTTTTGTTTGTTTTAGCAAGATGGGTGAATACTCTCGAAAAAAAGGGAGATACGGTATGGGTAAGTCGCACCTGAACAGGCTTTAATTTGTACGTCTTGTTTGTTATTAAACATTAGTTTATATATATTTCTCTGTTTAAAAAAATCACAATTTTACCTGATTTATCAATTTATTATTATGGAGTTTATATGAGATTCTTTCGATCTATTTTTATGTTTGTTATTGTCGGTTTATCGTTTAATTCAATGGTATTCTCTCAACACACAAACATTTGGAGCGATGTATCCGAAAATTTAATTACTGAAAAAGGTGAGCGGCTTATTGTTCCTGCTGCTTACAGGACTGTTGCCCTAAACCTGGGCGTTTTTAACAATATTTTAAATATAATGCCAATGGAAAACTCGCCTTTCGCAGAAAATATAAAAACTGAATTGTCGATACCTCTTCCTGATGGGTCATTTGAAAGATTTTATATTTTTGAATCTCCCGTTATGGCTCCGGAGCTTTCAGCTAAATATCCCGAGATAAGAACTTTTATCGGTAAAGGGATCGATAATATTTCATCGAGCGGCAGATTTGATATTACTCCTGCCGGATTTCATGCAATGATTTTTACGTCTAATGGAACTATTTTTATTGATCCTTATAGCCGTGGAAATAATGAGTATTATATCAGTTACTATAAGCGCGATTATTATCTCGAAAATTCACAACGTATGGAGTATAATTGTCCTGAAGAGTCAGGAGACAATGAGAAAAAAGAGAATTTAAATTTATATAATGAAGGACAAAAAATATCGGCGCCTGTTCAATTGAGAACTTACCGTCTGGCATGCGCGGCTACCGGTGAATATACTGCTTTTCATGGGGGAACAGTTGCAAGCGGCATGGCAGCTATTGTTACAGCAGTTAATCGTGTTGTAGGTGTTTACGAAAAAGAAGTTGCTGCACGTATGATTTTGGTTGCCAATAATGATACGTTGGTTTTTACTAACGCATCAACCGATCCCTACACAAATTCAAGTGGTTCAACGATGTTAGGGCAAAACCAAACAACCTGCGATGCCCGTATAGGTAGTGCGAACTATGACATCGGGCATGTATTCAGTACGGGGGGTGGCGGAGTTGCCGGTTTAGGTGTGGTATGTGTTAATGGTCAGAAAGCAAGGGGAGTCACAGGTTTACCTTCTCCGACGGGTGATCCGTTTTATATTGATTATGTGGCTCATGAAATAGGACACCAATTCAGAGCAAATCATACTTTTAACGGAAGCACCGGAAGTTGTTCAGGTGCTAACCGTAACGCATCGACCGCATACGAACCGGGAAGCGGGTCGACTATAATGGCTTATGCCGGTATCTGTACCGGTCAGGATTTGCAGAACAATAGTGACGCTTATTTTCATCTCGTTAGTGTAAACGAAATAATGAGTTTTATTACTACAGGATCCGGTGCAGGTTGTGCAGTTGTTACCCCGACCGGAAATAATACTCCCGATGTTACAATTGCTATCGGAACTAAAACAATTCCGATCTCGACACCATTTGTGTTAACCGGAAGCGCTTCAGATCCGGATAACGATGCCCTTACATATTGCTGGGAACAATGGGATCTCGGTTCTGCCGGCGCACCGAATTCACCAGTTGGGAACGCTCCGATTTTCAGAAGTTTCAATCCGGCAGCAACTCCTACACGCGTATTTCCTAAAATTACGGACGTTCTGAACAATACCCAGACAATGGGAGAAATTCTTCCAACATATACACGTACATTAAATTTCCGTTTAACAGCGCGTGATAACAAAGCGGGGGGAGGCGGAGTAGGTTTCGCATCCTCACCAGCGATAAGCGTAACAAATGCCGCCGGTCCGTTTGTAATTACTTTTCCTAATGTTTCAAGCGATGTCTGGGTGGCAAATACTTCCCAAACAGTTACTTGGAATGTTGCAAACACAAACACTTCACCCGTTAGTTGCAGCAGAGTAAATATTCTGTTATCGACTGATGGTGGAAACACATTCCCGATAATACTCGCTCAGAATACACCAAATGATGGCTCGGAAACAACTATGGCTCCTTCAATTCTCACTAGCCTCGCCAGAGTTAAAGTGGAAGCCGCGGATAATTTATTTTTTGATGTTTCAAATGCAAATTTTCAAATCGCACCAATAGCTAGCCCGGTTCAGGTTTTTCCTGCCAATAATTCAATTAATCAAACTACTCCTATAGCTTTGAGATGGGGAGCTGTTAATGGGGCTATTAGATATTCACTTCAGGTTTCTACCAGCCCGGTATTTTTAGGTTTCGTCGTAAATGATACTACTATTACTGATACATTTAGAATTGTAAGTAATTTACAGTCAAATACAAAATATCATTGGAGATTAAGTGCAACAGGTAATGAAGGAAAGAGTGGGTGGTCAGCAGTATGGAACTTTACAACTGTACCGCCCGCACCAGCTACTCCGCCATTAATTTCACCCGTTAACAATTCGATTAACCAAATGGTAAATCTTACACTGCAGTGGAGTTTTGCTATAGGAGCAACATCATATCGGCTTGAAGTTTCTACCGATTCCTCATTTTTAACTTTAACTATCGTTGACTCAAATCTTACAACAACATCTAAACTGATTGGCCCACTTGCTGCTGAAACTAAATATTTTTGGAGAGTTAATGCTAAGAATGCAGGTGGTACAAGTCCGTTCTCTGAGAAATGGAATTTTACAACTTCTATCGCGATGCCCGGAGTACCCGTATTGGTGAGTCCCGCAAACGCGGCACAAAATCAACCTGTCCTTCCGACGTTCAGGTGGAACCGTCAACCAACTGCTGATGCGTACCGGCTGCAGGTCGCTGCAGATACAAACTTTAAAACTGTAGTATTCAATGATACGTCTATCACCGACACGATGAAACAATTAATTCAGATGTTGCAAAATGATACAAAATATTTCTGGCGTGTTAATGCGAGGAATGTTGGCGGAACCAGTCTTTACTCAGAAATCCGCAGTTTCAGAACGATTATTCCGTTACCTGCTCAGGTTATACTCGTTTCACCCACTGATTCTGCAACTATGGCGACCAATGAGGTTACATTTGTTTGGAACCAAGGGCTTCCCGCTGTTTCTCGATATTGGTTAGAATTATCGACTGATTCATTATTTGCGACTCCGTTCAGGGATACAACCGTTGTTGATACAAGTAGAACAGTTACAAATCTTTTAAACAACCAACCGTATTGGTGGAGAATCCGTGCAAACAATATTGCCGGTTGGGGCAGCTTCAGCGCATCAAGATATTTCAAGATCGTTACGACGGGAATTACATCAGGAAATAATGTTCCCGATAATTACAGCTTGTCACAAAATTATCCGAATCCTTTTAATCCGGCGACTACTATAAGATTCGGAGTTCCCAGACGTTCACATGTGAACATCGGAATTTTTAATTCTCTTGGTCAGCAAATTGTTGCACCGATTAACGGAATAATAGAGCCCGGTTATCATGAAGTTGCAATTAGTATGGATGAATTTACAAGTGGTTTGTATTTTTACAGAATCCAGGCTGTGGATCAGACTAATTCAACGGTGATGTTTAATGAAACAAAAAAAATGATTTTGATTAAATAGTATCAGATGATATTTTATTCAATTGCAATTAAAGATAAAAATTTATATATTTTTAACGTTTTATATAAAAATTTTAATAAATACACCTGTTATGGAGCATAAATGTTAACAGATTTTGGGCGAGTACTCCTGTTTTTTATTATCGCAGCCGTGTTTGTTGCGGGCGGCTTAATATTTGCTTGGCTTATTCGTCCAAAAAAATGGTACCCCGATAAGTTGACGACATACGAATGCGGAGAAGACCCGGTCGGGTCACCCTGGGTAAAATATAATATCCGGTTCTACGTTGTCGCTCTCATCTTTTTAATTTTCGAGGTCGAGATCGCCTTCCTGTTTCCGTGGGCTCTTGTTTATCAGGATTTAGGTTTATTTGCTCTTATCGAAATGATGATTTTCCTGATGATACTTTTAGTCGGTTATGCATATGTATGGGCTAAAGGAGATTTAGAATGGGATAGACCCGAGCCATATATTCCTGTGTTTCAGAAGAAAAAAAATCCGGTTGAATAAATCCCATCATCTGATAATAAATTTTAATATTCTTTGAAACTAGATTAAATTAATTATGGGACTATTAGATAAACGTTTTGAAAACGAAAATATAGTCATCACGACATTAGATGATTTACTTAACTGGTCGAGACTCTCGTCTCTTTGGTTTATGCAATTCGGACTCGCATGCTGTGCAATAGAGATGATGGCGACCGGTGCGTCGCATTACGATTTAGACAGATTCGGTGTAATTCCGCGTGCTACACCGCGTCAGTCAGACATAATGATTGTTGCGGGTACCGTATCTATTAAAATGGCTGAAAGAGTAAAACGTCTTTATGATCAAATGGCTGAACCACGTTATGTTATTTCGATGGGGAGTTGTTCTAATTGCGGTGGACCATACTGGGAACACGGATACCATGTGTTGAAAGGAGTTGACCGCGTAATTCCGGTTGATGTTTATGTGCCGGGTTGCCCTCCGCGACCCGAAGCCCTGCTCGAAGGAATACTTAAATTGCAGGAAAAAATCAGAAAATCAAGCTTAATCGAAAAGAAAACAGCGTAATAAAATGACCGCAGCAGAAATAATAAAAACTGTCACAGACCAATTTCCGGATGAGATTATCGAATCAAAATCTGAAGGTGTCCTCCAACCGTTTATTAAAGTTAAACCCGAAAGATTCCTTGAAATCGCTCACTGCCTTAGAGATAACGAAAATTTGCAATTCGAATATCTGATGTGTCTCAGCGGTATGGATTATGGTAAGGGAATTCTCGGAGTGGTATATAATCTTGCTTCAATTCTCCATAAACATAAGATCACAATCAAAATAGATGTAAAATCCGAATCACCAGACATTCCCTCGGTCGAATCCGTCTGGAAAACGGCGGATTGGCATGAACGCGAGGCATATGATATGTTCGGTATAGTTTTTTCCGGTCATCCTGACCTGCGGCGAATTTTATGCCCCGATGATTGGGACGGACATCCCTTAAGAAAAGATTATCAGGTTCAAGAATTTTATCATGGAATGAAAGTTCCGTATTGATTTATGACTGAAATTATACAAACAGAAAGAAAACTTCGAACTGAAGAAATGATTGTTCAGATGGGTCCTCAGCACCCGTCGACACATGGCGTGCTAAGATTAGAACTTACAGTCGAAGGCGAAATAATCAAAGATGTAAAACCATACATTGGATATCTGCACAGATGTTTTGAAAAACACTGCGAGCAGATGTCGAATTATCAGCAAGTTATCCCCTACGTTGACAGATTAGACTATGTTGCTGCATTATCGATGGAGTGGAGTTATGTACTGGGTATGGAGCGGATGCTGAATATTCAGGTACCCGAAAGAGTTGAATACATTCGTGTAATTATGGCTGAACTTCAACGCATTTCTTCACATATAATTGCAATCGGAACATTCGGTCTTGATCTTGGCGCATTTACTCCCTTTTTATTTCTGATGCGTGACAGGGAGATGATACTTGATATAATAGAGAGAACCTGTGGCGCCCGGCTTCTGTATAATTATTTCTGGATCGGTGGATTGTCGCACGATATCACATCCGATTTTGTTGACAAAACCCGACAATTCTGCAATCAGTTTAAAGGAACTATAAAAGAAGTAAATAACCTGCTTTCATATAATGAGATATTTATTAAGCGAACCGCCAATGTAGGCATTCTACCCGCCGAAGTTGCAATAAATTACGCTGCGTCAGGTCCGATGCTTCGTGGTTCTGGTGTTGATTGGGACCTCAGGAGAGACGATCCGTACGGTATCTACAACCGGTTTGATTGGGATGTACAGATTGGCAAAGGTGAGAAAGGAACCGTAGGTGATTGCTGGGATCGTTATATGGTTCGTTGCAGAGAAATGGAAGAGAGTGTAAAAATTATTGAGCAGGCATTGGATCAAATACCTGAAGGTGATGTTTTTTCCGCAGTCCCGAAAAGAATCCGTCCGAATGCGGGTGAAATTTATGTTCGCACAGAAGCTCCGCGTGGAGAACTTGGATTTTATATCGTCAGCGATGGAACTAACTCACCATATCGTGTTAAAGGTAGGTCTTCATGTTTTGTTAATCTTTCTGTCGTTCCTGAAATTAGTAAAGGATACATGATTGCCGATATGGTTGCAATATTAGGTAGTGTAGATATAGTTCTTGGTGAAATAGATAGATAGAAATAAAATGGAAAAATTTTTAGTTGACATTTTGGGAAATGAAATTGCGGCATATATTATTATAGCTTTACTTCCTCTGGTTTTTATTATACCTTATGCTCTCTTCGCAGTGTGGCTTGAGAGAAAAGTATCCGCGCACATGCAAGACCGTTTGGGACCAATGTACACAGGTGGCTGGCATGGCTGGTCGCAGACTATTGCCGACATCCTGAAGCTAATACAAAAAGAAGATATTGTTCCTTCTGCTGCGGATAAAAAACTTCATTTACTTGCACCGTTCGTCGTTTTTATAGGGTCTTATGCCGCATTTGCTGCTATCCCTTTCAGCAGTGAATACATCGGAAGCCATCTGAATCTCGGTTTATTCTATCTAATTGCAGTCTCGTCACTGGTAGTAGTCGGTCTATTGATGGCAGGGTGGTCATCTAATAATAAGTGGTCGTTGTTGGGCGCAATAAGATCGGCTGCTCAGATTGTCAGTTACGAAATTCCTGCTGCGTTGGCGCTGCTTGTCGTAGTTATGATTGCAGGGACCTTGAATCTTCAGGAAATAAATCGGATGCAGAGCGGATGGTTCTGGAATTGGTTCGTCTTTGCAAAATTTCCGTTTGTCTTCATCGCATTCCTGATTTACTTTGTTGCTTCGTTAGCCGAGGTTAACAGAACGCCGTTTGATATTCCCGAAGCTGAATCGGAATTAGTCGCCGGGTATCATACTGAATACACAGGAATGAAATTCGCAATGTTCTTTCTGGCTGAATATGCAAATATGTTTGCTGTCTCTGCTATTGCCGCTTCCATATTCCTCGGCGGATGGAACAGTCCGTTCGGAGATTTTATGAGTGGTCCGATCTGGGGTGTTTTCTGGTTTGTAAGTAAAGGAATGTTTTTTATTTTCGTACAAATGTGGCTGAGATGGACACTTCCACGTATGAGAGTTGATCAATTAATGTATGTGTCTTGGAAAGTTCTAACACCTTTTGCCTTTGCTTGTATTTTTGCAGTCGGCATTTGGATGATGCTTTAATTAGAATCTAATTTTAAGTGATAAAATAAATTATAATGAAACAATACTTTAAAGATATTTTCAATACAATCTGGACTGTTCTTATCGGTATGAAAATTACTTTTATGCATATGTTCGTACCGTCAGTCACTATCCAGTATCCGACAGTCAAGTTAACATTGCCCGAACGTGCCCGTAACCGGCTTTATGTAAATATGGATGATTGTATAGGATGTTTACAATGTTCAAATGCATGTCCGGTAAATTGTATTGACATTGAAACTGTCAAATCACTCCCGAGCGAGGATTTGGGATTGACATCAAAAGGGACAAAAAAACGATTGTATGTTACGGAATTCAAAATAGATATCGGAAAATGCTGCTATTGCGGATTATGTGTTCCGCCGTGTCCGACCGAATGCATATACATGACGGAGACATACGAATTTTCGGAATACAATCGTAACGCATTGGTATATAATTTTTCTACTATGACAGAAAAGGAAATATCAGAAGTAAAAGCACGAGCTGCTGAAGCAGAAAAAGAAGCAGCAGCAAAAAAAGCGGCGGCTGCAACTCCAAAACCCCCGGCACAACCGCCTAAGAATGAACCAAGTAATGAAAATCCATCTTAAAAAATTATGGGATTAATCGATTTATTATTTTATTTTTTTGCTTTCATAACGGTCGCATCAGCAGCGATTGTTGTTTTTTCACGAAACATTATTTATTCCGCTTTTTCGCTCCTCTTTACTTTCTTCGGAGTCGCCGGACTTTATGTACTGCTAACGGCAGATTTTCTTGCAGTTACTCAGCTGCTGATCTACGTCGGCGGAATTCTTGTACTGATGCTTTTTGGAGTTATGTTGACAAACAAAGTTGTAAGTGTTGATATAAAAACAGGAACAATGAAAATTCTCCCCGCAGCAATCATTACTGCTATGATTGCAGGAACATTGCTCGGTATTTTTACAGTTACTGACTGGAAAACTAATCCGGGAACTGCCTCCGATATCAGCACAACTGCAAACACGATAGGCGAGATGTTCATGACCATCTATCTTTTGCCTTTCGAGATAGCATCAATAGTGTTACTGGTTGCTTTACTCGGTGCAGCGATACTTGCACGCCGTGATAAGGAAAAATAACAAAGTTAGGATTTTAAATGTTGCAAATAGGTTTAACACATTATCTGGTAATAAGCGGAATTTTATTTTCACTCGGTATATTCGGCGTTGTCACCCGCCGCAATGCTATCCTTGTTTTAATGGGTGTTGAGTTAATTCTCAATGCAGCAAATATTAATTTTATCGCATTTTCACATTACGGAGGAATGCAGATTGACGGACAAATGGCTGCTGTTTTTGTAATCGTGCTTGCTGCTGCTGAAGCGGCTATTGCGCTCGCTATCGTTCTGAATATCTATAAAACTTTCCAAACCGTTAACGTTGACGAGATAAGTAAATTGAAAGAATAAAATAAGATTTATGAGTCAGGAATTAATTTTAATATTTTCGATATTAGCGCTGCTCATTCCTTTGGCATCGTTTCTACTCCTTATATTTTTCGGTAAACGTTTGCCCAAAGGAGGCGATTCGGTTGCAACTTCGCTCCTTTTTGTCGTGCTTGGCATGACGGTAGCAGTAATGATAGTAAAACTCACAACCTATTCAGCGGAAACCATTCAAACATCTTTCAAATGGGTATCCTTCGGAAGCGTTCCTTTTGTGGGACAGTGGGATATTTCACTCGGTTTGATGGTGGACAATCTGACTGCGATAATGATGGTCGTCGTGGCGCTTGTAAGTTCTCTTGTACATCTGTTTTCTATCGGCTATATGAAAGACGATATCCGGTATTCGCGGTATTTTTCTTTTCTCGGTCTGTTTACTTTCTCTATGATGGTAATCGTACTCACCGATAATTTCTTTACAATGTATGTCGGTTGGGAGTTAGTCGGTATCAGCTCGTATCTTCTTATCGGTCACTGGTGGGAAAAGAAAACCGCATCGGATGCAGCCATTAAAGCTTTTATCGTAAACCGCGTCGGCGACCTTGGTATGTTTGCTGGCGTTATGATTATTTTTTTTACATTCAAAACTTTTTCATTTGAAACAATTTTTTCCGCCATTCAAACCGGTGCCCTTCCGATGGGAAGCGAAACCTGGTTGACTATTGCAGGTATATTAATTTTCTGCGGAGCAATCGGAAAATCAGCTCAGTTCCCGCTTCACGTTTGGTTGCCCGATGCGATGGAAGGTCCAACACCGGTCAGTGCGTTAATACACGCAGCGACTATGGTTGCGGCAGGTGTTTATCTTGTCGCACGAGTATTTGTAATGCTTACTGCCGATGCTCTTATTTTTATTGCCTATATCGGCGCCATTACAGCTTTCATTGCCGCAACAATAGCAATAGTACAAAACGACATCAAAAAAATTCTGGCATATTCTACCATATCACAATTAGGGTATATGGTGCTTGGTCTGGGTGTAGGAGCTTACACAGCAGGATTTTTTCATCTTGTTACTCATGCAATGTTTAAAGCCGGATTATTCCTCGGTTCCGGTTCAGTAATTTTCGGAATGCACCACGCACTGCATCATCAACACGATCATCATACCGATCCGCAGGATATAAGAAACATGGGCGGACTAAAAAATAAAATGCCGATAACATTTTGGACTTTTTTGATTTATACTCTTGCGATTTCGGGTGTTCCTCTCACATCGGGATTTTTAAGTAAAGATTCCATTCTGGCAGGAACAATGGCTTTTAGCGGATTAACGGGTCATTATTTTATCCCTGTTGTCGGTTTTCTTGTTGCCGGATTGACTGCTTTTTATATGTTCCGGGTGGTGATTCTAACATTTTTAGGCGAACATAAAAATAAGCAACGATACGAATTAATTCATGAATCACCCGCCGTAATGACGATTCCTCTGATAATTTTTGCAATACTTTCATTCTTTGCGTTTTACTCATTCAATCCTTTTGATGCTCAAGCCGGATGGATTTACAGTGTACTACCCAGGCCCGAAACAGTGGTTCCGGCAATTGTTTCCGCAGCCGGTATAACTGTTTTCGATGACGCAGTTCATCATGCACACTATCCGGCAATGTTTTTATCATTAGTAGTTGCCGGTTTAGGAATTTTACTGGCATTTATGACCTATGCTTGGAAAAAAATCAACCCGGATGTAATAGCAGATAAGTTTAAAGGTTTGTACAACTTCCTATATAATAAATGGTATTTCGACGACTTGTACGGATATGCTTTTGTATCAGGCACACATGCATTTACGAGATTGAACAGATGGTTTGACGAAAAAATAATAGATGCCTTTATCAATAATACAGGGAACTGGACGGTAGCAATAACTCTCGGCTACAAAGGACAATGGAAAGACAGAACTCTCAGCAGTTCGACTTATCTATTTGTCGCTCTGTTTGTTTCAATTCTGGTCGCATATTTTTCCGGTGATGCGCTGTGGCCAGAATCATTTTCCGTATTAAGATATGCGGGTGCAGTGTTAGGAGCTTTATTAGCCGGTTCGTTAACCTTCTTCGGATTTTGGAGCGGCGCCGGCGGTTTCGACAAGTATATAGTAGACGGTATGGTCAACGGTGTAGCATACTTTTCAGGTTTTTTCGGGCTCGTTCTGAGAAAAATTCAAACAGGAAAAGTTCAGACTTATTTGATATTTGTTTTGTTCGGCTTTATGATTTTTTATTTCATATTTAGATTAATTTGAGTTTAAAAATAATAACGGAGATTAATGTTTTCAATGGAACTTCAATTTCTTAACATAGGTGTTATCAGTTGGATCACTTTCCTGCCGGTGGTAGGAATGGTAATCATATTATTTCTTCCTAAAAATAATGTTGGGGCAATTCGCTGGACTTCTGCAGTATTTACAGGAATTCAGGTGCTGCTTGCCGCAATCATTCTCTATTATTACAATACTGGTTTGACGGGTATTAACGTAATGGAAAAATTCCAGTTCGTCGAAAAATTTAACTGGATTACTGTAAAAAGTGTACCATGGGTTGGTAGTATTGATATCGATTATTTTGTCGGAATCGACGGATTAAGTATAACAATGGTTCTGCTTACCGCACTGATTTCCTTCATAGCGGTTTTTGCTTCCTGGAATATTACAAAAGCCCTAAAAGGTTATTTCGCTTTACTACTTCTCCTTGATACCGGTATGATGGGCGTATTTGTATCGCTCGATTTTTTCCTCTTCTACGTTTTTTGGGAAGTAATGCTGCTGCCGATGTATTTCCTTATTGGTGTTTGGGGCGGTCCTCGGCGCGAATATGCCGCAATAAAATTTTTCCTCTACACATTATTCGGCAGCGTGCTGATGCTGCTCGCAATGTTAGCCCTTTACTTCAGCGTTTCGTATGTTGATCCGGTTACAGGAGAAAAAATTCACACGTTCAATATGCTTCTTATGATGGATCCCGCAAATTATGACCCGAATTCTATTTTGGGTGGTTTGCATACAATGTGGAGGTATATTGCATACGTTGCGTTATTTATAGGATTTGCTATCAAGGTTCCAATCTTCCCATTCCACACGTGGCTGCCCGATGCGCACGTAGAAGCCCCAACGGCTATCAGCGTTATATTAGCAGGTGTATTGTTGAAAATGGGAACTTATGGATTACTGAGGATATCATACCCGATGTTCCCCGACGCTATGGTTTATTTTGCGATTCCGCTTGCGATTCTTGGATTTATTAACATTGTATATGGCGCACTGGTGGCAATGGCTCAGACTGATTTCAAGAAATTAATTGCATACTCAAGCGTCAGCCATATGGGAATTGTGATACTCGGTATGGCAGCTCTCAATACACAGGGAGTAACTGGTGCGGTTATGCAGATGTTTAATCACGGAACAATTACCGCTATGCTCTTTTTGATTGTAGGTGTTTTATACGACAGAGCACACACAAGAGGATTAAACGATTTCGGCGGACTTGCACAACAGATGCCGAAATATACAGGTATCGTAACGGTTGCATTTTTTGCAGCCCTTGGTTTACCCGGCTTAAGCGGATTCATTAGCGAGGCGTTTTCATTCCTCGGCGCATTCCAGGTTTTCCGCTGGATAACGATTGCCTCGACTCTCGGAATTGTTTTGACTGCCGCCTATATGCTATGGGCTTTACAACGTGTATTTCTCGGAACACTTCCTGATAAATGGAAAGGGCTACCCGATATCAACGGCAGGGAAATGTTTACTTTAGTTCCTCTCGCAGTTATTGTGATTTTCCTGGGTATCTATCCCGGACCATTTATCGATTTAATGAGTTCATCGATAAACCATTTAGTTGAATTGGTCCGACTTAATGCCGGTATGCCGATGCCAACGCCATAACATAAAGCACAAATTACAATTTACAAATGACAAATAACAATTAAATTCCAATGACAAAAGATCAAAGGATACACGACTATATAAAGTATTGAAATTATTGTTAAGACAGAATAAAAGTTATTCATTTGGGATTTGATTATTTGTACTTAATTAAGATTTGTTGTTTGTTTTTTGAGATTTAAATAATGGTATATCTTCATGATAAAGATTAACAAAACATTTCAAATTAAAATATGATGTTACAGCAAATATTAGAAAGTTTAAAATATTTTCAGCCGGAAATTGTGCTGGCTATTGTATTATGTACAGCGATAGTTCTGGACCTGATATTTAAAAACAGACCCATAGTGATTTCGGGTTTTGTATTTGTCGGATTTTTAATCACAGGTTATTATTTATTGCTGCAAACAGGCTTGACTTCATCGTCAGTGTTCAGCAATATGTTTGCTGTCGATCCGTTCTCCATATTTTTTAAAATTATCATTCTTCTGACGGTTCTGTTTATTATTGCATTTTCTATGCAATCCGGAGAGCTAAACAACGGCAGACGTAAGTTGGGTGAATATTATTCATTTCTCGTTTCGATGACACTGGGAATGTTTTTAATGACCGGAGCCAGCAATCTGATTATGATGTATCTGGCAATCGAACTGACATCCCTTAGTTCTTACATCCTCGTTGGGTATAAAAAAGAAGTCCCCGATTCAAGCGAAGCATCCTTAAAGTATATTATTTACGGAGCTGTTTCATCAGGTATGCTGCTCTATGGAATATCTATCATTTATGGTCTAACGGGTTCGTTGAGTCTATATGAAATAAATAATATTATTCAGGCGGGCGGAATAAATCTTCTTGCTCTGATTGCGGCAAATATTCTGATTATTGTCGGGTTTGGTTTTAAAATATCTGCAGTCCCGTTTCATTTCTGGACGCCGGACGTTTACGAGGGGGCGCCAATCACTATCACCGCATTTCTCTCAGTAGCATCAAAAGCCGCCGGATTTGCTATAATGATCAGATATTTCTTCGTTGCGTACTATGATTCATTTACAGCTTCTTATACGGGTGTTTTTTCAACAATTCCGGGTTTTGAATGGAATTTTATCATAGCGATTTTATCTGTTCTCACTATGACGCTTGGAAATCTTATTGCCATCTGGCAAAACAATCTTAAACGCCTACTTGCATATTCAAGTATTGCGCATGCAGGATATATGCTTATGGGTATCGTTGTTTTGAATAATGAGGGACTTTCGGCAATACTTATATATTTTGCGGTTTATCTGTTCATGAACCTTGGCGCATTTTATATCGTGATGCTGATCGCCGATCGTGTAGGCAGCGAAGATATCGACGCTTACAAAGGATTAGGATACAAAATGCCATTCATGGCTGTTTCCTTGTCAATACTGTTAATATCTCTTACCGGATTACCCCCGACTGCCGGTTTCATTGGGAAGCTTTATTTATTTGCCGCACTGATTAATGCCAAGTGGATTGGGCTTGCTCTGATCGGAGTTTTAAACAGTGTTGTTTCCCTCTATTACTATGTAAGAGTTTTCCGTAATATGTTTTTACGCGACAGCGACAACGGAAGCGTACCGGGAAAATTTCGGTTTGTCCATGTCTTAACAATTCTGCTTCTGGTTGTTCCGACATTGGTTCTCGGCTTATACTTCGGTCCTTTGGTTGAGTTTGCTCAGGCTTCTGTCGGAATTTTTGGTATAAAATAATTTTTCACATTTTTAAAGAATATTAAGCGGGTTTGCACTTAATATTTTTTTTATATTTATTAAAGAAAAACTATATAGGTATTCTAATTTGAAAAAAATAATATGGTTTTTCTTTTTTTTATTAATGTTTCGCGCTGATGTTTTTGCGGACGAACATATTTATTCCGGTCTCAATCTACAAGGCGCCGACTCTATATTATTTGAATACAGAATTCTCGGTATCGATGATACTTGGCGTAATGTAACCCAAAAAACCACAAAACGAATATCAGAATTACCTGCGCGTAATTACACACTTCAATTAAGAGCACGGACAATGAACGATGACATCTGGAGTCACAATTCAATGGAAATTACAATTAAACCCCCTTTTTGGAAAAATCCCTTTTTTATATTTATTGTCATTGTATTTATTGGCGTTTTCCTCTGGCTCTTCAGACGGTATGAAATCAGCAAGAAATTTATTCTTAGGCAGGTTGTTAAAGAAAAGAACAGAGCCGTAGAAAATGAGCGCCAACGAATATCCCGTGATTTTCATGATGGGATAGGGACTTCGCTTTCGCAGATATCAATATCGTCCGAAGTCGCTTCCAATAAAATATTAAATAACGATTTTGATGGAACTATAAAGGAATTAAATTTTATCAGTGATTGCACGCAGGAAATAATGGAAATGCTGAGGGATATTATTTGGGCAATGGATCCGGCAAAAAATCAAATTGAGGACTTACTCATAAACATCAGATATAACTCCGCAAGGATTCTTCAATCGAGGGGAATCAAACTATCTTACAGTTCTTCTATAAAAAATGAGAAAAGAATAATTTCTGCTGAATTTAAAAAGAATGTTTATTTTATAGCAAAAGAAGCGATAATGAATGTTTGTAAACACTCACAGGCATCGGTTCTTGAAATCACAACTGATATAAAAGACGGAAACTTTATACTGTTGATGGCAGACAACGGTGATGGATTCTGTTTGGATGGTAAAGATGGTTATCCTCAATCCGGGAAAATTGGCTTGAAGAATATGGAAGAGAGGGCAAAGGAGATTGGCGGGGAAATGAACATCGAGGAAAAAAGTGGGAGTGGAACGTCTATTGAGATAATTATTCCGCTGCCGCCAACAGAATTGTATGTAAGATGAAAAATAAGAATATAAAAGTCGCATTGGTTGAAGACGATAAAAAAATTCGAGAGGGATTGGAATATATTTTAAACCATAATGAAGGCTTCGAGTGTGCGGGGTCATTTGAGAGTGGAGAGGATGCTTTACAGAATTTAAAATTAGAAAATATCGATATCGTTTTGATGGATATTTATCTCCCCGGAATATCCGGAATAGAATGCGTTGAAAAAATGAAAAGCAAAAGAAACGACATAAATATTATGATGCTTACGGTATATGATACTAACGATAATATTTTTAATTCTCTATCAGCCGGAGCAAACGGTTATGTTCTTAAGAACACTCCTACAAGGGAAATTTTAAAATCAATCAAAGAACTTCATGAAGGCGGGTCTCCGATGTCGAATGAAATAGCCAGAAAAGTTATTAAAGCTTTTCAGGTTGAGCCGCAGGAAGAAATCAGTAAACTCACCCCCCGCGAATATGAAATACTGCAGCATCTTGCAATGGGCATCACTTATCAGGAAATCGGTGAAAAGTTATTCATCAGTGTCGAAACAGTCCGTTTTCACATTAAAAATATATATCAAAAACTGCATGTACATTCCCGGACTGAAGCTGTCCTGAAATTATTCCATCATAAATCAGATAAACCGTTCGGTAAACCAAAGTGATAACTTTCCCCCCATTTTAAGGTAATTTCATTAAAACCCCATATTAATGTGTTGTATCGGGGATGAGAAGTCAACTAACTATTTTTTCTTCTTAAGGGCAGCCGGGTGGCTGCCCTTTTTTTTATTTGTCACTTTTCACAATTTACGTTCTTGAAAAGCTATAAGCTTTAGTATTATACTTATACTAATTGTTAAGTATTAATAATATTATACAATAAATATCTTAACCTGATATTTTATACAATTGGAATAGTTTATTTTTGAATGAGCTTCCTCAATTCAGATGCATATCCGCGGAAGGATTCTAAATTGGGATCAAGAGATAATGCCTTTTCGTAATAAACTAAAGCACTGTCATAATTTCCAAGCACATGATAAACTCCTCCCAAATTTCCATAAGCGTTGGCATATGTGGAATCAAGATGAACCGCCTCTGAAAAACTTTTTAAGGCTTCCGGATATTGGTTGTGATTGAAATAAATTAATCCCATGTTATTTTGTGTTTTGGCAATTTTGGGATCACAAGCAAGTGCTCTAAGATATACTCGCGCTGCTTCTTCTTCATTACCAAGAGCATGAAGTCCATAACCAAGAATATGCCACGGCTCACAGATGCGTGGAAGAATTTTAGTTGCATGCTTATAATGTTCAACCGATTTATTTAAATATCTTGTTACTAGGTGTGGATTTTCTTCGTTTTCTGACATTCTCTTGTACACATCAGCTAATCCCCAATGAGCTCGCATGCTATTTGGTGAAGTTTCAACAGTCGATGTAAACAAAGAAAGTTCGTCGCGCCATTCCGAATTCCTGATTATGGTACGGTAGCTATAAGCGATTACAAGAACTGTAATTGCGCCGAGAAAAATACGAACTTTTTTAGTTCTAAAATTATTAAAGTCAATATGCCAAAACTTCTTAGGTACATAGATCAATGCTATGCAAAATCCTAATGAGGGAGTATATAAAAAACGTTCTGCAAGAGTGGCTCCGACGAGAAAGAAAATATTCGATACAACGCTTATAGTGATGAAAAAGAAAAGAATAGAAAAACTGAGCATATCCTTCTTCCGAATTTTTATCGTTGCGTACAAAATAAGTATTAAGCATACTAAAAAAGAAATGAGAACACCGATGTCAGCCCAACCTACATTGGGAATTTGGTTGTAGCCATATTCGGAACTAAGTGTGAGTGGAAAAAATAATAAAATTATGTATTTACCTAATATTAATACAGCTGTTGCAATTCTTTCAGAGAGCGACCCAGCTCCGACAAGAGAATTATTAACTATGTCCGTTTGCTGAAGAAATGAATCGGTGTCTACAATATTCCACCGTAGTACTAAATAGATTGCAGCAATACCTAAGTATGTTAATGAGTAATTAAATATTTTTTTTAGCGGTAATTCAGTGAAAATATAAAGAGTTAGCGGCACAACGGCTAAAAATGTAATTGAATTTTCTTTCGAAATAAGCGAGAAAAAATACATTATCAAGCTTAAGAACATTGAATAGAAATTATGAGAACGAATGTAATAAATAAGGAACCACAAGCTTAAGATTAAAAACAAGAAACTGAATAACTCATCCCTGCTTTTGATATTGGCAACTACTTCGGTGTGGATTGGATGAGTGAGGAATAAGAGTGTGATTATCATTGGAACAATTACATGCATCTTGGAGAGAAGTTTTCGTAATAAAACGAAAAGTATTACACAAGTAAAAGCATAAATTAAAACATTAAACACATGATGCACTTTTGAATTAAAACCGAATAATGAAACTTCAATGGCGTATGTTACTAACGAAAACGGACGATAACCATCGTTAATTTTTTTCCAGCCGTAGAGAGGTCCATGTGATATAATTTCCGGAATACCACTTATTCCTTTTTGAACTAAAAAATTTTCTGTAATCATTATTTTATCGTCAAGTACATATCCATGCGTAAAAGTATTGCCGTATAATGCTAATGCAAAAACAAATAATGATGCAGCAATCAGAAAATCTTTTAGTGTGAAGTTTTTAGTCTGTCGTATATCTTGTGAAGGTCTTTTAAGAGTTGAGGTATGTTTAAGCTTTTTGGAATTTGTTTTATCCATAAATCAAGTTTCGTTATTAATTTTATTGCTAGAAATATGTTATAAGTATTGAAACTTTTTCAAAAAACATAATACAAATTAAAACAAAAAAAATAAACTTCAAAATGTCTTATATCATATTCTGTGCATGGTTTGTAACACAATTCATTGTAGAATATAATGCCAAACAAAAAAAAAGATAAGCCCGTCGGAGCGGACTTTACAATTTGCAAATGACAATTTTCAATTTGCAAATGACAATTTTCAATTTGCAATTTACGATTTACGAATGACGATTTACGATTTACGAATGACGATTTACGATTTACGAATAACGATTTACGATTTACGGATAACGATTTACAATATATCTCCACCTATTCCTCCGGGTGACCTGATTTCTTTTTTAAAAAAAATTAAGGTTTACGCAAAAAAACCATAATTTCGTTTTTTTTGTTAATTATTTTTAAAAATATTAAATACGGACACCTGTAATCATGCTCACAACAAAACACAACTCTCCAAAAATCCTCAAAAACAGACCAAATTCGACGATAAAATTTGTAACACCCATGCCAAAATACACAAAAACTCAACTTATTAGAAATTTCTAATAAGTTCAAAATTGTGACCTGTATCACACCTTTTTAATATCAGATGTCTTAATTTCTTACTGAGGTATAAATGGATATAAAAGTTTTAGAAAAAATAGCTTCACCAAAAATCTCAGATAATGGGATCGATCAGTACAAAAAAATAATTAAAAATCATAAACAATATAGGAGGATTTATATGTATAAATATTTAAAATTGACAGGGAGTATTACATTACTTCTTGTTTTAACATTAATAACTTGCGGTTTGGCCTTCGGACAGGCAGACGGGTTTAATGCATCGAAGGCTGGGTACAGCATTGATGCATCTAAGATGCCTTTCGCCAAAGAAGTTCAGGCTGCTAAAGAGAGGTATGTTCAGTATAATAATACTTCTTTAAAATCAGGAGCGACAGTTCGCACGGATAAAGATGATTATCAACCGGGCGATATTGTTATCATCACTGGTGAAGGTTGGACCCCGGGTGAGGTTGTAGATATTGAGATACTCAATTCACTCGATGGTTACGATTACTTCACAGCCACTGCGAATGCTGCAGGTGAGATTTATAATGATGAGTTCCTTATTACGCGTGATCATCTTGGAC
Organism: uncultured Ignavibacteriaceae bacterium; assembly: GCA_964437735.1. Lineage (GTDB taxonomy): Bacteria > Bacteroidota > Ignavibacteria > UBA10030 > BY39 > CAYTID01. Next base: position 3,876 of record CAYTID010000017.1, on the reverse strand, counting down.
TCACTTTTTGGTTAACTGCAACAGGACAGACTTCAGGCCTTATTGCTATGACCACCTTTACTGATAACATTGGTGCCAAGCACTGGGCGTGGCGACAAACCTCTGGTATAAAAGCGACCACTGTTACAATTTCACCATCAGGTGCATTTGGTCCTGGTATTGTTATGGCTGATCCAGCCGGTGGTTGGACAACCGGAAATGCAAGTCCTGGTCAATGGGTAAATGAAGGTGAGTATCAGTCTTATGTGGTTGTTATTGACGGCGCGATAATGGCAGATTCTACAAGAGCTTTCCAGGTAATTTATGACTACCAGCAACAACCCGGTAAGATTTTTATTGATCTGACACGAAATTTTCAATTTAGAATTGTTCACAAAAATGCTTTACCATCGAGCGGGGATCCCGGGGGGCTGGTATTTCCGAATTCGCAGCCGGATTTTACTCCCTTCACTCCACGTAGGGTAAACCTTGCTTTCCAATCTGTCAACGTTAATGACACCGTTGCGAGTGGCAATGGTACAAATCCATCACCATATGCAGGATTTACAATATTTCCACGGAAACCTGGTGATCCAATCCGTTTTCCAGTAAATACAGACTCCCTTTTGATAGTATATTACGAATTGCGTGAAGCTCCGACATTCGTTTGGAAAAATGGTTTCCAATATTACCTCGGAGAAAATAGTAATGGAACACGATGGCAAGGAGGATATCGCTACAATCCGGATGGAGTGAATGGTAATTCGGACGACTGGAACAATTCTTTCTTCGGATCAGGTTTTTATACAGGTGCAAGCGGTCAAACAAGACTCGCTTTTGCCGGTGGCCAGAAAACTGTACCTATTCCGATTCCCGAAAGACCAACTGGTATAATTGGAGGATTTAAGTTTAGGGATACAAGTCCACAAGACAGTGCTTATACTGCGAACGAACAAAGACTTAACGGCTGGATTATAAGATTGAGAGCAACGATATCAGGTATTCCATTAGAAGTGTTTGATACAACCGGCACAGGAACACCTGTTGGTACATTCCGATTTACTGATCTTGCTCCCGGTGATTATGAATTAGCAGAAAAATTACAAAATGGTTGGAGTCAGTCATTTCCAAGGTTTGCAACTCCCGGCTACACACCCATTTCCACCGCAGGATATGGACCTCGCGGGTATAACTTTAGTCTTGCAGCATCACAAGTAGACACAACACGTGCTTTTGGTAACTATTTACCTCCGCCTGAATGTAGCGTACAAAAGACGGACCTTACTTGCTTCAACAGCAATAATGGAACAATAACAGTAACCGCTACTGGATTTGGAACTCTGGAATATAGTCTAAATGGGGTAATCTTCCAGAGCTCAAATGTGTTTACAGGTCTCGCCGCTGGTAGTTATAATGTTACCGTAAAAGATGGCATTGGTCAAACAGCACTTTGTCCGGCAACACTTACACAGCCAGACCAGGTGACTTTAGGATTGCAGAAGACCGACCTGACATGCTTCGAATCAAATAATGGAACGATTACAGCGTCATTTAGTGGCGGGACATCTCCATATACAATATTCCTAAACGGAGTGACTCAAGGTGCAGCGACATCACCGAGGGTATTCAACAATCTTGCTGCCGGAACATACACGGTAAGAGTAGTTGATTCACGCGACGTATATGCCGGATGTGAGGATACAAAAATAATCACACTAACACAACCAACGGCAGTTACATTAGGTCTTGGTAAGACCGACCTGACCTGCAACGGTTCGAATAACGGAACAATCACAGCAACATTCGGTGGCGGTACACCACCATACACACTCTATTTAAATGGTACATCACAAGGACAAAATACATCACCGTTTACATTCACAGGATTGACGGCAATGAAGTATGTAGTGAGAGTAGTAGACTCGCGCGATGTATATGCCGGATGCGAGAAGACAGATTCAGTGACACTTACACAACCATCACTTCTCACTGTAAGCGTTACAAATGATACAATCTGTCTCGGGCTAAGAAGTGCCACACTCACAGCAACTCCGAACGGTGGTACATCTCCATACACATATTTATGGAGCCCGGGCGGTGCAACAACTCAATCAATAACAGTGTCTCCTGGTGTTACCACGCCATATACTGTTACTGTTAAAGATGCAAATCTCTGTGAAGCTCAAAACACTGGTACTGTAACGGTTCTTCCACTGACAGATATCACAGACTTACAGCCAATAGATTGTAACACTATAATTGATCCTATTACTACTGATCTGGTATATACCACAACTGTTTCGGGTACCGGACCATTTATAACAAAATGGTGGTTTAAACCCAATGGTGGTGCATGGATCCAGTTATCAAATAGTGCTGACTATACAATTACAGAATCCGGACCCCAAAGAAGCCTAAAAGTGAATAAACCTTTAACAAAACTAGATTGGGGTTATTATAGCGTATCAGTTTCAGGAAAATGCGGCTCAGATTCATCGTGGGTGGAATTCAATTGCACATACAGATTCGGATGCGAAATATTCTCGAGCAAAGACTCTGTTTGTGTAGGTGATCCGGATGTAACAATTTGTGTGGTACCTGAAGGCGTGGCTCCATTTACGTATACATGGACAGGACCTAGTAATCCAACCGATACTGATAGTTGTATTACAATACCATCACAAGTTGTAAATGCCGGCGTATACACTGTTACAGTCGTTGATGCATGGGGTCAAGAATCAATATGCAGAGATACCTTATCAGTTGAAGTCTGCGGCAAAGTATATTGCACTTTCACACAAGGTTACTACGGAAATCCCGGCGGAACAAAATGTGTAACAAGTCCAAAAATCACTACACTAAATCTTATTAAAACATTGTTAAGTAGTGGATCATTAGCCATAGGCGATAGTATAAAACTATTGACGATCGCAACAAATCAGGAACAATGCGTAATCGATAGATTACCTTCAGGTGGTCCTTCAGTTGTCTTAACGAATAATCCAGGCTTTGGGGCGAGTTGTGCAACTAACCTTCCGCTTAAGAAGGGCAAACTTACTAATACACTTCTCGGCCAGGCAATTGCATTAGGATTAAATCTGAGAATGCATCTGCTTCCGGGTGATCGCAATGATCTCGGAGCTATTAAATTAGAAGGGACATCCTTTACTACGAACAAAGCAGCGCCGGGTCCTGACGGAATTTGCGGAACCAACGATGATATAGAACTAGAGGATGGGAAAACATTTTATATTCCCGGCAAAGTAATAACACATCTCGGTTCGAATAATACAGTTGCGGATCTATTCGCGCTCGCAAATAGAGCTTTGGGCGGAACATATGTACCTGCAAATTCAACCCAGCCAAGTCTTGGTGATATCACTGCAGCATTAGGTGCTATCAATGAAGGCTTCGACGAATGCAGATTCCTTGTTGGATTTAATGTGAATTCATCCCAGGCAACAGCGAATATAATGAAATCGGGTAACGAATTACCTGAACATTATGAACTTAGCCAGAACTATCCGAATCCGTTCAATCCTGTTACTATGATTGAATATGCGCTCCCAGAAGCGAGCAAGGTTCGCTTGAGCTTATTCAATATTCTCGGACAGGAAGTTGCAGTGCTTGTCAATAGTGAAGTCGATGCAGGATATCAATCGGTATTGTGGAATACAGAAAACAATGCCGGTGTAAACCTTGCATCAGGTGTGTATCTCTATCGTATACACGCTGTTTCATTAACATCAGGTAATGAATTTACACAAGTTAAAAAGATGCTGTTAATGAAGTAATTGGTTGTTTAAACCAATCCGAGGGGAGTCATTAATTTGGCTCCCCTTTTTTATTATACCCCCGATATATTTACGATTTACGATTTACGATTTGCGATTTACG
>CAYTID010000016.1:0-30415 GCA_964437735.1 uncultured Ignavibacteriaceae bacterium | reverse complement strand
ACGAACAACTTGTGTAGATTTAGGTCCATAAGGAACGCGCGCAGTATCGCCGAAATAGACAATATTTTCATTGGGAAGTTGATTCATTAATGCGCGGACGACGGTTAAACCGCCGATTCCGGAATCAAAGACGCCAATTGGTTGAGAGTTCATTAATAATTCTATCGGAATTTTTGACTAATATATAAAATGCCTGAAGGAATATCAATTAAAAAACCCCAAGTTGGGCTTGGGGTTATAATGATTATAGAAAATAATTTATCTTAAAAGAGTGAATTTTTTATTCATGATAAAAGAACCCGCTCTGATCTGATATACGTAAACGCCTGAAGACAACTGATTACCATTGAACTGAATATTATAACTCCCGGCTTTCATCTCGCCGTTAATTAAAGTAGCAACTTCCTGTCCGAGCATGTTATAAATTTTTAAGGTTACCATACCTGATTTCGGTAAGCTGAAATCAATGTTTGTTGTCGGGTTAAACGGGTTTGGATAATTTTGACTTAATGAATAATTTTCAGGTATCCCGCTTCCGGTTTCATTCACACTTACTCTGATCGAATCGTTACCGCCTGCTTCATAATATCTCGCAGTGAATTCCTGTAAATATTGGTTGGCGATGATGTTGTCTTTTATGATTATTGTATTTTCGTCATTTCTTGTTTCCGCAGATGATGACCAATTGTGTGAACCTGTTACAATCCATCCTTCCAATCCATATGGCTCAGCATCAACAATGGCATATTTGTGATGAAGCATTCCGCTGCCTGCCTTTAAGCGGATATCAACTCCGCTTGTTTGTAAATAAGGAAACTGAGTGCCTGAATCAGTATTGTTATCCAATATAACGCGTGTTTTCTTACCTGCAATTTTTTTTGATACAATTGAGTCTGCAAGTTCTTTTCTGGTAAAAGTTAGCATCGCTACGTTGACTGAGCCTTGAGCTCTTCCAAGTATTTTTGCGATCGCAGATGTCGTCATATCACTCGGACTGAAATAACTTTCTACATGTTTTCCGCCGATTATAAATTTATGAGGAGTGTTATTCAATTTTCTTGAACCGAATCTTGAAACGGATGAATTTGGTACATCGGTGTTGCTTCCCCACATCTCTTCAAGCTCAAGTGTATAAGCGTTTGCAAGAGCAACATCCTGAATCTCGATGACATTTTGCCGGTCGTCATTTGTTCCGGGATCAGTCGGATTCCATGAACCTGTTACTACCCAAACGCTTTCCGGTGCGCCGCCGCGATTATCGAATACAAAAAATTTATTATGATGTAATCCTGTACCGTCGTTGGCGCCATACGCATCATATATAACAGGTATACCATTTGAAGTAAGTGTTGACCATGGAGCAGTTGTTCGGTTATCATACTCTCCGATGACGCGTATCTTGACGCCCCTGTTCTTAGCATTTACCAGAGCGCTAGCGATTGTAGAGCCGGCAGTTCCGCTTAAACTATATAAGGCAAGATCTATCGAGCGACGTGCAGCGTTGATTCGGTCAAGTATTTTTGTTATGAAGCTGACGTTAGCCTGGGCATTTACTCCGATTGAGACAGAAGTGTTAACAGTTTTATTAAAATATACATTTATTACACCTGTTGTTGGTGAGGCAGAGGATGTACTCACAATTAAATTGCTTGCAAAACTTGTATCGCCGCCATTGACAGAGAATGCCTGCATATTGTACACAGTTGCAGGACTTAAACCGCTAACCAACACAGAATGTGAAGTTCGGAGTACATTGTCGGGGGCAATAATGCCTAACTCATATCCGGTTGTTTTACCATATTTAATTCTCGAATTGCCCGGATTTATAGTTTTCCATTCAATCCTGATTTTATTTGAATCGATATATGTTTCGGTGGGAAATTCTGATAGAAGTGGTCCTGAAGAAATAATATCAGCGAGCGATCGCGGCATTAATTGGTACCCACCGATAAATGGGGAAGTGGATTTAAACTGACTTACTACACCAATAACATCAAAAGCTCCGGCGGGAGCTACTGTGCCTGAAATTCCTGCGGATTCGTCTATTCTAATTTGAACTGTATCCGATGCAGATATCCCTCTTAAACGATAGTTCCTTCCCGAAGTACCAGATTGCCAGCTAGTAACTGTACTTCCGTTTATTTCGGTTACTGTAACACCATTCAAACGGACAAGTTTACCCTCAAAATTTTCAAATCCGCCTGCACCATCATTATTGATTTGTGTAGGTGTAGCTAAGATCGGTTCGAGATGGTTAACGCTGCTAACTACAGATAGATTCGTCGGCATATCGATTTGGTTCAAACCATTAAATTGTGCAACCCTGCCTGTAACAATGACTTCATCACCTATTGTGACATTGGTTGAAAAAGACGAGCCAAACACTGACATCCCGGCTGAGTTATCCTGTATGTAACTTGGGCTGTTAAACTGGTTTGCTACGGTAACGATTCCTCTTACAGTGACAAGATCCCCGAGTCGTAGTGAAACACCGTTAGCATTATTAACCTTAGTATCTGCAATGGGAATCGCGGCACCGTGAACAGTTATTACCGGAATAGGAGCAACATCGCCGTAATTATTTCCCGCTCCGGATTGTGTATTAAATTTATAATTACCGGTAAAAATGGCTGAAGTGATATTGTTAATATTTATTATGGTAGAATCGATATTAAATACTATATTTCTAAAATAAATAGTATCACCGGATACACTTGTTGTTGCGGTCATATTATTAAAGTTGACGCTGCTGATATTTTTTGACCAATTGAAATCAGGATTGACGATAATTCTTAAATTCGTTACGCTGAACGCGGGATCGCGTCTGTATGTGATCGTTATGGTAGTGTCGGTATTGCCATTTAGTGTTGGTGGCGTAATAGAAACAGAACCTGAGCCTTCAGCCCGCGCTCTTAATGTGCTTATCCATGTGGCATTGGCTGTGGTGTTTCCGATTCCAAGAGTTGGGGTCGTATTTTGTGCCCAATTACTTAAAGTTGTTAGTTTTATAACAGCATCTTCCTTGAATGCCGTTGAGGTTGCGGATGTTGAAGCGCCGGAAAAATGAATTTTTGGTTCAGGGATGCTTGTTGCATTTCCTGCACCCCATGAAACACCAAAGATGTGAGTCTGAGCCTGATTCCGAATTTGGATGGCTTCACTTGTGCCGGCGAAGTTAAAAGGATTGCCTGCAAAAAATACGGCGTTGGATGTTTTTATAGTTAAGGTAAAATCAGCGGGATCTAAATCTTCGATGTGACTGGAAACCTGAGTGATTATAATAACTGTTCCGGCTTTCAGATTGCTCCAAACGGAGCTGTTACTTAACACTAATGGTGCTTGGGCGCCTCCGGTACTCGAGAAGTCTCTCAAATCCCAACCCCTGATATCAAGTCCATCCTGAACTACTAGCAATTCTATCCATTCGTCTGTTGGTTGAGAACCGTTATATAATTCATTTATAATTATTGCTTGACCAAAGAGATTTGAAATAGATACAAGCGTAAACAGGGTAATAATTAGGATACTTAAAATATTTTTCATTTTACTTACAACCTTTATTTTGATTATAAAAAAATAAGAGGCAATTAGCCCCTTAAACTGTTAAAATTCTTCAAAAACCAAATAGAATTTAACATTTTTTGGTATAAAAACAAAATAACTAAAGATTTTTAATGACTTTTACGACTTTCCATACGAAGGCAATATCTCTTTTCCGAACTGAAACCGGATCAAATTCCGGATTTAATGGTATCAAATGAATATGAGTGTTGTCGATTTTTATTTTTTTTAGAACATCCTCCTCATTTACCCTGACAACGCATATATCTCCGTTTCGGGCTTCGTGTTTTGGACTTACAACGACGATGTCTCCGTCTTCAATTTTGGGTGACATGCTTGCTCCTTTTACGACAAGTGCAAAGGCATTGGGATCGTTAATATTGTCAATGGTGACATAGCTTTCAACATAGTCAGGATGAAAAGTAGTGGCTGTTTTTCCGGCTGGTACGGAAGATAGAATCGGTATATCTACAAGCTGAACTACTTTGAATGTTTTTTCTTTATACAAAGGATAAACATTGTTATGCTCAGGTGGTGTATTGTAAATTTCTCCTTCACCTGTCAATAGCCATTCCGGCCGGACTTTAGTATATTTTGCAATTTTCATAAGGTTGTTGGCATCGGGGACTTGGTCGCCTTTTTCCCATCTTTGTAATGTCCGGGTAGCCACTCCAACCTTCATTGAGAGTGTGTACTGATCGAGTTCCTTGTTTTCGCGGGCTTCCCTAATCCGGGTTCCTATTCTAGATTTCATTTGTTTCACCTGAAATTTTATAATGACACATTTGTCTGATTCTCAAAGCAATGTCGACATATTTGTCGTTATAATAATATAACTATTCTCCCCGGTCATGTCAAGTATTAATTAAAAAAAACTTTTGATTTTGATTCAATTTTAATTAGGTTATTAAAAATTGGCATTAATATGAAAATTATTGCAATCACTGATATTCACGGCAATTATAAAAAAGCAGAAGAGATAATATTATACGAAAAACCTGATATTCTTATAATCGGCGGGGATTTAACAAATGTCGGGAGTATTAAGGAAGCAGAGCTTGCAATTCAGAAATTTCAAAAATATACAGCCGAAATGTTAAGCATTGCGGGGAATATGGACTTACCGGGACATGATACACTGTTTGATCAACACGGTATTTCCATAAATGGCAATGGCAAAATAATTAATGGAATAGGTTTTTTTGGCGTTTCCGGTGCACCTTTGTCGCCTTTGAATACTCCATATGAAATTGAAGAAAAATCTGTTTCTGAAATACTTATAAAAGGTTTTAAAAAAATAAAGGACACGAAAATTAAAATTCTTGTCTCTCACGCACCACCGTATGGAACCGAACTTGATGTAATTCATTCCGGGCGGCATGTCGGCAGTACAGCTGTAAAAAATTTCATCGAAGCGCATGACATCAATGTACTGATTTGCGGACATATACACGAAGCACGAGGGAAATGTTTGTTCAATAATATTCAAATGATTAATTGCGGAGAAGGATCGAAAGGTTTCTATGCTTTGCTCAGAATAGAAGATGAAATTGAGATTCAAAATATGGAACTAAAATGAATTCTGAGAATCACAAAGTTATAAAAGCGATTTTGTTTGATTTGGGTAATGTGTTGATAGATATCGATTTTCAACAATTTATTATTAATACGCGGTTAGATAATTTGTTATCGGGGGAGGAAATATTTAAAAAGATTGAGAGTTCTGCTGTGAAATATGAAAAGGGGGAGATTAGCACATACAGCTTCTACAAGGTTTTTTCTGAAGAGTTTAATTTAGAGATTGATTTCAATAAATTTAAAGATGCCTGGTGCAGCGTTGCGAAAAAATATGTCGACCAAATGGATAAATTAATTTATTCATTAAGCCTAAGATATCCACTTTTTTTACTGAGCAATTCAAACGAACTGCATTTCAGATATATAAAAGAAAATTTTCCGGTATTAAATTACTTTAAGGAATATTTTTTGTCATACAAAATCGGACATATGAAACCAGAGAAAGAAATTTATTTAACCGTGTTAAACAAAACCGGCCTATCTTCGGATGAAATTATATTCATCGACGATAAAATAGTTAATATCGAAAGCGCTCAAGTTCTGGGAATGGATACGATCCATTTTAATGGTTCCGGTAACTTAGAAAATTTATTAAGGGCAAAAAATATAAAAATTTAAATCAAATTGTAATCTGAGGATCCTTAAGATATTGTAAAAAACTTAAAAATTCGCTTGTTTTCGATAGTTTTATTTTTGAATTTATTACCCACCTAAAAAAATCCATTTTTTTACATTATTTGCTTGACTTTTAGTTAAAAAACACTAAATTACACATTAAATTCAGTTTAAGTGGGTAAAAGTGTGTAGAAATTTTAATTGAAAATATGAATTTTTATGGCATCACTAAAAGGAACATATAAATACAGTGTCGATTCTAAAGGTCGAGTTAATATCCCCTCGAAGCTTAGGAAACAACTTACTGATGATATCAAGGATAATTTTGTTATAACACGAGGTTTTGATAAATGTTTATTTATTTATCCGCTTGATGAGTGGTCAAAATTGGAAAATCATCTTAGAACACTTTCTACTTATGAACCAAGTCATAGGCTTTTTGTAAGAAAAATTCTCGAACTTGCATCTGATGTTCAACTGGACACACAAGCTCGGGTTACTATACCATCGGAACTGCGCGAGTATGCCGGAATAGAGGGTGAAATTTTAATCCTTGGCGCATTGGATAAAATTGAGTTATGGAATCCAAAAATCTATGATGAATATATAAATGGTCAGAGTGAGACATATGAAAGTGTTGCACAAAAAGTTATGAACCACTCCGGCTGAAGTTCTTTGAAAATTTATGCAAGACGGATATCATACACCAGTTCTTGTTGCTGAAATCATTGAGTATCTGGTTACGAAGCCGGATGGTGTTTATGTAGATGCAACGTTAGGCGGTGGTGGTCATTCGGAAAAAATTTTGGAAAAACTCCAACCCACAGGAGTCTTAATTGGGATAGACGCTGATGAAGATGCAATTAATTTTACTAAAATGCGTTTTGGAGAAAGAATTTTATTTATACACAGCAACTTCTCAAATCTCTCCCAAGAGCTTTCCAAAATTAATATCCACAAAATCGATGGAATATTGTTTGACCTCGGTATTTCATCTTACCAAATCGATATGCCCGAAAAAGGTTTCAGTTATCGTGAAGCAGGGAATTTGGATTTTCGATTCGATCTCCGCCAGTCGTTAGATGGTTACACCGTTATTAACACATACCCGGAAGAAAATCTGAGTGATATTTTTTTTCATTATGGTGAAGAAAAATTTTCCAGAAAAATAGCCAGAAAAATATGTTATACGCGGCGCGACCATGATATCAAAACTACAACCGAACTTGCAAAAATCATTGAATCCGTAGTAGGACAAAGGTTTTTAAACAAAACCTTGTCGAGAATTTTTCAGGCAATCAGAATTGAAGTTAATCAGGAAATCGAATGTTTGAAAACGGCTTTGAGCGATTCTGTCAAGGTATTAAACACCGGCGGACGGCTTGTAGTTATTTCTTATCATTCAATCGAAGATAAAATTGTTAAGGATTTTATTAAAGAAAAATCCAGAACAAAAATATGGTCGGGAAATAAATTAATTCCCGATACAAAAATTACACCTGAACTTATCAGTTTAACTAAAAAACCGATAATTGCTCAGGAATCGGAAATTAAACAAAACATCAGAGCGCGGAGCGCCAAACTAAGAGTTGCTGAAAGAGTTTGAAATATATGTACAAACCATCAAGGGATATTAGAAGCAGGGAAGATATGTCTCCTGATCCTCGTTATATATTTAACGGCGACGGTCATCCGCTTCCTTCAGACGTTATGGTTCGGAAAAACAAACCGGGCAACAAAAAACGCCAATCGCCGCTAAAGACGATCGTCGCAATTTTTTTATTAACCGCTCTCGGTGTTTTTACGATTAAAAATATTGTTACTATTGATCAATTGGCTCAGGATATTAACGACAAAAGATTGAGATATTCCGCCATCAAAAATACAAATGAATTATTGAAAGCTGAAATCAATCGAAAATCAGGTATGGAAAGAATTATTCCAATTGCACAAAAAGATTTGGGAATGATGCTTCCGAAGGAGCAACCGATCTGGCTCAATCATGGAAAAGAAAAAAAATAGAAATTGAAATATCAAAATAAATATAAATTAACGGGTTTAAAAGAAAAATCACGTAGAATTTTTATAATAAAAATTATTCTGCTGATCGGTTTTCTTTTGGTTTCATTCCGATTGGTTCAGATTCAGGTATTTAAATCTTCTGACTTTCAAAAATTCGCGAAACGTCAGTATGAAGCAAAAATTCCCCTTTCCGCCTCGAGAGGTAATATCTACGACAGGAATGGCAATATCCTGGCTTCAAATACTACCTTCACTACATTTGCCATCGATCCTTCATTCGTATCAGAAGAAGAGGGGAAAAGAATTGTTAGTATTTTTTCGAAAGTATTCAATAAGCCTAAAAAATATTATTTAGATAAAATCAGATCGGAAAAAAAATTCGAATATTTAGAACGTTGTGTACTCCCGTCGTACAGAAAATTTATCGAGAATGAACAAATTAAAGGATTGATCGTAATCGATGAACAAAAACGAATTTATCACTATGGTTCACTTGCCGGTCAGGTTCTCGGAGGAACGAACATCGATAACGAGGGAGTAAGAGGCATCGAGTTATTTGCGGATGATTTTCTGAAGGGAAAAAACGGCTACATGATATTACAGCGAGATGGTTGGGGACGAGCGAAAGTGTCGGTCGAGTATCCCAGAATTGAACCTGAAAACGGTAATCATCTTTATTTGACGATTGATCTTGCTTATCAATCTATTGCTGAAGAAGAAATCAAACGCGGTGTGGAAATTTATAAAGCTGATGGCGGAATTGCAGTATTACTAAAACCATCCACAAGTGAAATATTGGCAATTGCTCAATATCCCGGATTCAATCCGAATAACATTAGCAATGATGATATCAAGAATCAGAGAATTCGTGCTATTACAGATATGTTTGAACCGGGATCGGTCTTTAAGCTCGTAACAGCCTCCGCTGCATTAGAGCAAAACTCAGTTAAACCTAACCAAAGATTCAACGCTGAAAAGGGAAAATATAAAATTGTATCAAACAGAGGATCTCGCACAATCACTGACGTTAAACCCTTCGATTATCTTACTTTCAAAGAAGCGATTGAATATTCGAGTAATATAGTAATGGCGAAGATTAGCGACATCATCGGACAGGAAGCACTTTTTATAAAAGCACGCGATTTTGGTTTCGGCAGTTTAACTTATCTTGAACTTCCCGCGGAAAGTAAAGGAGTTTTGAAAAAACCAAAAGATTGGTCAGGTACGACATTGAATACTATGTCTTATGGTTATGAAGTAAGTGCAACCCCTATTCAAATTGTATCGGCGTATAGTGCGGTTGCAAATAAAGGTGTATTAATGAAACCATATCTGATTAGTAAGGTTGTAAATGAGAATGATGAAGTTGTTTTTCAAAATAAACCTGTTACCATTCGAAGAGTAGTGAGTGAAAAGACAGCGGAAATAATTACTGAATTTTTTGAAGGAGTGATCGAAAGAGGAACTGCCACAGCTACTTACATTGAGGGATTCCGAATTGCAGGAAAAACAGGAACAGCAAGGCAAATGATAGACGGCAAATATACACAGAAAAAGTTCTTTGCAAATTTTATAGGATATTTTCCGGTTGAAAATCCACAGATTGTCTGTCTGATAATGCTTGATAATCCGACTTTAGGAGGATATACAGGCGGCACCACAAGTGCGCCAATATTCAAAAACATTGCAGACCGGATAAGCATGACGAATAGTGTTTTTACAAAAACAAACATTGTGTTGGCAGTGAATAATGAAGTAAATAATGAGACTATAGTCCCTGATCTTTGTAACCTGCAACTTTCAATAGCGCTCAAAGTTTTAGAAAGTCAGGATCTCATTGCTGAATCTTTTGGTACAGGAAAAGTAATACTGGAACAGGACCCGGATGCGGGTGAAGTTGTGCCCAAAGGTTCTAAAATCAGAATCATGTTTAGTAAAAAAAATGATTTGACAACAGAAGAATATGCCCTTGTTCCGAATGTAGTTGGTTTACCTTTAAGGCGGGCAATTAACCGTTTAAGTATGGATGGATTTGAAATAAAATATTATGGAAACGGAATTGTGATCAGCCAATCACCTGAATCCGGTCAGAACGCCATATCGAAAACGGTAGTTTCATTACATTGTGAGAACAATAAAAATACAGAAAATCAATAAATCAATGTTATTATCGGAATTGTTAAAAAACGTGAAAGTTAGCAAGTTGTTTCAAACCAATTTTGGTAAAATGGCTGTAACATCAGACATCCAAATTAATAATATTCAATATGATTCACGGAAAATTAACCGCGAAGATTTATTTGTTGCAATCAAAGGAAAAAACTATGATGGTCATAAATTTATACAGGAAGCAATCGGCAAGGGCGCCAAAGCTGTTGTTTTGGAAAACGACACCGAACTCCCTGATTCATATTTTATGCATGCAGGTGTTGTAAAAATTGTAGTTTCAAATTCCCGGAAGGCATTAGCATTACTGTCGGCAAATTATTTCGGTCATCCATCGGAAGCCATAGAAATGTTCGGAGTTACCGGAACGAACGGTAAGACTACCGTCACATATTTGTTGAAGGAAATTTTTGAACACGCATTGAAAAAAAATAATGATGTCTCTAAAATCGGCTTAATAGGAACGATAGAAAATATTGTAGGCGATGAAAAAATTGAATCAATTATGACGACTCCGGAATCGCTAGAAATAAATCGATTATTGAAAACATTTGTAAAGAAGAAATGCGTAAAAGTTGTAATGGAAGTATCGTCGCACGCGCTTCACCAGGATCGTGTTCATGGTATAAATTACAAGACAGCAATTTTCACGAATTTATCTCAGGACCATCTCGATTATCATGAAACGATGGAAAATTATTTCCAATCGAAAAAAATACTTTTTAATGAATTATCCGAAAATTCTCTTGCAGTTTCCAACGCGGACGACTCGTATGGAACAAGAATATTAGAAAATTGTAAAGCCCGAAAAATTACATATGGTATCAATCAGCATGCCGATGTAATGGCGCATAACATTCATCTTGGTTTAAATGAAACAACCTTCACGTTATTCTTTAATGCCAGCGGTATTGAAATCAAAACACCTTTGATCGGATTATTTAATGTGTATAATGTTTTGGCAGCAGCTGCAGCAGCCTTGATGAATAATGTTGGACTTGAAACAGTCAAGTTCGCCGTAGAAAATTTAAAACCGATAAAAGGGCGTTTTGAAAAAATAAAAACGCCCAAAGAATTTTTCGTGATAATTGATTATGCACATACTCCCGATGCCCTCGAGAAATGTCTGACTTCGATAAGGCAAATCATGAAGGAGGGTGGTTTTAGTGATCGAAAAATTATTACTGTATTCGGAGCCGGAGGGGATCGCGATAAAACTAAACGCCCGAAAATGGGAAAAATAGCTGCCGAGTTGAGTGATCTCGTGATTGTTACTTCCGACAATCCCCGTACTGAAAATCCTTATCAGATTATGATGGACATTTCTACTGGTTTAGATAAGAATTCAGGATATTTGCAAGAAATTGACCGAAAACGAGCAATTGAAAAGGCAATCAGTTTCGCTTCGCCGGGAGACGTAGTTTTTATTGCAGGAAAAGGACATGAGGAATACCAGATAATCGGTACAGAAAAAAAACATTTCAGCGATAATGAAGTTGTAAATTTTTTTATAAATCAAAATTAGATTTGAATTGTTTTAACTTTTAATGACATAACAAAAATAAAATTTGAACTCCTCATCAATTTCGATGATGTTAAGAAATTCAGCGTCAACGGAGTTGTGATCGATTCGCGACTTGTCAGACCAGGGAATATGTTTGTCGCTATAAAAGGAAAAACTTCAGATGGACACAGGTTTATTTCCCAAGCAATCGATAGAGGAGCCCGGGCAATAGTAATTAATGGAAGCTTTTATAAAAAAAATATTTTCAAAAAAGGTATTAAATATATTGACAACATACCGATAGTAGTTGTACAAGATACAATACAGGCTCTAGGTGAAATTTCAAAAATTTACCGGGAAACTTTTACTATTCCTGTCCTTGCCATTGCAGGCAGCAACGGTAAAACAACTACTAAAGACATGATTACAAAAGTACTAAGTTCAAAGTATGATGTAATGAGTACTGAGGAAAATTTTAATAATCATATAGGAGTTCCTTTGACTCTTTTCAGATTAGATAAAGGACACGAAATTGCCGTTGTTGAAATCGGCACTAACCATTTTGGTGAAATAAAATACCTTTGCGAAATTCTTCAGCCGACACACGGAATAATAACAAACATAGGGAATGAACACCTGGAATATCTACGAAACAAGGAAGGCGTTCTGAAGGAAGAAGGGGCTTTGTTTGAATATCTGAGTACGCGGAATAATAAAAAGCATGCATTCGTAAATTCAGATGATGCCGGAGTATTAAAAATAAGTCGCAAAATGAAAAACAAAACTTTCTACGGTATCGAGAATGGCAAATCTGATTATTCTGCTGAGATAATAAATTCGGATATTTCGGGTAATCACAGTTTTAAAATCAAATATGAAAAAAATAAAAAGAGTGAAAAGATAAATTTATCGGTACCCGGAAAGCACAATGTTTATAACGCCCTTTGTACGGCTGCAGTCGGAATGTATTTTAATGTACCATTCCTAAAAATAAAAAAGGCTCTTGAATCTTTCCGCGCAACGGATAAAAGGATGGAAGTAGTTTACCGGAACGGAGTAATGATTTTAAACGATTCTTATAATGCAAACCTCGATTCCTCAATCGCAGCATTAGAAACACTCGATAAGGTTTCTAACAAAGGGAAAAAAATTATCATTTTTGGTGATATGCTGGAATTAGGAAAACATTCAATCAACCATCACAGTATCCTCGGTCAAAAGATTAGTGAATTATCAAAAAAGAAAGAACATGAGATACACTTATTGACTATCGGAAAATATGCAAAATATGTTTACCGAGAGGCAAAAATTGAGCACAAGCGACATTTTCAAAAAAAAGCTGAATTGACTAAAGAATTGCTAAAAATTCTAACCAGAAAGGATGTTATCCTCATCAAAGGTTCGCGTGGAATGAAGATGGAAGAAATTATTGAAAAAATAAAATAAGGATACAATATTGCTTTATTATTTATTCGAAATATTAAATCAGCAATATTCAATACCGGGATTCGGTGTTTTCAAGTACATTACATTTCGAGCCGGAGCTGCAGCAGTAACCGCATTGATAGTAGCGTTTTGGCTGGGTCCGAAAATCATTCGCCTTCTGGAAAAGCATCAGATCGGTGAAGCAGCAAAAAACGATGCGCCTAAAACACATCTTAAAAAAGCCGGAACCCCGACGATGGGCGGTTTAATAGTTCTTGGTTCAATTCTTATACCTGCCCTGCTTTGGGGTGATTTGAAAAACGGTTATATGCTCTTAATTATTATCGTAACTGTTTGGCTTGGACTTGTCGGCTTTGTTGATGATTATCTGAAAGTTGTAAAGAAAAAACCAAAAGGATTAATCGAAGAATATAAATTAATCGGTCAGATCAGTATCGGAATAATTTTAGGGAGTATTATTTTCTTTTTTCCCCAATGGATTGACGCCGATTTGTGGAAATACAAATCGAGTACGACAATGCCGTTTTTTAAAAATTTGGAATTAGATTTAGGACTACTATACATACCAATGGTCGTTTTTATTATTACTGCTACAAGCAATGCAGTGAATTTGACGGATGGTTTGGATGGATTAGCCATTGGTACGGTTGGAATCGTTGCAATGGCATTGGCAGTTATCAGCTACATCAGCGGAAATGTGATATGGAGTGAATATTTGACTATACCATATTTAAGAGGAAACGGTGAACTGAGTATATTCTGCGCGGCAATGGTGGGAGCCGCGCTTGGATTTCTCTGGTTCAATTCTCATCCGGCGCAAGTTTTTTTGGGTGATACAGGTTCACTTGCGCTGGGTGGGGCGATTGGTGCTCTGGCAATTCTTATTAAAAAAGAACTTTTGCTGCCGACACTCGGTGGAATATTTTTGATAGAAACATTATCTGTACTTATTCAGAGGTATTATTTTAAATATACAAAAAAAAGATACGGTGAAGGTAAACGGATTTTTAAAATGGCTCCGCTCCATCATCACTTTGAACTAATTGGCTGGTCTGAACCGAAAATTGTAACAAGGTTTTATATAATAACTATACTTCTTGTGATTCTAAGTTTGGCTACGTTTAAAGTAAGGTAAATGAAAGGAAAAATTTATGTCTGATAATATTGTAAAAGCAGATACTTTTGATAAAGCTTTAACTCAAACAGAAGCATTGGAAAAGAAGATAATCATACCGAAACAAGCGCTGAAATTTTTTCCGAAACCATGGAAGGATTTTACGTTGAAATCGGGCAAAACAAAATATACAACACGAATTGAATCTGTTTCGTGCAATTGTATGGGACCACAAAAAAAACACGATCATTATTGGCTTCAGGACGAAAAAACCAAAGAGCTTCTCGATTGGAGAGCAGGAATGCATATAAAATTTTCTAAAGTAAAAGAAAACGAATATATGTTGGAATCGATATAATAAAATTTTTATGATAGATATCCGAAATAAAAATGTTTGCGTGATCGGCGCTGCCAGAAGCGGTCTTGCTGTTTCTAAACTTTTAGCGTTACAAGGAGCTGTTGTCTTTGTCAGCGACTCAGGTGATGAAGCATCTATGAAAGCATCTGCGGAATACCTGATAAAAAATCAAATTGATTTTGAATTTGGCAAACATACCGAAAAAGTTTTTAATAGTTCGCTAATGGTAATCAGCCCCGGTGTCCCCTCAAATGCTCGGATTGTGCTCGAGGCTGAACGAAAGGGAATACCGGTTGTGAGTGAACTAGAAGTCGCTTCATGGTTCTGCAAATCACCGATTGTTGCTGTGACAGGTTCGAACGGAAAAACCACAACGACTACTCTAATAGGAGAGATATTTAAAAGAGCCGGAAAAGATACTATTATTGCAGGAAACATCGGCATCGCATTTTCTGAAACGGTTTTACAATTGAATCCGGAATCCGTTGCGATTCTTGAAGTAAGCAGTTTTCAGCTTGATCACATTAAAGAATTTCGGCCCAAAGTGTCGGTGATTACCAATATAACAACCGACCACATGGATCGTTATGATAATTCCATGGAAAAATATTCCGCATCCAAGGCGAGAATATTTGAAAATCAAGAAGCAGATGACGTATTAATTTATAATCATGATGACGAAATAGTAAAATCCTTATCGGAAAAAGCAAAATGTAAATTATTTCCGTTTAGTACAAAAGAAATTTTTCCTGAAGGTGCTTTTGTAAATGATGGTATTGTTACGGTTAACCACAACGGAGTTATCAGTGAAATAATCAAAACTGTCGATATTAACATTAAAGGTTTACATAACATTTACAATTCTTTGGCGGCAATACTTGCTGCAAAATGTATGGATATCTCCGATGAGGTTATTGCTGAATCGCTAAAAAATTTCAAGGGGGTTGAACACCGACTTGAATTTGTCAGAGAGTTGAAGGGCGTTAAGTATATAAATGATTCGAAAGCTACAAATGTCGATTCGGTTTGGTATGCAATTGATGCTACAGATTCTCCTATTATTCTTTTGTTAGGAGGCAGGGATAAGGGGAACGATTATTCTAAATTGTTCAAAATAGTCCAGCGTAAAGTTAAAACAATTATTGCTATAGGCGAATCGGCTGACAAAGTATTTGATGAATTTCGAAATTATGTTGAAGTAAAGAAAGCCGATACAATGGATGCGGCTGTTCAGGAAGCTTTTGAAATTTCAGTAAGCGGGGATGTGGTTTTACTGTCACCCGCTTGTGCATCTTTTGATTGGTATAAAAATTTTGAACATCGTGGAAAAATTTTTAAGGAATGTGTCAATAAATTATGATTTCGAATAGGAACTACAATTATATTGACTTTGCAACTCTGATCAGCGTAGTTGGTTTGATGGCTTTCAGTATCCTGGTTGTTTATTCGGCTTCTTCATCGTGGGCGCTTCAAAAATTCGGTGAGAGCGAAAGATTGTTAACTTCACATGTACTTAAAATATTTCTTGCGCTTGTTGCGATAATTTTAGGAATGAATATTAATTATCAATCATATAAAAAACACACAAGAAAAATTTTAATTGTTGCCGCTACTTTGCTGCTTATAACACTAATTTTAGGGGGTGAAGTAAAAGGTTCTGTCCGTTTTTTGCGACTCGGGAGTTTTGGATTACAGCCTTCCGAATTAGCAAAATTTGCTATAGTATTTCATATCTGTGCCCTCATTAGTATAAAAGGGGATCAGATGAAAAATTTTTCAAAGGGTTTTTTACCTCTTTTAATATGGATTATAGGGATTGCAATATTAGTTTTACTACAGCCAAATTTCAGCACGGCAAGCATGATAATTATTATCAGTTTTTTACTCATGTTCATAGGCGGAGTGCGAATAAAACATCTTCTATTCACAATTGCACCGGTTGTCCCGATCTTAGGAGTGTATATGATTATGGCTCCATATCGGTTGGCAAGAGTTCAGGCGTTTGTTAATAATTTGAAATCCTTATTACTGATTGAGAGTGAATCAATACGTGAGTCGAGTTATCAACTGTGGCAGGGAATTATCGGTTTCGGAAACGGCGGAATTGTCGGAGTAGGAATCGGAAACAGCAAACAACGCGATTTGTTTTTGCCCGAAGCATACAGCGATTTTATCTTTTCAATTGTCGGTGAAGAGTATGGATTATTAGGAACAATATTTCTAATGTTCCTGTTTTTCCTGATTTTTTTCAGAGGTTTTAAGATTGCAAAATATTCGATTGATCCGTTCGGAAAAAATCTCGCAATCGGTATTACGCTTGTGATAATTATTTATGCGTTGATAAATGCAAGTGTAACTCTCGGATTACTTCCGACGACCGGATTACCGATGCCATTTGTCAGCTACGGCGGTACATCAATAGTATTATCAGGCTTTGCAATTGGCGTGCTCTTGAATATTTCAAAACAAACAGATTTACATCCAAAGCCCAAAAAGATTCCGGTTATCGGAACTGTTTCGGCGGATAGTTAAATAATGTGCAAAAAAATAAACGCAAATATTTATTGGCAGGAGGCGGAACAGGCGGACATTTGTTCCCTGCTCTTGCAATTGCAGAGGAGATTGAAAAAAATGATCCCGATGCAGAAATTTTATTTGTCGGAACGAAAAATAAAATCGAAGCCCGACTTGTTCCGGAAAAAGGATATGCTTTCCGGTCAATCTGGATCAGCGGATTTAAGAGAAAAATCAGCGCGAATAACTTTTTATTTCCACTCAAGATTATTGTTTCGATGATACAATCGTTTAACATATTAAAAAATTATAAACCCGATGTCGTTATCGGGACCGGCGGATACGTTTGTGGTCCGGTTTTATTCTCGGCTAATATTCTTGGTATAAAAACAGTTATACATGAATCAAATAGTTATCCCGGATTGGTTACGCGATTAATGGCAAATAAGGTTACAAAAGTACTTTTAACTTTTGAAGAAACAAAAAAATGGCTGAAATCCGACAATATTGCTGAAATCACCGGAAATCCAACAAGAAAAAGTCTTTTAAACATTTCAAAAAAAGAAGGATTAAATCATTTTAATTTTTCGGATACAAACAAAACAATTCTTGTATTTGGTGGAAGTCTTGGCGCTTCTTCTATTAATAATGCGATCTTGAGTTGTATTGAGTTTCTTATTGAAAAAAATATACAGATTATCTGGCAAACCGGTAATTCAGATTACGAAAAAATAAAAAATAATTTGGATTCAAAGGAAAGCATAAACAAGCAAAATCTGAAATTGCTCCCTTTTATTGACAAAATGGAATATGCATACGCAGCGGCAGATTTGGTTTTGAGCCGATCAGGAGCGACGACGATATCAGAATTAACGTTGTTGGGCAAGCCGGCAATACTTGTTCCTTATCCATTTGCAGCCGCCGATCATCAGACGATAAATGCACGAACGCTAGAAACTTCAGGAGCCGTGGTCTTAATCAGTGATAATGATATACAACACAGTGCACATAAAACAATAGTTGAATTGATAGTTAATAACGACAAGCTTTCGGAGATGAGTAAAAGAAGCTTGACCTACGGAAAACCGCAAGCTGCAAAAAATATTTATAACAATATAAAAAATATAATTCAATAAGATGGAAAAAATATTTAAGTATAAGCTCGACTTCTATTATCAAATAGCATTGCTGTATTTGATTACGCTTATCGCATACGTAATATTACGTGGAAGTATAATTGAAGAAAATTTCTTCCTGGTATTTAAAGATCCGATTTTGTACATAATAATATTTTTTGTTTTATCCTCCTTTATCGTGTTGTGCCTGAATTTAGTGCGCAACCGCAGACTGATTATTGCCGACGATTCAATTATTTTCAAACATAACTTTAACGAACGAAAAATTAAAATTTCCGACATTGAATGGATGTATATCGGTAAAGAATGGTCGGTACGAACTGCCGGAAGATCGCAGGTAATAATGATTAAGACAAAAGACCGCGGAAGATTGTTTAGAATAAGAATCGGCAGATATGAGCACAGGAGAGAATTGTTACACTTGATTTCGGACATTGCTAAAAATGTTCCTCAAAAAAAACATTGGAAAGAAATACTCAGAAAGAGATATAAATAAATGTTTTCATCAATAAAGAAAATACACTTTGTCGGAATTGGCGGAATCGGGATGAGCGGAATTGCCGAGATTCTTCTCGATCAGAAGTTCATCGTAAGCGGATCTGATAAAACTCTTACTGAAATTACTGAAAGACTCGCAAAGCTCGGAGCCAAAGTTTTTGAAGGTCATTCAGCGGAAAATGTTAAAGAGGATGTCGATGCTCTTGTGTATTCTTCAGCTGTTCCGCCGGATAATCCTGAGCTTGTTGAGGCGAAACACCGAAAAATCCCGATTATTCGCCGATCAGAAATGCTTGCTGAAGTGATGCGACTGAAATATGGTATCGGCATCGCCGGAACTCATGGAAAAACAACTACCACTTCAATGGTAAGTTTGGTATTGATGGAAGGCGATCTTGATCCGACTGTAATAGTAGGAGGCAGACTCCACGGATTCGGCGGTTCTAATGCACGCTTAGGCAAAGGCGATTTTATTGTTGTGGAAGCAGATGAATTCGACCGGTCGTTCCTTTCGATTACACCGACGGTTGCGGTTTTGACAACACTTGAGTCGGAACATTTGGATTGTTATAGAGACCTTGACGATATAAAAGGAGCATTTGTTCAATTTGCATCCAAAGTTCCTTTTTACGGATTTGTTGTAATGTGTCTTGATGAACCGGCATTACAGGAAATAATGCGTCAATTATCGCATAAAAAATTAATAACGTACGGATTAAATCCGCAAGCCGATGTTCAGGCAACTAATATTAAATTTAAAGAAAATACATCAACTTTTACGGTAACAAAAAATCGTAATGTATTAGGACAGGTTACATTACACGCCCCCGGTACGCACAATATTCAAAACTCTTTAGCTGCGATATCAGTCGGGCTGGAGTTAGGAGTTCCTTTTGAAAAAATAAAAACCGGAATTGAAAAATTTTCAGGTGTATACAGAAGGTGGGAAGAGAAAGGCGAAGTAAACGGCATCGCAGTTTATGATGATTATGCTCACCACCCGACAGAATGTAAAGCAACATTAACAGGGGCAAAAAAAGGATGGAATAGAAGAGTGGTGTGTGTGTTCCAGCCGCATCTGTATTCCAGGACTCGTGATTTTTATGAAGAGTTCGGAAAATCATTCATGCTCGCCGACGTAATCGTAATTACGGACGTCTACGCAGCGAGAGAAGAACCGATTCAGGGAATCACAGGAGAAGTGATTACGAATGCGGCTAAACAATACGGGCATAAAGAGGTTCATTATGTTCCCGATAAAACTAAGGTACCGGATTATTTACTGAATATTGTAAAAAAAGGCGATCTGGTGATAACTATGGGTGCAGGTGACATAGTAAAATTTGGTACAGAGTTTTTAGAAAAATTGAGAATGAAAAAATAATATGATATCCATAGAAGAAATAAAATCCTTTTTTGAAGGGGAAATATTAATTAACGAACCTTTGTCGAAATATACTTCTCTAAGAATCGGTGGTCCGGCTGATTTGTTTTTGTTTCCGGATCACAATGATGATATAGTCAAGTTAATTGCTTATTTGAATAGTGGAAATATTCCTTCACTCATTATAGGAAACGGTACTAATTTACTTGTCAGTGATTCAGGGTTTCGCGGTGCGGTAATAAATTTAGGAAACAAGTTCAATAAAATTGAAATGCGAAATTCAGATATCCAGGTCCAATCGGGTGTAATGCTGACCAGATTTGTTGATTTCTGTATAAATCACAAAAAGCAAGGTGTTGAAAAACTTGCAGGGATTCCGGGTACGGTTGGCGGAGCAATTGTAATGAACGCCGGCGCCTGGGGTGCACAGATATCGGATTATATCGTGGACATCGAAGTAATCAGAAATGATGAAATTATTAAGGTTTCCAAAAAAGATGCGGGTTTTGCTTACCGAAGATCGGATTTCGGGAATGATATAATACTGAGCGGACGGTTTAATTTGCCCGAAGGAAATATTGATGAAATGCTGAAAGCTCGAACGGAGTATCTTCAAAAACGCAACTATTCTCATCCCGTTAATTATCCGAACTGCGGAAGTGTTTTTAAAAATCCGCCCGGGCATTACGTTGCAAAATTGATCGAAGAAGCAGGATTGAAAGGTTTAAAGGTTGGTGGCGCCCAAATTTCAGAAAAACATGCGAATTTTATTATAAATACGGGCGATGCTACCGCACAGGACGTCGTCCAATTAATTAAGAGAACATCCGGGAAAGTTTTTGAGAAGTTCAATATTTCCCCGGAGCTGGAAATCAAATTAGTCGGATTCGATGAGGATATTTTTACAAATGGCTAAAAATATTATAAATATCATCTGGTTTGTTTTTATATCTCTCTCGATAATATTTCTATGTGGTTTCGCTCATCAATGGAAATATTTTCTTCAGGTGGAAAATATTGAAGTCGAAGGTGAGTATCTCCTCTCAAAAGAAGAAGTGGTGAAGTTAATCGATATCCCGATGGGGATCTCGATTTATGAAGTATCCCTTGATAAATTAAATGAACAGTTAAGAGTACAAAAATACATTAAAGAAGTAGTAATATCGAGAAAATATTTTAATTCTCTCAACATCAGAATAATCGAAAGGAAACCTTTAGCAGCCGTAATGCTGAATAAACTTTGGTTTATCGATACTGAGGGAATACTTCTCCCGAAAATAAATTCTGAAACTATTATTGATCTGCCGGTTATTTCGGGGGCAAGCTTTGATCCCCTCAACAATGTTGGAAATAATATAACTGATGAATATGTAAATTCAGCTTTGGAATTATTGACGGCAGCTATTAATACGGATGAAGAAATGTATTCTCTTATTTCGGAAATTCACATTAATCGGAATAAGGAGTTGATTGTATATTCTTCGGATTATGGCGTTCCGATAATATTCGGGGAGAGCGAATACAGTGAAAAAATTGAGAAGCTCTCAATTTTCTGGAAAGAAGTAGTAGTTCGTAACGGCGCTGATAATTTAACCTTGGTTGACATTAGGTTCAGCGATCAGATAATCGCCAAATGGAAAAATGGAAATATAAAAAAAAGTATAAATAAACAGGCATAAAAGGTTTATAATGGACAGCGATATTTTAGTTGGTTTGGATATAGGTACGACGAAAGTTTGTGCCGTAGTCGCAAAAGTAGATGAGCAGGAAAACATCAATATTTTAGGAGTAGGACTAAGCCGTTCCGACGGGATGACGCGTGGCGTTGTTACGAATATTGAAAAAACTGTCAGGTCGATAAGCAGCGCGATAGCGGAAGCCGAATCCCGTTCAGGTATAAAAATACAATCAGTGATTGTCGGTATAGCGGGCGAACATATACAGAGTTTTCAAAGCCGCGGTGTTATCGCGATTAGCAATCCCGAAAACGACATCACAAAAAAAGATGTCGATAGATTGATAGAAGATACTAAAAGAGTTGCACTACCGTCCGACCGACAAATTATACATGTGATACCGCAGGAATTTATAATTGACGGACAGGATGGAGTTAAAGACCCTGTCGGTATGTCGGGAGTACGACTTGAAGCGAATGTCCATATCATCACAGGTTTGGTTGCGGCGGCACAAAATATTTACAAGTGTGTTGAACGGGCGGATTTACAAATTCAGGATATTGTGCTTGAACCCTTAGCTTCGAGCTATTCTGTTTTGGATGAAGAAGAAAAGGAAGTTGGAATCGCACTTCTTGACATCGGCGGTGGAACGACTGATCTGGCAGTTTTTGAGGATAAAACAATTCGTCATACGGCAGTTATTCCGATAGCCGGAAATCAAGTTACTAACGACCTCAGAAAAGTATTGGGAATTTTATCGGAACAGGCGGAGAGGTTGAAGTGCTATCACGGTTTTGCATACCTGCCAAGCGTGGTCGATAACGAGCCAATCATTTTACCCGGAATTGGCGGAAGACCCCCTATAGAAGTAGACAAGCGTTTGGTTGCTCAAATAATTCAACCGCGTATGGAAGAAATTCTTGAAATAGCCCTTTTGGAAATTAAACGCTCCGGATCGTCAAAGCACCTTGCAGCAGGTATTGTTTTGACAGGAGGAGGTTCTTTGATAAAAGGGACGGCTGAACTTGCACGCGAAGTTTTAGGAATTCCTGTAAAGATCGGAATCCCATATGGCTTTAAAGCCGGCTTAGTCAGGGAAGTCGAAAATCCTATTTATGCAACAAGTGTAGGACTTGTATTGTACGGATTAAAGCACAAAGAGAGTATACTTCTTAAACACAGAAACGGAAGAAAAGGCAAATCAATTAAAAATATATTGAATAAAATGTCGGATTGGTTTAAGGAAATGTAATTCTGTCAATTGAATTAAAGGATTTAAATTAAATAAAACTATAAACAAAATAAGGAGACACAAAAGTGATTGAACTCGATTATAATTTTGACCGTGGGGCAAAAATCCGAATCGTAGGAGTCGGTGGCGGCGGTGGAAACGCTATCAACAGTATGATTGATTTAGGATTGCATGGCGTTGAGTTTTTTGCTATCAATACCGATCTTCAGACCCTTGATCGTAACAAGGCAACTAATAAGATTCAGGTTGGTAAAAACTTAACTAAAGGTTTGGGTGCGGGAGCCGATCCTAACATCGGTCACCGTGCAGTTGAAGAAGATCGTGATGAAATTGCGCGAACTCTCGCAGGAAGCGATATGGTATTCATTACGGCAGGTATGGGTGGCGGTACAGGGACAGGCGGAGCTCCGGTAGTTGCAAATATTGCAAGAAGCAACGGTGCATTGGTTGTCGGAATTATTACAAAACCGTTCAACTGCGAAGGCAAGCACAGAATGTCTATCGCCGAAAAAGGTATCGAAGAGATGAAAAAACATGTCGATACTCTTATTGTCATTCCAAACCAAAAACTGTTGTCTATTGTTGAACGGAATACACCTCTTCAGGATGCATTCGATAAAGCGAATGAGGTATTACACAACGCTGCAAGGGGAATTTCTGAAATAATAGCAGTTCCCGGTATTATTAATGTAGATTTCAATGATGTTAGGAAGATCATGCGCGAGATGGGTGATGCCTTAATGGGATCAGGTAGATCTAATGGAGATAATCGTGCAATCGAAGCAGCACAGACGGCAATATCCAGTCCAATGTTGGACGGCGTATCTATTTCCGGAGCAATGGGTGTATTGGTAAACGTCAGCGGTGGACCGAATATGTCGCTAATTGAAGTTGACGAAGCTGTGGGAGTTATTAAAGAAGCCGCAGGTGAAGAGGCTGAAATCATTATGGGCGCCGTTGTCAACGAGGAATTTGGCGATGATATGATGGTAACAGTGATTGCCACAGGCTTTAACAAGCGCGGTGCAGGCGCAGTTAAGACTATTAAAGTCCAGCCTATCGTTGAAAAAGTACCTGCAGGTATTCAGGAAATTCAAAAATATGATGAACCGACAGTAATCCGAAAAGGCGGATTTGAAATAAATCCGGTGTCTTACAAACAACCTACCAACGAGGAACGGGAAAGAATTTTTAAATCCGATTCCGAGAAACCTGCCTTTTTAAGAAAGATTATGGATTAATATAAACGTTCTCTGATATTCTCCGTCTGCAGTAGTGACGCAGGCGGAGAACCGGAGAAACGTGAAACATCTCGATAATTGACTTTTGATCCAATCTGCATATTCAAGAGATACACGGAAACTGAAATCCAGCTATGTGTGATACATTTAATTTATGAAAGATTTACAAAGGTATATTGTGCACCTACAGAAGAAACTGCCCTTATGGAACTTGAAAATCTTGAATCTGTGTATGATCAATTAATTCAACGCAATCTATTGATTTCATTTTTAAATTTCCAATCGCTATATTTACATCCATTAGTATTTATAATAAAGACATGAATAAAATGAATAATTCAAAAAAATATTTTCTATCTATTTTCATAATACTTATGTTTGCACAGTTTGCTTATAGCTGGGGTTCGGTAGGACACAAAATTATTAACCGTAAAAGCCCGATGCACTTACCGGCGACTATGAGCCAATTCAAAGCAGATAGTCTTTTTTATGAAGCGCACGCATCCGATGCCGACACCCGGCGTGTTTATACGGATACGACAATGTTTGCCGAACAATGGCGGCATTACATCGACATAGACGATTATCCTGATTTTCACAATTTGCCTCAAAATTTCAACACTGTGATAATGCTTTACACTTGGAATCGCGTAAAAAATAATGGCATCAATCCATGGTCGACATTATGGGTTCTGGATTCCCTCACTGCTCAGTTGTCGCGGTTTGATACGGAAAAAGTAAAACAGACAGCAAGCGATCTCGGACACTACGTAGCCGATGGTCATATGCCTTTGCATTGCACGATAAATTATAACGGTCAGCTGACAAATAATTATGGCATTCACTCCCGCTACGAATCAAACATGGTTAATACTTATCAATCGCAGTTGACCATATCGCCTGCTTCAGCAAATTATATTTCCTCGCCTTCTGAATATATATTCAATTACATTTATCACTCAATTTCTCTTGTGGATACTATCCTGCAGGCAGACACATACGCAAAAGCTATTTCAGGATGGAATGGAAGCGGTTCGGCGCCTTCAAGTTATTACACGGCATTATGGACTAAGACTCAAAATATTACCAAAGATCAATTTCAGAGAGCTACGGTTGCAATTGCCGATCTATGGTATACTGCTTTTGTAAATGCATCTTACTTAAACGTAAATAATGATAAAGAGACTCCGAACGAATGTGCGCTCTATCAAAATTATCCCAATCCATTCAATCCGAAAACAATTATCAATTATCAATTAAGCAATGATCAATATGTGACTTTGAAGATTTTTGATGTCCTTGGTCGTGAAGTGGCGACTTTGGTTGACGGATTTGAAGAAGCGGGATATAAATCGGTTGAGTTTAATGCTGCTAATATTCCGGGGGGCTTATATTTCTACAGACTTGTGGTGAGTTCATCCAGTCAAACGGGACGATTCGAACCGATGACTGCCGGAAGCATTACGAATGTTAAGAAGATGATGCTACTGAAGTAGTATATTAACATTTGATATGTTAGAAAGCCGGTTTCTGTGAGGGAATCGGCTTTTTTTTTATA
The DNA here is from genome assembly GCA_964437735.1 of uncultured Ignavibacteriaceae bacterium. GTDB lineage: Bacteria > Bacteroidota > Ignavibacteria > UBA10030 > BY39 > CAYTID01. The sequence continues at coordinate 4,792 of CAYTID010000016.1, read as the reverse complement.
GTGTGATTTGCTTGCCCATAAATCTTAAATGGTTAACATCTTTCGATTCCTTCATCCGCTATCGCGGAATCAGTCGCTTCCCGAATGGATTCCTTCGGAACAAGACGACGAGTGTAAAAAGTAAAAAATCGATCGTCACTTTGTCACGAAGTGATCTTCCAACGGAATCCCTTTGGGACCGTTGGGAAGCGATTCGCCAAAGGCGAAGAGTCGAAAAGTGCTCTAACAACTTTCTAAAAATAAAACTCACACTGCAAATAAACAGAAGGAGGGTAAAATCAGTATTCGGCTAAAGACTTTCCGTAAGTGAACTGTGTCCACACTTTCAGATACATATTATCGCGTTGTCCCCTCGGATTTATTTTTTTTAGCAGCTTTGGGTTTTGAGTTTGTCTATTTCTTCTTTAGTAAACTTAATAAATTTATTTTTTTTATCGACTATAACTATGGTTGGTTTAGCCGGCTTATTAGTCATTTGAAATGTCATTATTATAACTTCGTCTCCCTTTTTTATTAAATGGGCTGCAGCACCATTCATGCATATTTGACCGGAATTCCTTTTACCTTTTATCACGTAAGTCTCTAATCGGTTTCCTTTTGTATTATCGACGACTAATACTTTTTCAAATTCCTTGATATTTGCTTTAATCATCAATGCTTCGTCGATGGTAATTGAACCAACATATTTTAAATTTGCTTCTGTAACAGTTGCGTTATGTATTTTTGATCTTAAGAATATTCGCATAAATTATATTAATAAAATTATTTCAGATAAAATATATGAAAAATCATATCCATCTGCAATGAGTTATAATCCTCATCAATACTTAGGATTCTGCCTTCGTCTTTTTGAACATATTTTGGAAAATTTTCTGTCTGATCAATCCGATCAGTATAAAAAGTAAAGCTATACCCCATCCGGCATGACTGATTGTATATCCTAAATGATGAATCTGTGGATCAAATTTAAATTCAATCTTGTGATTTCCCGGTGGTACAACTATCGATCTGATTATATAATTGGTTTTATAAATTTCTGTTTCAACATTGTCTATATATGCCTTCCATCCGGCAGGATAATATACCTCGCCTAATACCAGCAAGGATGTGTTATCGCAATAAGCATCGATTTCTATGTAATTGGATTTATAGTTTTTAATTACTACCGAAGTTGTATCTGATTTAACAGGCATAACGGCATGTTGTTTTTCGAGTATGGCAGATTTTCGCGTATCAAATCCGATTGAATTGATTGTGCTGAAAGTTTCAGTTTTATTTTTTGAAACGATTACATCATCAACAAAAAAAGCACGAGGCAAGTATGCAGGATTAAGATAAGTCATTATCTGTTTTTGCTGATCGTAATTAACCAATTGAAATCTGTCTTCAGGCAAACGCCCCTGGGCAATAATATATTTTGTGTTCAGCATATTGACCATATTCATATTCAATGGGAACGTAGGATCAGTGCTGCTATATAAACAGGAATCAATCATTTCCTGATACATTTTAATTTTTGCCGGACTGTATCCGCCTATCGATTCTAATGTGTGATACATCCATGTATTGTCCATAAACAATTGACCGACAGGGAAAATACGGAATTGGGTTTTATCTTTTTTCAGCATTAGAACGGTTTGGTCGGGTGTAAAGTGCTGCTCAATTGCTCTTTTCGGTTTGGGTTCTATGAATTTTGTGTCGATAATAGATAAATCAATAATTAATATAACCATCAATCCGAGTGATAATAAAGTTCCGGACAATTTTTTGTTCAGGTATAGGTAAATTAATCCTAGGACGGTCAGTGATATAATTGAAAATTTAACAAGGTCTTTCCATAATAAATTAAATCTTTCTTCTTTCAGATAGGTTAATGCCTGTTGAGCTTGTGAGCCATATTGTTGTTGCAGCTGGAATATTTCGCCCTCTTTTTCAAACATTGATGGTGAGATTGCTGTGAATACCGATTGTTTTCCGATGAAAACGATAATTAAAGTCCCTGCTATTATACCGGCGCTTATTAAAATTCCTTTTTTGAATTTTGCGGGATTGAATTTGTTGGGAAGTTCCGTTAAAAATGTCAGTCCATATGCAGCCATCATGCCGAAGACAAGGGGAAGCAAGTGTAAAATCATTGACGGTGCGCGGAATTTGTTGAAAAATGGAAGATAACTAAATAATAAATCGTAAACCGGACTAAAGTGTTTGCCAAATGAAATTATCAGGAGAATAAGGGAGATTAGAAAAAAGAAAAATGTTTCTTTCGTTCTTTTATAAACCATTGCGATAATGCTCAATATTATCGGTACAATTCCAAAATAACCTGTTGTGTCGGTGAAAGGCATCCAACCCCAATAAAAGGGGGAAGCAAATCCGAAAAATGAGGGGACTAACAAGTTGAGCATTTCAAAAGGATGGAACGACCAATTCGTTGCATAATCATATGTTAAACCGCCTGAGACTCCGGCTTCACCTCCACCGCGCATAGAGAACTGAGCGTACTCGTATACGGAAAGATATACATAAGCCGATATTGCCAATCCGATAATTAAGGCAATACTAACCAGCCCGATTTTATAAAATGATATTTTTACATTAGACTTAATATTAGTAATAAAATCATAAATGATATACAAACCTATAAGCATAAATCCGTAATAAACCATTTGCACGTGATTGGTGAGCAATGCCGTACCGATCGCGGCTGATAACAGACCTAAGCTCAAAATATTTCTTTTATCAAATAAGTAATGTGTCAACAGTAACAAGAGAGGAATGTAACTTAATGCCATCATCTTCGAACCGTGTCCATGAACTGCAAGACCTATTGCGTATGGAGATAGCATAAACACAATTGCAGCGAGCAGAGAAGGGAGTTCCGTGAATTTCCATGATCGGGCGAGTAAGAACATAAATAAACCGGCCAGAAAATAATGCAATACAAGCCAACTCATCTCTGAATTAAGAAATAGAAGTTTTCCAATAAACTGAACAACGGTTTGTAAATAACTTACGTTTTCAGGAATTATTGCTAAACTTCCAAAACCGGGCATCCCGCTGAATATATAAGGTAACCAGAGTAATTTTTGATTTTCAATGCTTTCGATGTGCTCGGCTGCCTTTCCCCAGGCAAGAGCAGCTGCTGTATCACCTGTTTCTGAAAAAATCATATTCTTAAAAACAATCTGGTTAAATAAGACAATTGTGATAATGAATAAGATGGCGATACAGATACTGTTTTTCTTTATATCAGACATACTTTCAAATATTGAAGTATTACTAACAGGTACCTGAGTCTGCTTTTTTTGTTGTTTTGGCATTGAATTCCTGAATATTATTTGATTGAGTTATCGTAAATTTCTGAAAATATAAATAAATCCTGACTAATCTACAATTAGAATTATGTTAGAGAGAAACGGCTTCAGATATTATTTTTATTAAATTTGCTTTAAAAGCATCTCTTGTAAATTGGAGATATTTTAGCCTGGAATTAATTTGCAACTGATTTAAGTCAAATTTCCTATTAATTATCTCAATTGTACAATCTATTAATTCATCCAAATTGTTTGATAAAAACCCGTCTACGCCATTTTTAATAATTTCTTTTTGACCTCCCCGGTTAATAACGATTGGAATGCATCCGGCTGACATCGCCTCAACGGTTGTCATTCCGAAATGTTCGACTCTCTCCGGTTTTTTTTGTTCGTCAATATCATAACCGGCAGCATGCCAGAAAACAGTTGCCCTGTTATACCAATTTTGTAAATTATTATAGGGTTCATTTGGATGAAAATATACGGGGAGTCCCTCTGCTTTTCTTTTAAGTAAGTTGTAATATTCCATTGACTTCTCGTCGTTCGATAAGGAACCGATTATGTGATACTCCCAATCAACAATTTGTTTTTCATAAAGTTTGCGAAAAGCTTCAATAAGAACATCATACCGTTTATCATTATACAATCCGGAAAATATCCTTCCGACACTTATAATAATTTTTTCTTTTTTTATGTTCTCTATTTTAAAATCGTCAATAGGTGGGTGAAGAACTTTACTATCTATATTATAATTTTTACTCAACACGTTATGCACAAATTGCGAATTAGTTATAACCAAGTCGTCTTTTTTACATTTGGAAAGAAGTTTAAGTCTGTAAAAGTCTTTTATACCCTCTTTAAAATTGAGAGAAATAAATTTATCCAATATTGATGATAAAGTTATTTCTGCATACGGAATTTGAAGCAATTGTATCCGGTGTTTTGAAAATGATTTAATATATTTAAAATTCGATAGACAGATAAACAGATCACAATTTCTTGTATTTTCGCTGATTAATTTTTTGTCACTGAGCGGAACAAAATTTACATTTTTTAAATCAAGATTGAAAAAATCAGATAATTTATTTTTTGTAACCAGTTTACTTGTTGTTAATATTGTTACGTCAGATTTCTCAGAAAGGAAATATGCTAGAGTTGCGAAATATTTTTCACCGCCGCCGAAATTGTGAAGATAAGGAGAATATAAGATTATCTTTTTCATTTCAACTTATGAAGACTCCCTTCACCATAGGAACCGGTGTTTTTTCTTAATCCATCACATATTCCAAGAATAACTGCATATGTTGCTTTAAAATTTCTATGTTTAAATATTAAACGAATAAATTGTCGTGAATAAAACCAAATCAGATAGGGTAGATGGGGTACCCACTTTGTAAACTTGCTGTTTTTTGAGAGGAAAAGGATTTTATTTCTCATATTAAAATAAAGATATACAGGACTATCCCATGACGATGTCG
>CAYTID010000015.1:0-32920 GCA_964437735.1 uncultured Ignavibacteriaceae bacterium | reverse complement strand
TGTGTAATTGCGTGGGGTGAGAGTGGATTTAATTACCCTGGCGCTCCGAATAGTGAACGGATAAGAATGCAAAGATTAACCCCGACAGGACAGAAACTTTGGGAGATAACAATAGACTCAAGTAACACACAAGGTACTCTTGGGTTGTATTCACTTGATAGAATAGCAGACAAATTGATTGTCAGAAGAAATCTTGGAAATAAAGTTTTCACTATTAGTGGTGTAGAGATCATTGTACATCCCTTTCAAAATTACGGCTCCTTTATTGCAGATAGTGATTCAATGATCTTTTATAGGATAGCTGCGGGTACACGAACTGATTCACTGGGTCAACTGTACTTTCGATCTAAGTTAAGGGGATATAATGCAAACTTAGATTCTTTGTGGGAAAGTATTTACGAGAGAAAAGACGAAGCTGGAAGTTCAGGCTACAGTTCGATTTATAATCCTGTTATACCTGACAGACTTGGTGGTATATTTGTTGTGTGGGGATTTACTGACAATATTAATAAAAGATTTGTTCGGGCTCAGAGAATTGACTCCAGAGGTCTGGTTTGGGATTTGAACAAAATTTATATTGCTAATGAATATGCCAACGCAACCTTTATGGCAAAGGGACAACTTGGGATATACTTCGATAGAGGTGTTGCTCAATTATTTGATAGCAGCGGCAATCCTGTATGGTCAAGCTATGTTCGTGTGCTATCTGATCCGGGTAATGCTTATTTTGGGAATTTAGTATCAGACAATAATGGAGGTGGCATTTATCCTTTTTGGACTACCACGGGTGGCATCTATGCCCAACATACAGGTCGCAATGGTCAAGTTGGCATCATCACAAGAATTGAAAATCAAGATGAATTACCTAAAGCATTTGAGCTTAAACAAAACTACCCTAACCCATTTAACCACATAACGACAATTTTTTACTCTCTTGCAAAACGAGAGAAAGTCGATCTTACGATTTATGATCTGTTAGGTAAAAAAGTATTAACGCTTGTTAACGACATTCAAGAACCTGGATTATACAAAATTCAAGTTGATTTTTCTTCTTTCTCTTCTGGTGTTTACCTTTATCAATTAAGAACTCGATCATTTTATCAAATTCGCAAGATGGTCTTACTTAAATAAAAAAATCAAAACTATAAAATGGGGGTTGCTATGAAACGTTTAATTATTGTTTTACTGTGCTCTGTTATCTACATGATGCAATATGTCTTTGCACAGGATTGGAAGTGTGGGAATGTAGATACAGTTTCTTCGATCGTGCAGCAGTCGGTGGCACAAACTGTACCTCTGGTCATTGTGTTTGTCGATTTCCCTGATGGTAGAAAACAGCCATACAATGTTATCCCAACTCAAGATAGTGATACAGCATTTATTCAAAACATTAATGCCACTGGTGGAATGGGATGGGTTCCTTCAGATCCTGAAGAACCAAATAGTCCACTCAGAAAGAAAATACGTAAATATGAATATGAACATTATTGGAACATGTTCTTTTCGATTGGAACATATCAAGACGTTGATTCAATCCATCCGCATCCTGATTGGAATCCACATCGTATCAAAGTTTACGGAAGCTTGAAAGATTACTACAAAGAAGCAACTTACGACAACATAATTCTTGAAGCCGACTGCACTCATCCAGGTCCCATTAATATGTACAATACGGGCATCATTAACCATATTGATTCAGTGAATGGGAAGAAATATATTCGCTGGATTATGTGGCCTTTTAATAAAGAAGAGGAGGGAAACGGAGTATTTGTTACTATAGAGCTCCTTGATGAATGGAAAAGCCAGGGATTAATTGATTTTAATACTACAGGATTTCGTGAAAGGGGCGGGAAAATTATAACTGTAAATGCTGGTCATAATTTAGGTGGAATAAACATAGGGTATACATCTGCAGTACGAGAGAAGCGGTTACATAATGATAATAATCAATCAACTCTTGATGGAATTTGGGTATCAGCTCACGAACTTGGTCATTCATTCGGGGCTCAACATACTGAAACAGGATGGTATGATGTAATGAATTATTCTACAAGAGCTGGGTGGATAACTCCTTTATATTGTCCACAACATTTTAATCCTTGGTTTAAAATACAAAAAGGTTGGATACCATCGTCAAATATTAGAATCATTGGAAATAATAATACAATGTCGTTACCACCGATCACCGATTCTGCGGTTGTTAGTATTGTTAAAGTGTACGGAGATGCAGGGCGAGATGATAATTATTTTCATAGTGAATATTTTCTTATTGAGTATCGGAAGCGAAACGGATTTAATCGTTTTGCAGGGGGATACAATGTTCCTCCAAATTATACAGGTGGGGCATTAGTGTGGAATTTTTCATCCTTCGGATATGGGGGGATGGGCAATATAAAACCAAAGTTCGGACCCGCCCCTCTCAATGATCCTGCTGGAAGAACCGGAACTCCGGAAGACTTATTTCCTACTAACACTGCTTTAGATTCTTGTGATAATTGTCAACCAAATTCGCATTCTTTTAATAATGTTAAGACAGGTATACTGCTTAATAATTTTTCAATACAAAATAATAGACTGACTTTTCATGTTAATTACCAACTTGGCGCCCCGCCAAATTATAATGTATTTCTATATTTTAGTCCTTCTAATCCTCCGATTAATCCTCCTGTATGGAGCGGTCGTGTATATATTGAGGATGGTGCCTATGCAAAACAGATTGAATCGGGTACTATAATTGATTGCCTCTCTGGGTCTATAGATCTAGAAGAACAAGCTATTGGAGGGTCTCCAAGTTCTATAATTTTTAGGGGTGCCGGTTATGCAAATCACAGAATGACATGGACAGGAATATCGTTGAGAACTCACAACAGGAATGTTGTTCCAAAACTGATAAATTGCCGGGTAGAGAATGCTTTTTTAGGTGCCTACTTATCTGCTGATGGGGATGAAAACGGAGTATACCCTACACCTATGGTTAGATCTTCATCATTCATTGATTGTATTATTGGAATGAAAATTTCAGGAAGACCTTCGGGTATACAATATGCGATAGACGTTTCAGGTCTAGACAGCAATACATTTTCAAAAATAATTTTTCGTGGGAATTTAAAACTTCAGGATGGTAACTTTACACTTGCAAGTAATCGTACACTGACTCTAGAGTCACCTTCAATTGTCCCTCTTACAACCCGTTTTTTGATTCGTAATAATCGGATATTTACTATCGAAGGTACATTAGAGATTCAAGATACCGCTGTTATTGAAGGTTCAACATGGCGTTTTATGACCGATTTGAATATTCCTGAAAGCAAGAAACTAAGAATCAATCCAAATACGAGATTGGAATTTGCGAATGGAAAAGGGATTTCAATTTTGGGTCGTTTAAACTCCACCGGCAGCAATGAGGACCCAATTTATTTCACCTCACAGCAATCGGGTCAGTGGCGAGGTATTGATATAAAATCAGGTTTGTCAAACCTTTCACATTGCGATATCCAAAACGCAGCTACCGGTATAACGATAAACAATTGTGCACCAATAATAAATTATTCCAATATCAAAAATTGCGGAACAGGTATTTCAATAACCACAGGTAAAAAATACTCACCATTAATTTCAAACAATAAAATAAGTGATTGTTCAATCGGAATAGATATAACATCATACATAAATATTGCGGGATATCCCAGAATAAATTCTAATGCGATTCATAATACACAGACTGGAATTTATATACGAAATACCGACAAAGCAGAGATACGCAATAATAAGATTTATAACAGCGATATAGGAGTGTATGTATTTCAAAGTAGTCCGGTTTTTTATCGTAACGTGATTGAGTCGAACTACAAATACGGTGTCTTTTCAGATGAATCGAATCCTCGCTTTGGAGATTATCTTTGCGACGATCCGGGAAATAATATCATTCGATTTAATGAGGGATATGATTTATATGTTATGGGTGGAATTCCTTTTTTAGGATTGTTTGGGAAGCAATGTATAATAGGTGGATATAATAGTTTGTATCTACAAGAAGGGGTTAAAAAACCGATAGTTTTTGCAGATAAAGGCAGTCATGTATTAGCCCAAGTGAACTGGTGGGGCGAGTATCCGCCCAAAGAAGAATTGTTTTATGCATCGGATGATTCCAGGATAGATATAGAATATCCGCTAGATTATGATCCAAACCGATATGCAGGTAATGATCCTGTTGCAAGTATTCAACTTGATGCTGAGGAAAGTATATTACAACTTGCAATAGAATACAGAGCTGAACAGGATTACACGAATGCGATCACCACTTATAGCAAATTTATAAAAGAAAAACCAAACAGCAGTCGTATAAAGCGAGCAATTCAATCGCTGAGAAATACATATCGCGATTTCTCTATTTGGGAAAGCGATACAACTAAGCGAGCGCAGTTGATAAATTATTTAAACTTTATCGCAATTAATCATCCAAAACCATCCATCAGAAAAATTGCTAATTTGCTCCTCGCTGATGAGCAATACCTTACGGGGAACACTGATAATGCAGTAACAAGGTATCGCCAAATAATCCAAAATGAACCGAACAGCGAACGCGAAAGAACGTCGCTTTATTCTTTGTTCAACATTTTTCACCACATCGGTGATAAAGGAGCTGCACAAAATGTTCTTATGACAATAATAAGTAAATATCCAAACGCTGAACATACAAAGATATCACAGATTAGATATGAGCTTATGAGAGAAGGAACAAATAATCAATACTTGAAATCATATCAAGCATATGATAATGAATCATATGAAATACCAAATCAATTCATTTTATATCAAAACTACCCCAACCCGTTCAATCCATTGACATTTATCAATTATCAATTGCCCCCGCCTGACGGACGGGCAGGAATTGATAATTGGGTAACTCTAAAAGTATACGATGTTCTTGGTCGTGAGGTAGCCAAGCTTGTCGATGATTACAAATCAGCCGGTTATTATGATGTATCATGGGATGCATCGAATATGCCGAGCGGAGTTTATATATATAAGCTTTCAGCAGGCGGATTTACGGAGGTGAAAAAAATGTTGTTACTTCGCTAACCTGCCAGCGGATGAATCCTGTTTAATTAACGATACTAGAAAAGCCCTAGTCATATGGTTAGGGCTTTTTCCTTTCGTCCACATGTTTATTTCAACAAAAAACCTAATCCGTATGTGGAATTAAATATAATGCGGATACGTTTCATAAGTTACCAAACCGGGTGCTGCAATGCTGAAAGTTAAAGGAGAGAGATTACTCGGTAATTTATAATATTAAAGTTCTACGAGCGGTTTAATTTTTTTTACAATTTCATCAACCGTGTTACCGACCCGTTTATTATCAGTGAATACGACAATGTCGGCGCTCTCATAATAAGGTTCACGAGTTTTATGTAACTCTGTTATCTTTTTCTTTAATTCCTCTTCCCTTAGCCACGTCCCGTCTTCTCCCATTAAAAGCGGTCTGTCCGTTTTATATCTTAATCGTTTAAAAATATTCTCCAAATCAGATTTCAGATAAATTAAAATCCCTTTTTCTTTAATCAGTTTGAAATTGTCCGGATTTGTGATTGTATTTCCCCCGAGTGAAATAACCATACGGTGTCTTTTGGCAAATTCAAACAATACCGTTTTTTCAAGTTCACGAAAATATTTTTCCCCCTGCGTCTGGAATATTTCAGTTACCTTTTTTCCCATCCGTTTTTCTATCTCTTTATCAAGATCTATATATCCGTAACCCAATGTGTTCGCTATTATTGAACCGATTGTACTTTTCCCTCCAGCCATAAAGCCTGTAAAATATATCAAATCTGTCTTAACGGATTCTTTCATACTCATTTTTTTAGGCTTAGTATCTTAATATTAATTTCTTTCTCATTCCAACTTACTTTTCTTTCCTTACATTGCAAGGCGAATCCTCTTTTCACGGCGTTCGTTTGATAATTTCCGAGTGTTGACCTGTTCGGATCAGACAATAATGCTACACCATGGATATTTAAATTATTCTCAATAAAATTCAAAATCGTTGAGTGAATATTTCTTTCATAAAGAATATCAGAACCGAGAATAATGTCAAATTTTTCATTCAAGCAGTAATTTCGCCAATCCAGTAAGCCGGTTTGTACATTCGAAGAAACCAAATCTTGCTGAATATTTTTAAAAATATTAGTTTTTGCAAACAACAGTGCATCATCTTCATAATCGGTCATAAGCACACGAGCGCCGTAGTGTGCCGCAGCAATACCGACTAATCCTAAACCGCATCCGAGTTCTAAAATAGATTTGTTTTTTAAATCCAATTCGGATAAATAATCGGCAAGAGCAATTGCAGATGGCCATAATTCCGCCCAATAAGGAAGTCTTTCATCTTTGTTAAATTCCTCCGGACTAATGTCGTTCAATAATTTATTGACATCGCGGATTGTTAATAAACAAAACTCGTTCTCACCTATTTGAATATTTCTTTCTAAAGTGTCGTATTTATTGGGAATCATCGAATCGTTTACATAATCAAAACACATAAACGATTCCCAATTCAACTGTCATCCCGTCTATGTTTGTTTGTGATACAAAGGATTGTGTATCGAGTGTGGATTCTTTGTTTTTATCTTCCTGAGTAAATTGGTTTGTAGTTCTGAAATTCAAGTCCCTGAATTTTACCTGTCCTCTGATTGCAAATTTATTTGTTAAGGAATAGTCTGCACCCGATAATATATGAATTCCATATCCGGGTTTTGTACTTAATATTTTTGCAGGAATATTTTTATAAACATATAACCTCTCACCGAAATAAATTCCACCTCCTGCGCCAATGTAGATTTTCGTGACGTCCTGAAAGATCGGAATATAAAAGTAACCCGATAGTTCGATAGGAATTGTCCGGTAACCGTCGTGTGAATCTTCGAGTGAAAAATCTTCACTTTTTTCAAGATATTCTATTGAGATACCGAATTGGATTTTTTTATTTACAAATTGACGCCTTAGTTCGATTCCTCCTCCGAATATATTGTCCATCAATAGATGTTTCCCTCTGAGAAATTCATCAGCGGCATTCGGATACAAGAAGATTTTAGATGTTGTAATGTACGATCCCTTGATGGCTATGGAATATAAACGATTTTGTGCGTCCGCTTTACAAGTGAAAACGAACGCACAAAAAAATATGAATGGTATTAATCGCATCATCTTCTTAATCTTTCCGCCCTGTGCGGAAATCAGAATCAGCGGAAGAATAAATCCCTGTTATCCTCTATTTCAGCTTTCTTTTTTAAATCTTCAAGCCAATCGGATATGAATTGATTTTTCTTTGTCTGCAAAATCTGATTTTCTAAAATTGATTTTTGGGCAGTATATCCTAAAGTGTCGAAATCACTTTTACTTAACAACTTAACGATATAATAACCTCTATTTCCTTCAATAGGTTTCGATATCTTGCCAACTTCAAGAGTCTGCACCGCGCCTAATAGCGCCAAATCCCTTCCAATTCCTGGAATTCCAGCATTAACAGTAAATTGACCAGAATTATTAGTAGAATAAACGGGATTTATTTGAGTTAAAGCGCTTAGTTCCCCACCGTCAGGAATTTGTTTCCTCAATTCCTCAACTTTACTTTTCAAAAGCTGGAGTTTCTTTTCCCTAAGAACGCGCGGCTTAATACCTTCTTTAACTTCTTCTAACGGACGGATTCCTTCTTTTTTTATTTCGCTAACATAAAATACTCCCCAACCGTCGGTCACTCCGAATACTTCACTTATTGATCCAACTTTACTCTCAAACGCCCACCTGTTAATTTGTCTATTTAAACCTATACCAGGAATAAAACCTTGTGCCGTGAACGGTTGGGTTTCTATCACCTGATAATTAGAAATACCTGCCTCTTTTTCAAATTCGGATTCATTTGCTAAATATTGAAAATCACTAGCGCGTTGGTGAATTTCCGACCTTGTTTGAGAACTTGGTTTAACGCTTATCACCAGATCGGCAACCTTCATCTCTTTTTTGCTTTTACCTGTAACTTTAATAATGTGATAACCAAATTGTGTTTTAACCGGACCCACAATTTGATTAATAGGAGCTTTGTAACATGCATCTTCGAAGGGTTTCACCATTCGTCCTTTGCCGAACCAACCAAGATCACCACCTTTTTGCCCTGATCCGGGATCCTGTGAATGTTTCTTCGCTAATTCTGCAAAATCTTCGCCTTGTTTGATTTTTGCAATAATTCCTGCTGCTTCGCTCCGGGCAGCAGCCGAATCATCTCCTTGAATTGAAACCAAAATATGACTGGCTTTTATGTACTCATCTGTTCCGGTTTTTTCTTCGAGGATTTTTATAAGATGGTATCCGTCAGTATCTTCAAACGGACCGACTATACTACCGACAGGAGACGAAAATATTTTGTTTTCTTTTTCGGGACTTAATTCGCCATGTTTAAAAAACGCATCTGAAAAAGGAACTTCCGAATAAGTATCGACCATTACTCTGAAATCTTCGCCTAATTTTACTCGACGTAAAATTTCGTTCAGCTCATTGATTACGGATTGTGTATCGCTTGAAGAAGCTGTTTCGGTAAACTTAACATATTTAATTTTTCTTGTAGCTTCTACTTTGAATTCTGTTGAATTTTTGTTGTAAAATTTTTCAATGTCTGAATCTGTTACTTCAACCGCTTCGTCAGTTATCAGTTTGTCAGGATCAGCCAGCACATAATCGATATCAAATTTGATACTCTGATCGGAATAGCGTTGCAGAATTTCCGACTCCGGCACTCTGACACCGGCGAGTAAGACGCTTTGTAATTTTTCCTGCATTCTTTGTTTTCGTAATCCCGATTCAATTTGGATCCAAATATCTTTATTTCTTGGATCGTCAATCGCTGATTCATATGCGGCTCTGTTAAACTGGCCAAGAGAATCGATGAACTGACGGGTTAAAAATTCCGGTGGATTTTCTCCTCTTACCCAATCGATTATTTCCTGATCGGGCACACGGATTCCGAGTCTTTGGATTTCTTCATCGATTAAGGTTTGGTTTACCAAAGAATTCCATACTTCATCCCGGATTTGATTGAGTTGATTTTCATCCGGTTCCTGTCCGGTTTGTGTTTTTTGCTGTTCCGCTCTTTCCTTTACGAGTTCGACAAATTCCTGATAATTTATTTTTCGGTCGTTTATTTTACCCACATAATCGAATTTTTGAGAACTTAAACCTGCATAATCCATTCCCCATTCGAAAACGATGGTTATTATAAAGGCAACAACTAGTATTATTAATACCGTCGACATGTTATCTCGCATCCGCGTCATTACTGGCATAACAGAAATCTACTCCTTTTTAACTTGTTTGATTTAAAAGTATACAAATATATAAGAAAAATATGAGATAAGCAATACTTTTTTGTTGACTTTTAAGTAATATTGAATTATATTTTTACTCAAAATTCACTATATTCAAGTAACAACAAACATCCACTGGAGGTTATTTTTTTGTGAAAAGACAACGCGGTAAAATAATTATAATTATTTTCAGTATTTTAATATCGTTGTATCTGCTATATCCGACATATACAGACTACAACTTTTCGAAACAATTAAAAAGCCTAAGCGGCGAAGACAGTCTGAATTACTTAGAAGAAAATGAGATTGATATTCGCGAAGCTCGCGGTAAACGCATAAAGCTCGGACTCGATTTACAGGGCGGTATGAGGGTAGTCCTTGAAGTCAATGTTCTGAAATTATTGGAAGACCTCGCAAAAAACAAGGATGAAACTTTTACTACAATCATCAATGATGTAAGTACCGAATCCAAAAAAACAGATGACCCTATAACAGGTTTATTGAAGGATAAATTTGAACAAAAGGATATTCGGATGAGCCGATATTATGGGAATATTCGGGATTCAAACGATGATATCGTGGAAAGACTGCAAAATGAATCTAACAACGCGATTGATCGGGCGATGGAAGTAGTAAGAAACCGAATTGACCAATACGGTGTATCCGAACCTAACATTCAGAAACAAGGCGGAAGAAGAATTATTGTAGAACTTCCAGGAGTTAGTAAGGAAGAAGAAGTCAGACAATTACTACAAGGTACAGCTCTACTCGAATTTAAACTCTTGAAAGAACCTGAAATTACACTTAAAGTTTCCGAATCAATTGATAAATTCTTGGCAGGAAAATCACTCGTTGATACTTTGGAACAGATGTCGGAAAAAACTACTACCGAAAAGGATACAAGTGAGATACCACTCCCTGAAGATCAATTAAAGGCGGAAGAAAATGCAGCTAAAGAACATCCTTTCTTCTACCTTGCCCGACCAGAACCTGAAGGAAGAGGTGAATTCTATGTTGCCGAAGAAAACAGAGAAAAGGTTAACCGAATTTTAAGGAGGCCTGAGATTCTGGCTCTTATCCCGACTGATTTTGCATTTGCGTGGTCAGCCAAGCATTCATTTATTGCTGAAGGAAAAAAATGGTTTACACTATATTCAGTAAAGAAAGAACCTGAACTTACCGGCGGCGTAATTGTGGACGCTCGCGCAACTATTGATCCGAATTATAACACACCTATCGTAACGATGGAAATGAGTTCTGAAGGATCACGAGATTGGGCAAGGATTACCGGCGCAAATATTAATAAACGTATCGCTATCATTCTTGATAATGGAGTTTTTTCCGCACCGGTTGTGAGATCTAAAATTGTTGGCGGTAATTCTCAAATTGAAGGAATGGAAAATATTGACGAGGCACGTCTATTGGAAATCGTACTAAAAGCCGGTGCACTCCCCGCCCCTGTTGAAATAATACAACAACAAACAGTCGGACCATCACTTGGTCAGGATTCAATCAACAAAGGAGTAACATCCTCTCTGCTTGCTTTAGCTTTAACAGTAATTTTTATGATCTTCTATTACAGTAAAGCCGGTTCAATTGCAGATCTCGCATTATTGTTTAACCTACTCTTTATTCTGGGTGTATTAGCCGGATTCCAGGGTACGTTAACGTTGCCTGGCATCGCAGGTATGATTTTGACGATGGCAATTGCAGTCGATGCAAACGTACTGATTTTTGAACGCGTTAGAGAAGAAGCAGTGACCGGCAAAACATTACGGGCAGCTGTTGATGCAGGGTTTAGTAAAGCTTGGTCAGCGATATTCGATTCAAATCTAACAACATTCTTTACGGGTGTAATTTTATATAATTTCGGAACTGGACCAATTCAAGGTTTTGCTCTAACACTGATGATCGGTATTATAGCCAGTTTATTCAGTGCGATTGTGATTACTCGAGTTGTATTCAATATTATGGCTGAAAAAGGCCAAAACATAAGTTTTGGATAATCGTAAAACGGAGAAACAATAATGAGATTTTTCAAGAAAACAAACATTGATTTTTTAACTAAGAGAAAATATTTTTATACCCTATCGATAGTTGTTATTGCTGCCGGACTTATATCTTTATTCGTTAAAGGTATTGATTACGGAATAGATTTTTTAGGCGGAACCGAAATGGTAGTGGAATTCGAAAATGTACCCAAAATCGGACAAATCCGTGATGCGCTAACGAAAGACGGACTTTCAAAAGCGGAAATTAAAATCTATGGAGATCCGAATAAAATCCTGATAAGAACATCCGAACATGCTTTCGGAACTACTATGGGAGATCAAATTAAAGAATCCCTCGCAAAACACTTCCCCGATAATCCTAACTTTGTTCTCGAAGAACAAAAAATCGGTCCGAAGATCGGTGAGGAATTGCGTACGAGCGCTTTGTATGCTATCGTTGCATCGCTAATTGTGATTCTAATATACATCGGATTCCGGTTTAAATTTATTTATGGAATCGGCGCTGTTATAGCTTTATTTCACGATGTTTTTGTTACTTTGGGCATCCTTTCCATTTTGGATGGAACTACCCCATTCCTTGATTTCGAAATCGATCAGAATATGATAGCTGCTTTTTTAACGCTTGTAGGTTTATCTGTTAACGATTCAGTAGTAATTTTTGATCGTATACGTGAGAACATTAAAATTTATAAAACTATGAGCCTCACGGAGATTATTAACAAAAGCATTAATGATACTTTGAGCAGAACTATAATCACATCGGGAACAATTTTCCTTGTTCTGTCGATTATTATGGTCTTTGGTGGTGAAGTTACAAGAGGATTTGCATTTGCACTTACCGTCGGCATTGTGACAGGAACATATTCCTCGATATACATTGCCAGCGCAGTTGTATATGAATGGTCATTAAAACATAAACCAAAAGTTAAATAAAAATAGCGCTATCATGAAATTTACAACTAAACAACACAAAAAAGTTACCGTCATTAGTTTAGAGGGGAACATTATGGGCGGTCCGGATGCGGCAATCCTTAACAATATGCTTCATAAACTTGTTTCTGAAGATAAGAAACAAATTGTTGTGGATGTAAAAGGAGTAAAATTAATGAATAGCTCGGGACTGGGAATGCTTATCGCGGGTTTATCTACGATGAGGAATGCAAATGGTGATCTGAAAATTTCAGGCGCTTCAAAAAAAATTGAAAACTTATTTTTAATAACTAAACTTTCAAATATTTTTGAACAATATAAATCGGTAAATAAAGCTGTTGAGAGTTATTCAAAATAGTAATTATTTTTAACCAATTTAAAACTCCGATAGCGAACTTGTTTCCTATCGGAGTTTTTATTTTATTAGAATTGTTATGAGCGTTGAAGTTATAGTCGGTGCCCAATGGGGCGATGAAGGCAAGGGTAAGATCGTCGATTTACTGAGCGAGAATATCGATATCGTCGCCAGATATCAGGGTGGCGCTAATGCAGGACATACGGTCGTTATCGGTAGCCAGCAATATGTGCTTCATCTGATTCCTTCAGGGATATTCCACCCGAATGTAACATGCGTAATCGGGAATGGCGTTGTCTTGGATCCCATCGCATTGATGGATGAAATAAATCAACTGCAGAAATTGAACATCGACATATCGGGCAGACTTCTGATTAGCCACAATGCTCACTTGATTATGCCATATCATAAAGTTCTCGATAACTTAAGAGAAAAAAGCCCGGATAAAATCGGTACTACAGGCAGGGGTATTGGTCCCTCTTACATCGACAAAGCTGCCCGAACCGGAATTAAATTAGTTGATCTTCTGGATAAAGAGTCATTTTTAAAAAAAATGAAAAAAAATATACTCGAAAGCAATCAACTTTTTGAAAATATTTACGGTGCAGAAAAAATTGATATCGATAAAACACTGCATGATTTTGAGAATTTCGATAAGATATATGATGAATATGTAACAGATACAGCATATTTCCTGAACAATTCTATCAGGAACGGGAAAAAGATTATTGCCGAAGGAGCACAGGGTGCTTTACTTGATATAGATCATGGGACATATCCGTTTGTAACTTCTTCTAATCCCACAAGCGGCGGCGCATGTACGGGATTGGGAATACCTCCGACCTCAATTAAATCAGTTATTGGTGTAGTTAAAGCCTATTGTACACGAGTTGGAAACGGTCCGTTCCCGACTGAATTAGGTAACGAGACCGGCGATAAATTGCGTGATGCAGGGGCTGAATATGGTGCTACTACAGGACGTCCCCGCAGATGCGGTTGGTTCGATGCTTTCGCGCTAAAATATTCAGCCATGATTAATGGCATTGAAACTATAGCCGTCACAAAGCTTGATGTGCTGAGCAAATTCGATGAAATATTTATTTGCACCGGTTATGAATATGAAGGAAAAAAAATAAAAACTTTTCCGACCGATGTCAACTCACTTAAATCAGTTACGCCGGTTTTTAAGCGATTCGAAGGGTGGAAAACCGATTTCACCAATATTTTTAATTATTCTGATTTTCCGGTAAATACCAAAATATACTTAAAGGCAATAGAAGAATTAACCGGTCTTACCGTGAAAATTGTTTCAATCGGACCAAAAAGGAGTGAAACTATTTTCTGCTGATTGATGGCTACTCCAAAATCGACAAATATTAAACTGAGCTTACTAGTTTTTGCAATCGTACTTGTATTCACAACTTTGTTTTACACTCAATCGATAGTTAATAAATTATTGACGAAAGAGAGAGAAATTGCCGACCTTTATGCGAAGTCACTTCAGTATTTAGCTACAAATCCTGACGATCAGGTTGATTACAGTTTTATTTTTAATGAAGTTTTAAAAGCAATCGATTTCCCGATTATATTATCCGATGCATATAATAATCCTCTCCCGCCGTTTGAAATGAACACCCGGAATGTAAATTTCTCTCCTAAGATGTCATTTAACGATAAGGAATTATTTTTACAGTCGCTTATTTCAAAATTCGATCAAAAAAATCCTCCAATTAAAATTGCGGTAAACGATACAATCATTTTACAGTATGTCCATTATGGGGAATCAGAAATTATTACTGAGTTAAGGTGGCTTCCATTTATCGAAATCACATTGGCAGGGATGTTTATTCTATTAGGTTATATCGGATTCAGTTATATCAAAAAAACAGAACAAAGTAACATTTGGGTTGGGATGGCTAAGGAAACCGCTCATCAATTAGGTACTCCCCTTTCAAATGTTATGGGTTGGATCGAATTGATAAAACTTAATGCAGAATCGAATAGTAAATTATTGGAAACAATTGATGAAATGGAAAATGATCTGCAAAGATTACAAAAAGTTACAGACCGTTTCTCAAAAATTGGTTCCAAACCAAATCTGAATGATGAATCGATTGATGAAATTATTCGGAATATGGTAGAGTACTTTCAACGGCGTCTCCCTCAATTACGGAAAAACATAGAAATTAATTTTGATCAATACAATGGTTATCATGCAAAAATAAACCGTGACTTATTTGAGTGGGTTTTAGAAAATCTCATAAAAAATTCTCTCGACGCGATTGAAAAGGGTGGATTAATTACTATTTATACACACAAAAAAGGAAACTGCCTACTGATAGATGTGAAAGATACCGGAAAAGGGATAGACCAAAAATTTAAAAAAGATATCTTCAGACCCGGGTACAGTACTAAAGAACGCGGCTGGGGATTGGGATTGTCGCTATCAAAAAGAATTATTGAAACATACCATAAGGGAAAGTTGACACTTCTTGAAAGTAAAGTAGGCAAAGGAACAACTTTCAGGATTAAATTGAATAAGTGATCAATCAGCATTGAGCAGGGAGAAGAATATTATTTACCTTCCTCTTAATATCTCCCACTCACCAACTACATTATTTTTTTGTACCAAATAATACTTATCAAACAGAACAGCAGTCAAACAGGAATGATTCTCTAAAATTCTTAATTTTGTACCAATTTCGTACTTTAATTTATCAGGTTCCTGATTAAGTTTTAAAACTTTACCGTGTTCCTGTGTCAGCGTTTGAATCTTCAGAAAGTTATTAAGCATCTTCTCACTATAATCATCGAATATCATTCCATATTCCGAATAATTTCCTATTTGACGGGGACCTGCATCTTTCGAAAAAGTCAACGCCCCGCCATCAATGATGAAATGATTTGCTCCCGGTTGATGAGAAATAACGCTCGATAACACCGTTAAAGTACAATTCTCTGTTTTACAGCTTCCGAGAAGCACCTGTGAAAAATCATAAAAAACATAATTTCCCGGACGTATTTCTGTTATACCATATAGATTTTCAGCTACAGCCATTGTTGGAGTCGAGCCGATACTGATTGCAGGAATACTTATTCCTTTATCTCTCATTCGTTCAGTAAATTCCAGCATCACCGACTTTTCATCATCTGCAATTTTGTAGATTTCTTCTTTGTTGGCTGCACTATAGGAATGCCCTGCGTGAGTCAGGATGCCGTCGAATATCAAATATTTCGAATCAATTAATTTTCTCAGTAAATCTTCAGCATATTTTGATTTAGGATCGACTCCTGAACGGTGCTGCCCGCAATCAATCTCCAACCATACATGAATATTTTGATTAAGCTCTTTGCACTTTATTTCGACTTTCTCGAAGGTGTGTAAATTATCCAGCAGTATTCTTAATGTAATTTTTTCTGATAGTCTTACAGCATCTTCGAGATAACATTCGGGAGCCGGAAAAGCCCAGGTAATATCTTTAAAACCGGCTTCTGCAAACTTCTGAGCTTCATAGAATGTAGAAACCGTTATTCCTTTCGCGCCAAGTTCAATCTGCCGTTTCGCAATTTGTATACATTTGTGGGTTTTTATATGCGGACGCAAATTAACACCCAGACGGTTAGCTTTACTTTGCATCTCTTGCAAATTCTTTTCAAGGATTTCCACATCCAATAATAACGCCGGCGTCTTCAAATCATTTATAGTCATAATTTTACTCCATTACTCCATTACTCCATCCGCCGCTCCGAAGGAGTCCCTTGGACAGGCGGACTCCAACTATTTATTTTATCTCAACAACAATATCATCATCTTCTTCAAACCAAACACCTTTTTCTATAATTTCGGAATTATTGACAATTACATAGGATGCATCGTATGGTAAAAGTTGGGGAAAAGAATTTTCGGTAAAAGGAATTATCCAGCACATTAGCCCCTGATCCCGATATGGATTATCTATTATTTGAATTAATCCCAAACTATCAGTATTGTTAACAGTTATGTGTTTAAATTTAGATGAAATTTCAGAAGCTATTTTATTGTCGTCTATATCTCCGTAAATAAATACTCTGTCATCCTGCAAATTCCTTAGAGTGGCAGCAGTGTCAGGAATAATTTTCAGCCACCACCAGGCTTTATCCATTTCTATTGAATCCCTTTTAGCAATTTTGTATAACTGATTGTATCTTTCCCCCCCCCTCGAGTCCCGATTATCATTACACCTTCTGCAGGGTCTCGCAAGTCACTTAATTTAGCCGGTAGTTTTTGATACTTTAAGATGTTTTCGTTTTTATCCAAAATTATTCTCAAAGGTTTTTCAGCCGTTTCAATTTTAAATTGTATTTCATTCAAGTAATTATTCTCATCATCATAACCTATCCAATATAAATTATTGGTTTCCTCCGCAGCCGTTTCTACTGTTAACTCCACAGGTGTCGTATATTTTTTTTCATAACCTATTAGTCTGACCCGTCCCTCAGTTTGCCACCCAATTCCGTACTTTTTTATTTTTACGCCATAAATTTTTAATCGTGGAATTCCTGTCTGTTCCGTCCATTGATTAAAAAACCATTCAAGCTTTTTACCCGAAATATTTTCAGCCATTTTTCTGTAATCGGAAGCTGTTACAGTTTTTAGAACGTTTTGAGATGTAAATTCCTTTAATAAAATTTTAAATTCTGAATCTCCCATAATGAGTCGTAGCATGTTATGAACATACGCACCCTTAAGATAGTGTGTGGGTGTTGAACGAATATCGGCTTTGCGCCGGAGTGGTAAATCATTCCCTTTTAAAGCTCGCATCAAGAGAGGCCTCTTTAACGGATGATTTTTTAGAGAATCCCTTGCCTGAGGATCACCCGACCATTCACCGTATAGTACAGATGAGTATTCACAGAATCCTTCGGATAATAATGCCATATCGTTTTCATCAACAAATACCGATAAAGGTAACCACTGATGTGCGACTTCGTGCGGTAAAATAGTTCTTGCGCTGTTATAAGCATCCTCCGTTTGAAATGCCTGTTTTTTTACAAGAATAACCGAAGGAAACGCTGCTGCCAATACGGCATTTCCGGCAAGCCAATCTTCAACTTCCACAATATCCAATTTTTTGAACCGATATTGAGTAAATATCTTTTGGTAATACTCAATGATTTTTTCTGTCTGATCAATTAATACCTTGGCAGAAGTAGAATCTTCCGGAAATAAATAAGTTGAAATTGAGATACCGTTTATATCCTTTGTCTCTTTTTGATATTTTCCGCCGCAAATCCAACCTAAAGTTTGAATGAAATCATGATTTTCAAAAACCTGTATCAAAGTATCGTTTGAATATTTTTTGTAAACACAATTCCCGGCTGTAATAATATCCCAATTGTCAGATGTTTGAATGGCAAATCGAAAATACTCATAAGATTTGGTTCCTACAATAAATAACTCCTGTCCTGAGAGAGCAAAATTATTCTCTGTAAAATAAGAAAATTCTGTCCTGTATCGAAAATCACCCGAATATTTTATTATTATTTCCGCATTTGCACCTAACGAATATATTTTTACATTTTCATATTTTTGTTCAAATTTAATTTTTTTTGAGTTATGAAATATATATTCGATTTCTAATTTGGGATTCAATTTCAGAATTAAGCCGTCTTTTGCGAAAATCTTATTAATCATCTTGATAGTATCAATAACAGTAACACTAAAATCAGAAGGGTATATCTTAATGGATGACTGATGGGAGATGATTTTATAATCATCCCCCGTCTGAGCAAAAATTACCGGAAGTAGAATGAACCAGTTTAATATAAGAAATAATACATGTTTGTATTTTTTAAACATTCAGTTGATTTTGTGATTGTGAAAGCGTGGGTTTAGGTTTAAAAATATTAAAACCTATTAAACCGCCCAAAACTCCGAAAATACTGTTTATAATAATCCCTGATATCAATCCAATTAAAATACTCGCAGCGCTTAAAGACTGATCGAATGCTTGCTCAATACTTTCGAGCGCTTCGTCGGGAATATCAAGTTCCATGTTTTGCAAAAATTCCAATACATATGCACCAACAACATTTCCAAATATCATGAGAAAAACAGAATCCAGAATTGCTCCTATGAAAGCCCCGATTATTCCTGCATACAGACCGACGCTAACGCAATCGGCGGTCGTAAAAGGTGGAGTATCAGGAGTAAAATTTTCTTTGTAAAAATAAATTGACAAAAATCCTCCTAACATTATTCCGGCGCAGCAAAGACAGTTAATCAGATTCAAAAACGGTACGGACGATATTACGCCAATTATTATTCCTCCGTACAAAGCGGGAATGAATTTGTCGGGCTTTTCTAACATAATTTTTCCTTTCTTATTTTATTTCCTAATATTTCAAAAAATGCTTTTTGATAAGTGGGATATAACAGTATCGCTGCAAAAATTCCAAATGCCAATCCTGTATAGCTTCTCGTAAATAAATTACTCTGATGCATTCCTATAATATTAAGTGTAACATCAATGATCATAGGAGAAGTTATTAGAGTTAAACTTCTAAAATCAAATTTATATTTATGTTTAACAAGTGGAACAATCAAAATACCCACAAAAAATCCTAAGTAAATTCCCGCACACCGTGCACAAACACCCATTTTATGTCCGGCAATAAATATTGACCGGCTTTCGTATTGATGACATACTTTGTCATAAAAATTATAACATAGCTCTGCCCCAATATTCGCCTTTCCATAATTCGCCGCTATTATGGGTGGTACGAATAACAAAACACACCAAATACAAATCAGGGACAATAGGATAATATAATGTAATCTCGCTGAGCTCATCGGACTTTTAGGAAATTAAAACAAAAATCAATTGATAGTCAAGCAAACCTCATCTGATATTCTCTCTTCTTTTTTTTAAAGAATTTTATTAAATTATAACAATTAAATATATAAGTGCAGAGGAAATAAAATGTTTATAACACTCGGAATTGAACAAAATTTTTTAGGTATAGATGAGGACAAATCATCCTATGATAAATCAAAAGTAGTAATACTTCCAATTCCCTATGAAAAAACCGTCTCCTACGGTGGCGGGACGGGTAAAGGTCCGGCAGCGATACTCGAAGCTTCTCATTTTGTTGAATTTTATGATGAAGAAACAGGAAGACAAATCGATCGCGAACTTGGAATCGCGACACTCGATTATATGAAATTCACCGATTTGAATGATGAAGAGGCTTTAAATTCAATTTATCAGGTGAGCAGAAAATTAATTCAGCAAAATAAATATATTGGCACATTGGGGGGCGAACATACTATCACTCAGGCTCTCATAGTACCGCTTGCTGAAAAATATACTGATTTATCTATCCTGCATATTGATGCACATTCGGATTTACGATTGGAATATCAGGGAAATAAGTTTAGTCATGCATCAGTTATGGCAAGGATTTGTGAACTTATTAATCCTAATAGAATTGTTCAGGTAGGTATAAGAGCACAGAGTATCGAGGAAGCTGATTTTATTAAAAATAATGGTGTTACAACACTTTACGCGCATGAAATACGTGAGGGTAAATACAATAGATTTTTGAAAATGTGGTACGATTACGCAATCGATAAGCTTACCGATAATGTATACGTCTCATTCGATGTTGACGGATTCGATCCGTCTATTATGCCCGCAACCGGAACTCCCGAACCTAATGGTTTGTACTGGAATGAAACAATGACTTTTTTAAAAAAATTGGGAAAGAATAAAAATGTTATCGGCTTCGATGTTGTAGAACTTGCACCGCTCGAAAATCTACACCATCCGAATTTAACGACGGCAAAATTAGTTTCTAAATTAATAAATTATTTTGTCCGCTGATATCTTTGATATGGTAACCCTTTCATGTTGCATTTTTTTTTGAATTTTGTATATTTTTCTCGAAACATTCTAAAATTATTTAACCAAATAATTAAACTAATTCATTAAATTATATTAAGGAATTTTATGTCAATTAATGTAACTAATTTGACTAAAATGTACGGTGATATCAAAGCTGTCAACGAAATATCCTTTGATATCCATTATGGAGAAATAGTTGGCTTCCTCGGACCCAATGGAGCCGGAAAAACAACAACAATGAGGATGATTACTTCCTACCTTACGCCGAATTCAGGGACCATTATGGTTGAGGGTAAAGATGTTAAGGAAAACTCCTTTGAAATAAGGAAGCTCATCGGGTATCTTCCTGAAAACAATCCCTTATATACAGATATGAATGTTCTGGATTATCTTGAATTTTCAGCGAAACTCCAGGGCGTTCATAAACCTTCTATCAATCGAAAAGTTCGTGAAATGACTGGTATATGCGGACTCTCGAATGTTAAACACATGGACATCGGACAGTTATCGAAAGGGTATCGTCAACGAGTGGGTCTTGCACAAGCAATGATACACGATCCCAAAATATTGATCCTTGATGAACCAACCAGCGGCCTTGATCCGAACCAAATTGTTGAAATAAGAAACCTTATCCGTCAGATAGGGCGTGAAAAAACAGTCATTCTTTCAACTCACATTTTACCCGAAGTACAAGCCACCTGTAACCGTGTATTAATAATCAGTCATGGAAAAATCGTAGCAAACGGAACTCCCGCCGAACTGCAAAGCGGTTTCCAGGGTAACGAAAGAATTTTTGTCGAAATTGAAACTCCTGATAATTATAATTTTGAAATGATTAAAATCCGTTTTAGTTCGCTTCCTTCCATTCATCAGATTCTTTTAGTTGAAGAACGCGAAGGGATTATCAAACTGAAAATTGAAGTTGAAAAAGGAGTTGATATCCGAAAATTGATATTCAGGCATTGCATAGAAAATAACTGGAACTTGTTGGAACTTCATCGTGAACAAACAAGCCTGGAAGATGTATTTCATGAACTTACTCTTAGTGCAGCATAATCAATTAATATTGGTAAAAATATATGGAAAACATAAAAATAATATTTTCAAAAGAATTTCGGTCATATTTTGATTCACCGGTCGCATATATCGTAATTGTGGTATTTTTAATATTAATCGGATGGTTTTTCACTAGCAGTCTTTTCCTCGCGAATGTTTCTTCGCTTCGCAGTTTCTATGAAACCTGTCCCTTTCTACTCCTATTTTTTGCACCTGCAATAACTATGCGACTGATTTCCGAAGAGAAAAAGAGCGGAACAATTGAAATTCTGTCAACAAAGCCCCTGAAAGATTATGAAATTATTGTTGGAAAATTTTTAGCCGGATGGTCCCTTTTTATTGTTGCACTGATCCCAACACTTATTTATTATGCAACTGTTTCTATTCTGGGAAATATAGATATTGGTCCGGTAATCGGAGGATATGCGGGTCTTTTACTTGCCGGAGGTGTATTTATTAGTATCGGATTATTGGGATCGACAATAACTGAGAATCAAGTTGTGGCTTTTATCATTAGTTTCTTATTTGTCTTTATTATATTTATACTTGATAAAATACTTATTTTCGTACCGGGTTTTATTACTCCTTTGCTTGAATATATCAGCATTGAATATCACTTTTCAAATATCGCCCGGGGAGTTATTGATACTCGCGATATTGTTTATTATTTATCATTTATGGGTTTGATGCTTTACCTAAGTTCGACTTTTTTAAGCAAGAGGAGGTGGGCATAAATGAGTAAAGTAAAACAACAAACAATTATACAGTTATTACTTGTAATCGGGATAATAATATTCATTAATTTCATTTCAGTCAATATATTTACCCGGCTGGATTTAACATCCTCTAAATCATATTCTCTTTCAGAAACGAGTAAAATTCTTGTTTCTTCGCTAGACGATAAATTTTTAGTTAAGGTATATTTTACTGCAGACCTCCCTGCACCCTACAACAGTAACCGACGTTTATTAAAAGATCAATTAGATGATTACAGAGCATATTCTAACAATAACTTCCAGTATGAGTTTATCGATCCATCCGCAAAACCAGAAATCGAACAGGAGGCGCAACGTTATGGAATACCACCCGTACAGGTTCAGGTAGTTAAAAATGATAAACTTCAAATTGAAAAAGCTTATATGGGTCTTGTATTTCTTTATGGAGATAAGCAAGAACAAATTCCGGTTATCCAAAATTTAGATAAGCTGGAATATGAAATCAGTTCGAGAATTAAGAAACTCACATCTGGAGTAAATCGTAAGATTGGATTTTCAACAGGACACGGAGAACCATCCCTGGATGATATGAAACAAATGCGGCAACTTCTATCCGAGCAATATGAAATAGAACAGGTTTCTTTTGAAAATTTAGAAACAATTCCGGATGATATTGAGGCGTTAATAATCGCGGCTCCAAAGCAATCTTTTAGCGATTCAGATAAATATCTTATCGATCAATATATAATGCGAGGCGGGAAAACAGCTTTCTTTATTAATAAGATTGATGCAAATCTGCAGGAACAAATGGCTAAACCGATCGATTTGAACCTTGATGATCTGTTGGAATCGTATGGGATTAGACTTAATAATAACTTAGTCCGTGATGCACGTTGTGCGAATGTTACTATCGCACAACAGACAGGATATATGACAATCCAAAGTCAAATCCCCTATCCATACATCCCCGTCGCGAGTGAATTCAATCCAGGCATTATAGCAATGAAAAACCTCTCCCCTGTTATGTTTCACTTCGTAAGTTCAATTGACACTGGTATTTCGGAAAAAAAAGGACTCACATATACTGTAATGCTGACTTCTTCCAATAAGAGTGGGATAATGGAAGGCCCATTTTTAATTAATCCAACACAGCAATTCACACAGGAGATGTTTACAGAATCATACATTCCACTGGCGGTTGCTGTTGAAGGAACATTTAGAAGTCTATTTTCAGAGAAAGATTTAGTTTCCGATATAGGTAACTTTAATACAAGTACTTCAACTAAAATTGCCGTAGTCGGAGATGGTGATTTTTTCCAGGATATGTACGCAGGCACAAAAGATAATCTAATTTTTGCTAACAATTTAATAGACTGGCTGGTTGACGATATCGGATTATCCACTATCAGGACAAAAGACCTCGCAGTAAAACCTTTAGATGAAGTATCCGACGGTACGAAAACATTCGTAAAAGCATTAAACTTAATTGCTCCCCCATTATTTATAGTAATTTTTGGAATAGTAAGATGGCGTTTGCGCATACAACGCCGAAAACAAATTGAAATGACTCCATAATTCATAACCCATTATGAAAACTTCTACAAAATATTTGATAATCTTATTTGCAGCTCTGGCATTAATAAGCTTTTTTATTTTTTCTCCCTATGTAGAAAGGGATGCCAGCTACGAATTAATTGATTCAGAAATTGTTATTGACTCCGCAAAGGTTGTCAGATTTGAAATATCAAAAATCGGGCGTAAGATCGTAATTGAAAATATTTCAGGAGTATGGACGATTACATCTCCTATAAATTATATTGCGGATAATTCTGCTGTTTTGACCTTATTATCCTCAGCAGTTAATTTAAAAATCAATAGTTTAATTTCCTCGAATCCCGAAAAACAAATTCTTTTTCAGGTTGACACTTTGACGGGGACATCGTTAAGTTTTTACCATTCGAACAACAAATACATTTCACTGGTAATTGGAAAAATGGGTCCCTCCTATATGGAATCATATATCCGTCCGATGTCCTCTAATAATGTTTACCTCGGCGAAAGACTTAACTCATGGCTGGTTAATAAGAATCTGAACGATTGGCGTGAAAAATTAATTTTGCAAATTGACAAAGAAGTCATTAACAATATAACATTCCACTATCCAGATGACACCTGGAATTTGATACTGAAAAATACATCCTGGTATGTTAATGAAGATTCCGCTGATGAAAATTCTGTTAATCGTTTGATATCCTCGCTCAAAGAACTCAGAGCAGATAATTTTATTGATACCGTTGTCACGCTTGCTAATCCACAATTGATTTTAAATATTACAGGCAACATCTCAGCTAATTTGTATCCAGTTCAGCCGGATAGCAATCTTTACAGGGTAACTGTTTCTAATGCCACTCAGATTTTTGAAATCAGTCGAAGCAGTGCGGATAAGTTGTTAAAACAAAAAAGTGATTTTATAAGCATAAAATGAAGAAAAGATATGCGTGCTTATTCAATTCCACTGATTAAAAGCACGAATTCTCCCTTCAAATTATTTTTTATTACTTCGTTATAGACTTTTGAAGGATTCCCTAATATTATTTTTTCGTCCGCCAAAGTAATATTATATGCAACACAAATTTCCCTTGTGTCTGTGAATATCTCTTTCAAGTCCCGGACAAGAGATTTCAATCTGTATGGAGTATCAAGAATAACTATTGTCCGTTTTTCTCTTTTTAAAGATCGCAGTTCGTTTTTTCTTACATCTGTTTTGGGGGATAACCAGCCATAATATAGAAAGTTATCTATAGGAAAACCCGAAACAATCAATGCCGGCATTAAAGAAGAAGCACCCGGAATAGGTATTACACGGATATTTTGTTGATGACAACTTTGCACTAACAATCTTCCGGGATCGGAAAAAACAGGAGTCCCGGAATCTGAAATTACGGCTACATTTTTACCGGAATTCAGATAATCCAACAATACCTCTGTCATATTTTCTTCATTATGTTCATTCAATAATTCAGTGGGTGATTGGATGTCGAGATATCTGAGAAATTTCGCCCCCTCTTTTTGTTCTTCTAATACGATATAATCAACGGTTTTCAATACTTTTATCGCCCGAACGGTTATATCGTCCGGATTGCCTATTGGTATAGATACAAGATATAATTTCCCGGGCATCTTAAACTGCCTCGTCTAGCATTAATTTATTTTTTTCTTTTCTCCTCTCAAACCAATCTTTCATAGTCATAATAATTATTGCACTCACAGGAAGGGCAATTAATAATCCGATAAAACCGAGAAAATGTCCAAAAACAAGTAATGATAATATTAAAACCACCGGATGTAAACCAATTTGTCTGCCCATTATGTTAGGAGAGATCACTGATGTTTCCATTATCAATAAAAATCCAAAAGTGGCAAAAACAAAAACTATCTTCAACCAAACCGGATCGCCACTGAAGAGTGCGAATATAAATGCTAAAGTCACACTGATGAAAAGACCGAAATACGGTATCAGACTCAATACTCCCGATACCATCCCAAGAACAAGAGGATAAATTATTCCGAATATCCATAAAAAGAAACCGATTAAAAAACCGTGAATAAATGCAACTAATAATGCTCCTCGTAAATATCGCCCAAGTAATTTATCAATATTTGACAGATAGTTAAAAATAAACTCCTGTTCCGCCGGAGGAATTACAGAGGCGATTTTTTCTGTTATTTTTGGAAAATCTTTCAGCAGATAAAATGTTAGAAAAGGTATAATGATAATATTTATTATTTGAGTGATAATATCTGAAATGCTGCTGAAAAAATTTAAAACTGTTTCAAAAATTTTTGTAAGAATACCCTCAAGTCTTGGTGCAAAATGCTGCGGAAGAATTTCTCTTGAATATTCGATGGGAACGCCATACTTGCTCAGCCATTCAAATAATTTCCCTTCTTTTATCTGAACAGCAACACTTGATGTTATATCAGTTATAGCAAATAAAATACCGTTGAATTGTTGTATTGCAACAGGCATCACAAAAATAACCCCGGCGATTAGAACTCCTAACATAAATAATAAAATTGCTAATGAAGTTAACCATCGAGGTATAGTGTATGTTTTCAGTTTTTTAACAAGCGGATTAAAAAGGTATGCGAGTAAAAGCGCTATAATAAAAGGAAACAATATATTAATCAACTCAAAAAATACCCAGAGTAAAAATAAGATTACCGACAACCACATAATTATTTTGACTAATTTATTTTTACGGAGGGGATACAATAAAAATATAATAGATAATATTATAATAAATGGAGTAACAATTGATTGAATAGAAAATAGCAGCAAGCCGAGTAATAATATCCCTGCAACAAGTATCATGATTTCCGGGTATTTTATTTTAAAATCGATTTGATCTTTGTTGTTTCTTTCTATCGAATTATTACCGTCCATAAATACTCTTATTTTCCTGTATGTCCGAAACCACCGCTACCCCGCTCTGTTTCATTAATCTCGTTTACTTCTTTCCACTCAATCCGAATATAAGAAGTTATAACCATTTGAGCAATACGGTCACCCTTATTAATTATAAAATTATTCTTGCCAAAATTTTTTAAAATAATCTTTATCTCGCCTCTATAATCTGAATCTATTGTACCCGGTGAATTTAAAATTCCGACCTCATTATTTATTGCTAAACCGCTTCTTGGTCTTATCTGTGCTTCATAACCCGGAGGCAATTCCATTTTAAAGCCTGTTGGAATTAGTCGCGTTTCTCCCGGATTAATAGTCAGTTGCTCGCTAATGTCTGCAAAAATATCCATGCCGGCTGAGCCGGGTGTTGCATACTTCGGCAAAAATATATCTGACCTTGATTCATCGATCCGTGTAATTTTTACTAACATTTTTCTTATAAATTTATTTTAAATATAGTTTTTTTTAGTATTATAACCAAACACCTTTTAATGGTAGTAAAATCATATTAAATAATTTGATATTTAATATGATACTTTATATATTTGCTATAATTGATTATATAGAAAACAACTGTGGATGTTTGAAAGTGGGACCATTCGATGATAGTAAAAATGTATCGAAGCTGTTTAAAGATGCAGATATCCTAATTAAGAATAAAGAATTTGATTTGGCGCTTGATCTAATTAATGACGCAAAATCAATAGATCCAACTAATTGCTATATTCAAGCATTTGTCGAGCGAATTGAATATTTCAAAAATCATTTAACAGTTTCTCCTTGCGTTCCTGCTACTGTAGCAGTTTCTGATAGATTAATTGATCACATCAAATCAACTACAATCAATAACTTTATCCAGGATTCAGAAAATGATATTAAATCTGAACTCGATTCGGATTACAAAGTGAAATTTAATGAAGAAATTAAAAATATTGAATTATCTTTCCTTAAAAAACTAGAAGATCAGAAATTAAAATACGAAACTGAGATAAATAATTTAAAGATAACGTATGAAGACAATATCTATGCCCTAGAAAACAAATATGAGAAGGATTTTCTTGAAAAATTAGACTTAGAATTACTTGATAATGAGGAACGGCTTAAAAAACAATTTCGAGCGGAGCAAAGTTTTATTGAAAATGAAATTAAGTCCAGACTTGAAAAAGAATACAAATCCAAAATAGATAATATAAAAAACGGTATACAGGAAGAAGCAAATAATTTATTAAATATTGAACGCCAAGCGCTTGAAATACAAAAGTCGGATTTGGAAAAGAAATACCGAGAAATACTTGAACAAGAAATCAATAAAGTAAAAAATGAGAATAACGTTTCTAATTCCAAACACATAGAATTAATAAAATCAAATCTTGAAAAGGAATACAAAGATAAATATTTTGCATCTGAATCAGAATTAAAACACAAATTCGAAATTGAGAGGAAAACGTTAAATAAATTTTTACTGGAAAAACAAAAAGAGCTTGAAACAAATTATCACAAGACACTCTCAGAGGAACTGCAAAAAGCCAAAAATATTGAGGATGAAGAACTATCGGCAAAATTGATCGAGATTGAAAAGAGAATAAAAATAAAATTAACTGAAGAATTTGAATTGAAATTAGAAACTGAAAAGGAGAATTTAAAGCAAAAATATTTAAAAGATCTTGAAGCCGAATATTCTAATATTACCCTACAACAAGAGTTAATGCTGGAACAAGACAAAATAAATATTGAAAATATCCGTAGTGCAATCAAACAGGAAATGGATGAAAAATTTTTAACAAGAATGGAAAAACTAAAAGAACAATTTACGAAAGAATATGATCATAAATTGGAATTATTAGGAACATCTATACCGCAAAAGTTTGAGGATAAAATAAAATTTTATAAAACCAGGCTGCGAGAATTTTGGATAAACGGACAACCAACCCTGGAAAACGTCCATAAAATCCTTCAGTTAAAAGAACTTTTTGAATTCTCATTTGAAGAACATACGGAATTAGAATTAGATGTTCGCCTTGAAATATTTACCTCAAAAGTAGAAGAGATTGTAAGATTCAGTAAATACAATACTCGGGATAAAATATTTTTGGAACAGCTCAAATCCAAATATTTATTAACACATGAAGAAGAATCGTTAACCGAGTCTTTTATACTGAATTTATATGCAAAATCGTATCACAAAGGTTTAATACTGTTTGTGGACGATGATGAAATATTATTAAAAGTCGTCGAAGAGGAATTAACTCAAGAGAATTATAAAGTTATTACCGCAATCGATGTTGCTGACGCATTGGATATCCTGGAAAATAATGTCGTCGACCTTATAATTTCGGATTTAAAATTTCCTGACGCCCAGCTTGACGGTATGAGTTTCTTCAATGTTATCCAAAAATATCAACACTTGAAAAATATTCCATTTATCATGATGAGTTCTTTCGGTGACGGAGGAATAGTCCGATCAGGAATTCAGTTAGGAATCGACGATTATTTAACAAAACCGGTTGACATGGAATTATTAAAAGCAGTCGTCGAAGGAAAATTAAAAAGATATAAGTGCATCACAACTCAGTATTCATAAAACACAGTTAATTTCTTATAATCCAAAGGCATCGGATAGTGTTCAATAATTTGATAACTCTTATTAAATAAATTATCAAACTCTATTTTCGCCGATACTTTCCCGATTATTTGTTTCACAATAATATTTATATTGGTGACCGCATATGCCGGAATTGCTTTGGTGTTCAAGTTATTAGTATAACTTTTACTTACCCAAATATTATCCAGCCCGAGTGATATTATTCCATAACTAAATCTTGCCCCTATTTTAGTAATGTCACGCGGACTGTATATCAAGTATTTATTATACATTGATTCTCCCTTTATACCTGATCTATTTTTTGCTGCATTAATAGTGTGGGCTAAATCCAAATCGATTAATTGACCGATGCGATAATTTACGTTAAACAAAAATCCTGTTGAATAAATTAATCCTTGATTAACCGGTGAATATGTCCAATCATCTGCCGGTATCCATATTATTTTATTTTTTGTCATAACATTGAAATATGATACGCTAATTCTCATCATTCCGAATATATTAATCTTTGTATTGAAGCCCGTTTCAAAAACCTTTGAATATTCAGGCAATAATTCGGAATTTCCTGAATTCCCCCAAATATCCCTGAAATGCAGCTCATTTAAGGTTGGCATACGAAAATTTGTTCCGTAATTAATTCGATAATTTATCTTATCAAAGAAACTTGCATTGATACCGATATTAGGATTAAATTCCCCATCAATATCCGAATAATGATCGTATCTGAGAGAGGGATAAAATATTATTTCATCTAGAATATTATTTTCAAATTGAAAAGATATATTACCTGTAGCATAAATCCCGCTCTGTGAACTGTTGACGTTAGCGGGATAATCATTACCTGATACTTGCGCCTGCGTTATTTCTCCTCCGATGACTAAATTTACCTGATCGTTAATTATATAATCCACTTGAGGATTAATGCTATACTGTAAATTCCTCGAATAAGAATCAACAAGGAAAGATGGATCAACATAATCGTATTCAGAAAAATAAAATGATATTATATTTTTTATACTCAACTTATCGAATGAATTATTGATTGCGGTTAATTGAGATGATATAATATCATCCGATTGCCTTGCAAATAAGGATGGGTACATTAAATTCCCGGGAGTTCCGCGTGCAGACCTCGTGTATAAATTGTTTAATTTAAGTTCTGTAGAAGACATCTTATAAGTCGATGATAAATTAATTTGTTCTGTTTTAAAGTCAGAATTTTCCCTTTTTTTGATTTTTCCATTTCCGGTAAGGGGATTTGAATAAGTGTAATTGTTCGATCCTTTCTCGTGACTGATAAATCCTGATATCCCTAGATTATCAAATCTATTAGATAAGCCCAGTGAATATTTACCATAACCAAAAGATCCTGCAGAGCCTGTCAATTTTATTTTTAATTCATCCTTAATATCTTTTGTTATAATATTTACAACTCCTCCGGATGCATCAGCACCGTAAAGGCTTGATAATCCTCCGTGCACAATTTCTATTCTCTCAATATTTTCCAGCGGGATAAGGGATAAATCCACTATCCCATTCTGGTAATTATTTATTCTGCTGCTGTTAATCAGAATAAGAGTATTTTCGGACGACATCCCCCGAAGTGAGATGGTTTTCAAACCATTCATGGAACCATAATCTTTAACAAATATTCCGCCTTGGGTTTGTAAAATATCGCCCAAATTCGTTCCATTTATATTTTTAATTTGTTCATTTGTCACGATATTTGCATAAACAGGACTTTCCCCAATCAATATTTCAGAACGTGTTGAGGAAATAAAATATGGTTCCAAATAGTAAGTTTTAACAGAATCTGCAGCCTGTTCGGTTGAATAAAGATTCTGGAAGATAATGACAGAGATCAATAATGCTTGTTTAATTGTTTGAAGTATTTTCATATTTTTTACCTTTTTTTTAAATAAAAAAACCCAATCTTCTGCGGAAGAAGTTGGGTTAAACTTTATTTTACCCATAACCTTCCCGCGAAAGTTTTTGGCTGATGATTCTGACAGGTCTCCTGGCTCATAGTCATAACGATTTTGAAGTCCCCTTCCCACGGTACCTGTGGCACCACAGTGGCAAACTTCGTGAAGACTACCTACAGTTGCGGGGCAGCTTCCGCTTTAAACGGAATTCCCTTAGTCATAATCTATAATTTAAGAACTATATCTTGTTTGAATATAATTTAATTAACTAATAGTTGCAAACAAGAAGAAGCAAATTGCTAAAGCTACAATTATATTTACACAGATACACCGCGTGCATTGCCAGTATCATAATTTTCCTTCAGCTAATATTAATTTTTCGTCATACATTCTTGAATTGTCAGAGTTGAATTCGTATTTTACATCTAATTCAAGTTCATCTAAATTCAATATCTTCCAACAACAACAATCTCATAGCTGATAGCAAAATGATGAGCATTGACAGTAACTTTAAAATCTTCTGATGGAGACAAGTAAAACGATCTTTGTGTAGTATTAATATTTTCGATGTTGAAAGTTTTGCATTCCAAGTAATTAATCCTGTTAAACTCATCGACAAATTCAATGTCGGGGTATCCTGTTGATTTCTTTTTACCATTCTTCGCAGATGGAGTGCTGGCTTTATATCCATTTTTGTTCAAGGCTTCCTTGATAAATGTCCTATATTGTTTCCTAACCCAATTGGTATAATTTGTTATTGGATCACCACTGTATTTCCTTAAAATCCTTTTCACGATATCTCTTTTTGTTATCAAGACATCTTATTTCTTTAATCTCTTCTGATTCGGGTTCGCAAATTAATCGTCCCTCCTTATCAATTTCTGCTTCATAAACTTTTTCAATATAGACAATAAATTTCTTTCCGATAATTGTTTTTACTATTTCTTTTTTCATTTTACGATAGATTTATAGGTTACACAATGGAAATATATCAATGATAATAATTTCCAACTTGTACAGTTTTGCCAACTGAATATATTGTTGAACCATACCCGATGATGCTACTTTGATATATCCAGATTTACCAATAGAACCGTGCTTTGTTGTTTTATAATTATGATTGCGCATACATAAATAAAGTTTTTTTACCCGTGAATCTAATAGTCCTTTTAAAACAACTTTGAAAAATTCAGCAAAAGCATCTGATAAACTTATTTCAAATGCACATCCAGTTTGGAGATCAAGAATATCAAAAGCCATTAATTTTGAATGATCTAACTCAAAATCTTTCGTTTCTTCCCCTTTAAAACGCAAAGTCATATTTTCTGCTACATTGGCTTCAATACTAATCCTTTTAGCTCCGAATTGATTTAAAATATATTCTTGTAATTTTTTTACAGTTTGTTTTGTTTTGGCTTCATCTTGTGAATTATCATTAAGTTCAAGTTTTTAGAGCCAAGTTTTTTTATAAGCTGCATATTTAAATCCTCTTTGATTTACTTTTACTTCATATATATCAGAGAAAAAATTTACAATATCATCTAAAATTTCTTGTTCTGGTAACATATTCAAATATTTTAAGTTCTGTTTTGTTTTGCTGAGAGTATTTTATTA
>CAYTID010000014.1:0-38472 GCA_964437735.1 uncultured Ignavibacteriaceae bacterium | reverse complement strand
AAATTAATTTTTTAGTTAATTCCGATAGCAGAAGGATTGTTAGTTTTTCAACTTATTTCTTATATGAAACTGACAGCAAAAAGAAAGAGGAAGGTATGGGATCAATTACCCTGTCGTTAAGACCTACAACCTGGATAGAATTTGGGCCGATATTTACTTATTCTCGAAGATGGGATGAAGAGACACCAGTGTTTTTTAATGGTTCATATCTTGCTTTGCCCGACGGAACTACCGGAAAAGAATTTACTCTATTTGGTAACCGGGACCTCGAGTATTTCAATCTAGCTATGCGTGGAATCCTAACTTTACACAATAAATTAAGTATTCAGTTTTTTACGCAATTCTTCATTTTGAAATGGCATTACCGAAAATTTAAAAAATTAGATACACCCGAAAAATTTTCGGACTATCAATATAATTTTTATTTTAAGGATTTCAACTACAAAATATTCAATGCAAATGTAGTGCTGAGATGGGAATTTTTACCCGGCAGCACGTTTTATTTCGTTTGGACCCAAGCACGAAACGCCTACGATTTAGGCTACACCACTCCTTTTCAAAAGAATTTATCCAATATATTTGTGATTCCAGCAGATAATATTTTACTGGTAAAAATAAATTATTGGTTAAGTCTATAGGAATTTTTCATAATATATGGTATATTTTGTAAAATAGAATTTTCACATGGACAATTCAAAACAAAAAAATACAGCTCTCGAAATTGCTGATTTGACATTCAAGTTATTGACAAATTGCCAGGAGAAAGAGGAGCGGTTATCAAAACAGCTCGTTTTAACAATTTCAAAATTCCGGACGTTAAGATTATTTCGAGGCGAGCCGAAGATGACATTAAAGCACTCAGTGAGCACATTAATATTAGCGGTAGTCGTTTAACAAGAATACTCGACGCGACCTGGAGGGTAAAGATGTTCTCACACGTACCATTGATCTGCAAGATAGACGACGCATATTAGTAAGCCTTACTCCCAAAGGAATAGATATCAGTAAGAAATTAGAGAAACGATATATCGAAATCCATCAAGAAATTTTAAAAGAAATACCTGTTGAAATACACGATTCCTTGCAAAAAGGATTGAAACAATTATTGGGATCACTTGAAAAGTGGTTGAAAACATCTTAATGTAATATTTTAGCTCCTCAAAAACACTAATCTTTGGAAAAATCACCATTTTGTTGTATATTTTTTTGTTCCGCCAACACAGGCGGTTATTTTTTTAGGTAAATTATGACTGAAAATATTAGAAATTTTTGTATTATTGCTCATATAGATCATGGTAAATCAACCATAGCGGATAGATTATTGGAATATACCGGCACGATCTCAACGAGGGAGATGAAAGTAAATCAAGTTCTTGACGATATGGATCTTGAGCAGGAACGAGGTATTACAATTAAATTACACGCCATTCAGATGCAGTACACAGGAAAAGACCGAAAAGTGTACACTTTAAATTTGATTGATACACCGGGACATGTCGATTTTTCGTATGAAGTTTCCAGATCCCTCGCTGCTTGCGAAGGGGCAATTCTGGTAGTAGACGCATCACAAGGTGTAGAAGCTCAAACGATTACAAATTTATACCTGGCAATTGACGCTGGTTTGGAAATAATTCCTGTTATAAACAAAATTGATTTACCGGGCGCTATGATTGAGCCCGTTAAACATCAAATTATGGATTTGATAGGTTGTAAGGAAGAAGAAATAATTTTAACGAGCGCCAAAGAAAAAATCGGAATTACCGAAATTACCGATGCCATTGTTGAACGGATTCGGCCCCCGAATCGTGATTTCGATCTACCACTCAGGGCTCTCATCTTCGATTCAATTTTTGATACCTATCGCGGTTCCATCGTTTATCTCAGGTTATTCGATGGTATTCTTAAGGAAAAGGATAAAGTAAAATTCTTTTCAAATGGAAAAATTTATGAAGCGGAAGAAATTGGAATCCTGAAGTTGAAACGCGAAAGAACGGGAGTGTTAAAAGCAGGTGACGTTGGTTATTTAATTGCCGGGGTTAAGGATGTTCACGACACGAAAGTAGGAGACACAATTACAAATGCAGATAAACCTGCTTCAGAACCGCTTCCGGGTTATAAAAATGTTAAACCGATGGTATTTGCAGGACTGTACCCTACTAATGCGGACGATTTTGCATTGTTACGTGATTCGTTGGATAAATTAAAATTAAACGATGCGGCTTTGATTTACGAACCTGAAACATCTGTTGCATTAGGATTCGGATTTCGTTGCGGTTTTCTGGGTTTACTTCATATGGAAATAATTCAGGAGAGACTTGAACGGGAATATAATCAAAACCTGATAACAACTGTTCCTAACGTTGAATACCAAGTCATAAAAAAGGATAAAGAATTAGTAATAGTGGATAATCCTGCTTTAATGCCGCCTATTGGTGATATCGAATTAATCAAAGAACCGTACATAATAGCTCAGATAATTACACCAACAGAATATATCGGTAATATCATGAAATTGTGTAACGAAAGGCGGTCGATTTATAAAAATACAACTTATCTGGATACTTCCAGAGTTGACATTCGGTATGAAATTCCATTATCGGAAATAATTTTTGATTTTTACGACAAGCTAAAATCGACATCAAGAGGTTATGCCTCATTCGATTATGATTTTCTGGAATATCGGGAATCCGATCTAGTTAAACTTGACATTTTACTGAATACAGAGTCAGTTGATGCATTATCGACGATTGTACACCGCGATAAAGCATATGAATGGGGGAAGAAATTATGCGCGAAACTTCGTAAGCTAATTCCCCGTCAGATGTTCGAAGTTGTAATACAAGCTGCGATAGGAAGTAAGGTAATTGCTCGAGACAGCATTTCAGCACTTCGGAAAAATGTTATCGCAAAATGTTACGGCGGTGATATATCGCGAAAAAGAAAACTTCTTGAAAAACAAAAAGAAGGTAAAAAACGAATGAAACAAGTCGGCAGAGTTGAAATTCCGCAAGAAGCCTTTTTAGCGGTTTTGTCGATGGAAGAATGACCAAACAGGATTAATATGAAATCTCAAACAAAAGAAACTAAAGAAACAAAAGAACATCACGGCATTAAATATTGGCTCAAGGAAATCGGAACAATTCTCGGAATATTTCTAGTTTTGAATAGTTTTGTTATCGCTTCCTTTGAAGTTCCCACAGGTTCGATGGAAAATGAAATAATGGGCGGGGATTTTTTGCTGGTAAATAAATTTGTTTTTGGTGGAACAACCCCCAGAACAATTCCTTTCACAAATGTTAAATTGCCTTATTTCAAAATTCCCGCGCTATGGAAAGTCGAGAGGGGTGATGTAATAGTTTTTGCATTTCCCGGTTATAGAGATGAGGTAGAACCCGATATTTTTGCTTATTATCTTAAACGTGCTGTTGCTATAGCCGGTGATACCATTGAAATTAAAAATCGAATTCTTTATGTCAACGGAAAACCAGCTCCAATTCCTCGTAATATAAATTATAATTCGGGTATTGTTAAAAATCACGGATATGGCGACCCGAGGATATTCCCGAATGGCGCTCCGTTTAATGAAGATAACTACGGACCGATAAGAGTCCCTAAAAAGGGTGATATAA
The DNA here is from genome assembly GCA_964437735.1 of uncultured Ignavibacteriaceae bacterium. GTDB lineage: Bacteria > Bacteroidota > Ignavibacteria > UBA10030 > BY39 > CAYTID01. The sequence continues at coordinate 34,843 of CAYTID010000014.1, read as the reverse complement.
TTGATCTTAGCTATAATAATTATTATTGGTGGGATACGTTTATTAAGCGCGAAGGACATACAATAGATTATATCAATGGGAAAGTAATAATTGACAATAACGAAGAAACATCCTACACGATCAAGCATGATTATGTATTCGGGATGGGTGACAATCGCGACAATAGTCTCGATAGTCGTTTTTGGGGTTTTATTCCTGAACACGATGTTATAGGAACCCCTTTAATTGTTTATTGGTCATGGAGTCCTAATCTTTCGATCATCAACTTAGGTGAAAAAATCAAATCCCTCAGGTTTAATCGTATAGGAAAATTAATTAAGTAAGATTGATAAATACAGATCCAAATACCTTAAACACTTTCTCCAAAACAAGTCACAGGAAAAAATGGATCAGAGATCATCTCGCAATAATTTTAATTACTATCGCTGTTTCATTATTCCTCCGGATTTTTGTGGTTGAAATATTTTTAATTCCTACAAATTCTATGGCTAACACTTTAGTAGAAGGCGATTATTTAATCGTAAATAAAATTATCTATGGTTTTAAGACACCTAAATATTTTCCTTTTACTGATTATCAAGTCCCCAGATTAATTCTGCCGGATTTTATTAAACCAAAGCGTGGCGATATTGTTGTTTTTCATCATCCTGGGGAACGAGATCAGGTAGAATGTCGTGAATCGGTCACATACATCAAGCGGTGTGTAGCCGTAGGTGGTGATACGGTGAATATTTCGAAAGGGAAATTATTTATTAACGGTAATGAATTTCCTGAAATTAAAACTGCCCAGGTTTTTTCAAATTATTTAACTTCTGATTATATCGATAAAAATATTTTCCCAAAGGGTGCAAATTATAACGGGGATAATTATGGACCAATCAAAGTTCCTCGCAAAGGGGATAAAATTCAATTGGATATGAATAATTATAAACAATGGGAAAAATTTATTCTCAGAGAAGGACATGAGATCTTATTTGTTGCGAATGATACCATATTAATTGATAGTGTCAAAAATAATTTCTATCGGGTTAAAAGAGATTACCTTTTTGTTTTAGGAGACAATCGTGGCAATAGTATTGACAGCAGGTTCTGGGGTTTTGTGGCGGAGGATGACCTCATCGGGAAAGCTCTCATGATATATTGGTCGTGGAATCCTGATTCAAAATCAGGTGATTTCAGCGACAAAGTTAACGCCGTACGCTGGTCACGAATAGGTACTTTTATTAAATAAGGTTTGTTTATGGCTGGAATTTATTGTCATATTCCTTTTTGTGAAAAAAAATGTATCTATTGCGATTTTTATTCAATTACGACTGATTTTGATTTCAATACATTTACTGATTTTATATTAGAGGAGATAAATCTCTCCCGTAAATTAAATATTTCTGATCCGGTTGAAACTATTTATTTTGGCGGAGGAACACCAAGTCTTCTCTCCCAAAAACATTTTGAAAAAATAATTGAGGCAATCAATAAAAATTTTCATTTGAGCACAAATCCTGAAATTACGATTGAAGTAAATCCGGGAACTGTTAACTTTCAAAAATTGGATGATTTCAGAAGAATAGGAATAAACCGCATTAGCATCGGCGTTCAGTCGTTCTTCGATACTGATTTAAAATTTTTATCACGGATACACAATTCGGAACAGGCTCTAAAATGTATTGATGATGCCCGCAAAGCTGGATTCGAAAATTTGGGAATCGATTTGATATTTGCAGTTCCGACACAAACATCGTATTCCTGGGAACAAAATTTATTGCAAGCTGTAAAATTAAAACCGGAACATCTTTCGGTGTATAATTTAAGCGTAGAGAAAAATACACCACTTCACCAAATGATCGAGAATAAAGAAACATCTTTAGTAAGTGAGACTGTTGAACGAAAAATGTTCGAAATAGCGATTGAAAGATTAACCTCTGCTGGTTTCTGCCATTATGAAATATCTAACTACGCAAAACCCGGATTCGAATCGAAACACAATAGCAATTATTGGAATCATTCAAATTATCTTGGTATCGGTCCTGCAGCTCATTCTTATATGAATGGTAAACGATGGTGGAATGTAAATTCATTACCGGAATATTACGCGAGGATTGGCTCCGGAGATTTGCCTATCCTTGAAAGTGAAAAGTTATCAAAAAAACAAATCATAAATGAGATGATAATGCTTGGATTGAGGACAAACGGTGCAAATTTTACGAAAATGAAATTTGAATATGGTTTTGATTATAAAATGCAATTGCAGTCCTTGATTGATAATTTAGTTGAGGATAAATTAGCAATTCTGAAGGAGGGCGTTTTGATTTTAACAAAAAATGGTATTTTAATTTGTGATGAAATCAGCAGGATGCTGATTTCAAATTTGGAAATAAAATGATGTTTTTTTTGCGATTTAAGTCTTATTAGTATATATTTACTGGAAATTGAAATTTAATTGAGGAAAGAATGCAACAAAAAAACTTATTTCACAGGATATCGGCTTTTGCAGCTTTATTCGGATCTTTCATTGTTTATTATTTAACCCTTCCACCTACAGTAGTTTTTTGGGATGTTGGTGAATTTTGCGCAGCAGCATATTTATTGCAGGTTCCTCATCCTCCGGGATCACCATTTTTTTTACTGATCGGACGAATTGCATCAATGTTGCCTACCTCTGCCGATATAGCCGTTCGAATACATCTTATTTCGGCTGTAACAAGTGCATTATCTGTAATGTTTTTGTATTTAGTGACAGTCCGACTTATTGTTGCATTCAGAGGAAATCCTTTTTCAACAATTGATAAAGTTGCGGTTTATGGAGCTTCCCTCATCGGTGCGTTGTCTTTGGCTTATGGAACAACTTTTTGGGGAAATGCAATTGAAGCTGAGGTCTATGGGCTGAGTATGTTTTTTGTCACCATAATAATCTGGTTATCCCTCAGATGGTACGACCATCATAAAGAACCTCTTAACGAGAAATATATTTTCCTGATCGCTTACTTGATTGGATTGTCGATTGGTGTCCATTTACTTGCAGTGTTGACAATTTTTATTGTGTTGATGATTGTATATTTCAGACGTTACGAATTTAACATATCGAGTTTTAGAAATTTCGGAATAGTCTCCGTTTTAGTATTTTTTATTGTTTATCCGGGTGTGGTAAAATATTTACCATCTATGCTGGATGGTGATTTCAGGGGAATTAAAAGTGATATTATAAAATATATTCCAATTGTATTTTTAATAGGATCATTATATGGAATATATTATTCTATTAAACATAAATTAAAGATGGTGAATATCGCATTAATATCTTTTGTATTAATCGTAATCGGATATTCTACATATACGATGGTGATAATCAGAGCAAACGTACCGGATATGCCGATGAATGAAAATGATCCGAGCAATCTTAACCGACTTGTAAGTTACCTGGATCGTGAGCAGTACGGTGATGCCCCCATCTTGGAGAGAAGATATAGCCAAGAACCGATGCACACACCAACCTGGCAGAATTATTCATCAGATATGGATTTCATGCTGAGGTATCAAATTAATCATATGTACAATCGTTATCTTTTGTGGAATTATATCGGAGTTGAGGGAGATTGGCAGGACGCAGGGATCAGTTGGAAACATACATTAGGAATTCCATTCCTTATCGGATTATTAGGGTTGTATTATCATTTTAAAAAAGATTGGAAAATGGCGCTTCCATTTTTCGTAATGTTTTTGCTGATGGGTGTAATTTTGGCATTATACCAAAATCAGCAGCAGCCCCAGCCACGTGAACGTGATTATTTTTATGTCGGTTCTTTCTTTGTATTTTCAATGTGGATTGCTATCGGTCTGATAGCAATAATTGATTTTATTAAATCATATGCCAAAAAAGCTTCAGTATACAATTTCGGCGTTGGCGGAACACTTGCAGTATTCGCACTCGCGATTCCATTAAATATGCTGAATATTAATTGGTTTGAACGCGACAGGAGCGGAAATTATGTTGCCTGGGATTATTCATACAATATTTTGCAAACTTGTGAAAAAGATGCAATCATTTTTACGAATGGCGATAATGATACGTTTCCATTATGGTATTTACAGGATGTCGAAGGTATCAGAACTGACGTTCGTATCGTGAATTTGAGTCTTGTAAACACTCCATGGTACATTAATCAATTAAAGAACTATGAACCCCATGGAGCAAAGAAGATTGCTCTCAGTTTCACAGATGCACAAATTGAAAGACTTCAACCAGTTCTATGGGAATCACGACGATTGGAAATACCTGTTCCAAAAGATGTTTATGCTAAATTCGGAATCACTGACACTTCCGTGATCAATAAAGGAAAATTATCTTTCGTAATGCAAAATACGCTAACTTTTGGTCAGACAAAGGCGATTAAAGTACAGGACATAATGGTTAGAGATATCATAGTTTCGAATAAATGGGAAAGACCCATCTATTTTGCGGTTACTGTATCACCGGATTCAAAAATCGGTTTGGATGATTATCTTTGGTACGAAGGATTAGCCTGGAGATTAAAACCAATTCCGACGAACGAAGAAAATAATGTAGTAAGTGAAATAGTCGAAGCAAATTTAATGGCTGAAAATGTTATCCCGAATAAAGATTTTCAATACGGGTACAGATTCAGAGGATTAAATGATGCGTCAAATTATTTTGATGAAAATATCACGAGATTGACAGTGAATTACCATGCTATGTATCTGAGACTTTCACTTCACTATCTAAATGCTGAGAACAATATCGATAAAGCTAAGGCAGTTCTGCATCGAATGGATGAAAATATACCCCTCAATGTAGTTGAATCAGACTGGAGGATAGCCGCTGACATAATGTCGATGTACGGTAGAATCGGTGATGAAGAAAAAAGGAAATATTATGCCGATTATCTTGAGAAAAAAGCTTGGGAACTTATCAATAACAAACAAGTCGATATGGGTTCATATTATAATCCTTACCGTATTCTCCTCGAAATATATGAATCGAACAAAGATTACGTTAAATCGATTGATGTCTTAAAAAGACTTGAAGCACTTTATCCGAATGATCCCGGATTGAAAAACAGGATCATGGAAATGGAATCAAAATTAAAACAAGAGGTAGTGAATAAAGATACATCCATACGGTAATTCAAACCGGCGGATGAATGAAGATATTAATATTCAACTGGCAAGATAAAAAAAATCCGCTCTCCGGCGGAGCAGAGGTACACCTCCATGAGATATTTTCGCGGGTAGCGAAATCCGGACACGAAGTAACTCTTTTTTGTTCTTCCTTCAAGGGGGCGAAAAAGGAGGAGTTTATTGAGGGGATTCATGTAATCAGAGAAGGGGGAAGGTATCTTTTTAACTTCCGTGTATTTTATAAATATTTTACCAAATTCAGACACGAGAAGTTTGATGTTGTTATTGATGATATGAACAAAATACCTTTTTTTACACCACTCTTTGTCCGTGAACCTTTATATTTTATCGTTCATCATATTTTTAATAAAAGTATTTTTTTGGAAGTTCCCTGGCCCATTGCTTTTTATGTTTACCTTATGGAAAAATTAGGTCTTTTTATAGGTAGATGGAAGAAAATAAGAGTGATAGTTGTTTCTCCAAGTACTAAAAAAGAGTTAATACAAAAAGGTTTTGAAGCTGATAATATAAAAATTATTTATAACTGTGTCGATCACAATCAATATCAACCAGATGAAACTAAACGCAACATCACGCCTCTCATCGGTTACGTAGGAAGGATCAAAAAATATAAATCGATTGAACATCTTATCAGAGCATTTGCCGGTCTCGTGCGCGATAATTACAACGCTGAACTTATTATTGTAGGGGATGGCGATAACCGGCTTAGCTTGGAAAATTTATCGAAAGAATTAGGAATCGCGAAGAACATCGGGTTTACCGGTTTTGTTGACGAGACTACTAAAGTAGCTCTTATTCAAAAAATGTGGTTTGAAGTAAACACTTCATCTAAAGAAGGTTGGGGATTAACCGTAATTGAAGCGAATGCTTGTAAAACTCCTGTAATCGCGAGTAACGTGCCCGGCTTGCGTGATTCTGTCCGTGATGGTGAAACAGGTATCCTTTATGAGTACGGAAATATAAATGAATTAACCGAAAAAATTAAGTTCCTTTTAGACGATTCGGATTTGCTTACAAAATTAAGTAATAATGCCTATGCCTGGTCTCAGAAATTCAAATGGGAAAATGCCGCTAAAGATATGATAGATATTCTAGAGGCACATTAAGAATATTTAACGAATGGACAGAAAAGTTAGAATATTATTCAACTCGACACTATTTACTTCCTTTATCAGAGAAGATTTCGCAATTCTCGAAAAATATTTTATCGTTAATAAAATTATCGGAAGCGGAATCTTGCACATATTCAACCTATTCATTGCGATTCCCAAATCCGATGTTACATATACATGGTTTGCTTCGGTCTATTCTGCATTTGTTATTTTTTTCAGTCGTCTATTTGGGAAAAAATCTATTATCGTAATCGGAGGGGTCGATGTTTCCAAGGATCAAGGGATAAATTATGGAATATGGCTAAATCCATGGAAATCCGTTTTTGTAAAATATGCACTAAGAAATGCTGACTTGATTTTATCGGTCGATCCATTTTTAATAGGCGAAGCTAAACGCCTCGCTTCTTATAAAGGAGATAACATTAGGTATTTGCCAACCGGGTATGATTCTGATTTTTGGAAAGCCGGCGGCAATAAAGAAGAATTTATACTTAGCGTAGGTGTTTGTGAGGATGAATGGAGAATGATGAAAAAGGGATTTGATAAATTAATTCAAACTGCAATTGATCTGCCGGAGTTCGATTTTAAAATTATCGGTATCAATGAAGAACTAAAGGATAAAATCAAAAAGGACCTCCCCGTAAATGTTGAGATAATTTCCTTTGTCGATAGGAACGAGCTTCTAAAATATTATCAGAAAGCAAAAGTATATTGTCAGGTGTCGTACACAGAAGGTTTGCCGAATTCATTGTGTGAAGCGATGGCTTGTGAATGCATCCCGGTCGGTACTACACGTGGAGGGATACCAACCGGCATAGGTGATACAGGCATTTTGATAGAATACGGAGACCTTGTGGCGATGAAAAATGCGTTTAAGAAAACTATGAATATGAATACTGATGTCGGCAAAAAAGCCAGACAGAGAGTTATTGAAAACTTTTCTTTATCAAGACGCGAAAATGGATTAAAGTCTCTAATTGAGGAACTTAATCGTTGAAATTATTGGCAAAAAATATTTTGTCTGTTACCATAAGTGAAGGAGGAAGCAGGATACTCGGTTTTTTTACTACAATTTACATTGCTAACCTTTTGAGTATCGACGGCTATGGCTTGATAAATATCGGTTTGGCAGTATTTTCGTATGCTCTCATATTCAGCTCGCAATGGTTCAATGTTTATGGGACACGAGCTGTGGCGTCGGGAAATTACAGGAACTTTTTAAGTAATTTCGTTTCATTAAGGATTATATTGTCAATTCTGATATTTATTATAATTACATTCTTTTCTTTTATTTTTATTCAGGATCATAATTTTCGATTATTGGTAATATTGTTTACACTAAGTATAATTCCTAACGCGCTGGTATTGGATTGTTTTTTTCAAGGGAAAGAAAATTTACTTCCTCAGTCAGTCGGTAAACTGGTTATTTCAGGCCTTTATTTTTTATTGTTGGTTTTATTTTTAAATATTTCTTCATCCCTCGATATAATACCAATATCATTCCTTGTAGCAAATATTGTTGCCATGTTTGTAATGTTAATTTGGTATTACAAAATTTACGGAAAAATAAATATTTCAGTAGATTCAAAATATTGGTGGAAAATATTTAAAGAATCATTTACGATATCTTATTCCTCAATTCTTGCTCAATTTAATTCAAATATTCCGATTATTGTAATCGCCGTTGTACTGACGGCGGCTGATGCCGGAATCTATAGCGCTGCTAGTAAGTTAGTACTATTTTTGTTGATTCTCGATAGATTATTCTATTCGATTTATTTTCCGGCAATTACAAGAATTTTCAATAAAACAGGTGAAAAGCTACCGGAAATAATTGGATTTGTCTTTAAATTCACAATAATTTTTCTGCTCCCTTTTACAATTACTATCGGGATGTTCGCAGATTCAATAATAAATATCACTTTCGGGGATAAATATTTTGAGGCTGTAAATTTACTTCAGATATTGATTTGGTATTTCTTTATAACTATCTTGAATTCGATTTTCGGGTATGGATTGATCGCCGTCAATCAGGAAAAATATTATGCGAAAATTATTTTGTTAAACTCAGTTGCATTTATACTGATTTTAGTCCCGTTTACATATTATTTCGGTCTGACTGGAACAGTGCTTGCTATTGTTGCATCTGAGTTATTAATATTAATTTTATTCAGATACTATTTTGGATTATTCATTAAAGTGAAATTGTTGAATAATATTTTAAAAACAATACCCGCACTGATAATTATGCTGGCTATTATGTTTTTTACATCAATAGAATTTATTGCGATTAATGTTATTGCAGGCTTAATGGCGTACACAGTTGTATTGATTATTACGGGAGGTATAACCAAATCAGATATTTTTTATCTGAAGGAAAAGTTTTTATGGAACTGAAAGTCGGTTTAGTAAACCCGAATGCCGGTTGGGAAATATTATTATCTCAAATTGGTGTGCAGTATTCTTTTTTTGAGTCTGGACAAATCAATGAACGAATGAATGTTCCTGTTTTGATTATTCATGATCAAAGCATCATTGAAAACCATAATATTTTAGAATACCTTAATAATGGTGGGAATATTCTCTGTTCTGCAAAAATATATTCGAAAATATTCGGTATTAAATATAAAACAATATTCGTAAAATATTTATATCCGGAAACTGAAGGAATATTTACAGATTCTGAACTGATTGACATACACAGTAAAATTCAAATAATTGATAATTCTAATATTCTGTCAAATGATGGGAAAACAAAATCCGGTTATATAGGTAAACATGGAAAGGGAAATGTCTGCGTTCTCCCGTTTGATGCCGGTCAGTTAATAACTGATCATCGTTCGGGAAAAAAATCCTATTTTGCTAACGGACGTAGATTGCCTTATGAAAATGTTTCTGTAGTTTCCAAAGGATCACTTAGACGATTGATATGCCATAGTCTGGAATACTTATTTATCCAAAGCGGTAACGATTTTGTTCATCTTTCTCAGAATCCGGAAGATTTCAAGTCAATATTTCTCTTTAGGATTGATACCGACTATGGTTCAATGCAGCAAATTGAAAATTTGTACGAACTTTCGATTGAATACAATATACCTCTAACTTGGTTTGTAGAGACTAAAAGCCAGAAGGATTGGCTAACAATATATTCTGACTTGGAAAATCAGGAAATTGGATTACATTGTCATGAACATGAAGTGTTTTCTTCTTATGCTGATAACTATTTAAATATAAAGAAAGGGATTGATATCATGAACGACGCAGGTATATCTCCAAAAGGATTTGCCGCTCCGTTCGGGAAATGGAATGATGGGCTTGCCCAAGCGGTTAGGGACCTGAATTTTGAATATTCTTCCGAGTTTTCGTTTGATTACGATAATCTTCCGTCCGAGACTCAGTTTTCAACAATCCAGATACCTGTTCATCCAATCTGCATAGGAAGTTTACGACGACAAGGTTATTCACCGGATGAAATGGTTAAATATTTTCACGCACAAATCGAAAAGAAAATTTATTTAAATGAGCCAATAGTATTTTATCATCATCCGACACATGAAAACTATAATGTAGTTGAAAGTATTTTTCAAAGGATTAATGAAATTGGAATTCGTTCGTTTACTTTTCGGGAATATTCTAATTGGTGGAAAGTAAGAAGCAGTATTAAGTTATCGATTGAATCCGAAAACCGGAAATTAATAATCAATCCAAATAATTATAATGATTATTATTTTCGATTATTGAATGCCAAAGGCGAAGTTGCTTTCAATAAAATATCAAAAGAAATTGACGTAACTAAATTATCTTGGGAAGAACAGAAAAGAGTACTCAGTATTCCGGCTGATATCGAAAAAACGAGGAAATTCAATCCCTGGATGCTGATCAACAAGATTGAAGACAAATTATTCGGGTGATAATATGAAAGTAATATTTGCTACATACCAATCGATAATGATGTTAAAGGGGGGACCTCGAACGCAAATTCTGGAGACAAAATATGCTCTTGAAAATTTAGGTATAGGCGTTGAGTTGTTCGATATGTGGAAATCATATGGAAAGCAAGAGGCAGATATAATTCATATCTTTGGTTCCGGTATAGCGACCTATCATTTTGCACGGGAAGTTCGTAAATCGGGAAAAACTTTTGTGGTATCTCCAATATTTTTTTCCCGCCATAGTTCAAATTTTCTCAAATTGTCACTTCATGTTGATGAATTATTTATAAAGAAAATCAACGGATTGTGGACTGATTATCGATTAGTTTCAGATATGTGTAATTGGGCAGACGGAGTTATACCCAATACATCTGAAGAAGCAAAATTGCTTGTTGAGGGTTTAAAAATTCCACACGATAAAGTAACGGTAGTTCCGAATGGTGTTAATAAAAATTTTGTTAATGCGAATCCTTTTCTATTTGAAAAGACTTATGGAATAAAAAATTTTATTTTAAACGTGGGACATATCGGTCCTGGGCGAAAAAATGTCTATCGCCTTGTCCGGGCATTAAGGAAAATTGATAAACCGGCAGTTATTATCGGTCGTATGGAAAATGGAGCAGAACTGGAAAAAATTAAAAAAGCAGCAGGTAACCGGATATTGTTATTGGACAACATCCCTAATGATTCCGAAATGCTTGCATCGGCGTATGCGGCGTGCGATGTGTTTGTGCTCCCTTCAATTTTCGAAACACCCGGAATAGCAGCTTTAGAAGCAGGACTGGCTGGTGCAAAAATCGTTATTACAAAGTATGGCGGGACGAGAGAATATTTTAAAAACCATGCTGCCTATGTTGAGCCAACTTCAGTCGACTCAATCGCTGATGGAATTCTACGAGCAATCGAAAAACCAAAAAATGACAATCTACGAAAACATATTTTGGAAAATTATTTGTGGGAAAAAGTTGGTGAAAAAACGCTCAGTGTATATAAAAACATTCTAAAAAGATAATGTCATCCGATGTTTTTATATTTGCGAATATTTTCAACTTTTTGTATCATTACGTTACTTAAATTAAAAAGAGGTTTATCTTGAGTTTACTTGTAGTCGGGTCCTTGGCGCTGGATACTATTGAAACGCCATTTGGAAAAGTAGAAAATGCTTTAGGTGGATCGGCAGTTTATATTTCTATGGCTGCCAGTTTCTTTGTTGAACCCATTCGGATAGTCGGGGTTGTTGGAGGAGATTTTCCAAATGAAGAATTAAAATATCTTGCAAACCGGAATATTGATTTTGAAGGTTTGCAGATTATTAAAAATGGTAAAACATTCAGATGGGGCGGGAGATACCACTACGATATGAATACAAGGGATACACTTTATACTAACTTGAATGTATTTGAAAATTTCAAACCGATTTTACCGGAGTCATATAAAAAAAGTACGTATATATGTTTAGGAAACATCGATCCCGTACTTCAACAATGTGTTATCGGACAGATTGAAAAGCCCAGATTAGTAGTCGGCGACACGATGAATTTTTGGATAAATGGAAAGAGAGAAGATTTGCTCAAAGCCATAGAGTGTTTCAATGTTTTGGTTTTAAACGACTCGGAAGCCAGATTGCTCTCAAATGAACCCAATCTAATAAGGGCAGCAAAAAAAATCAGGGCTATGGGACCTCAAATTGTAATTATAAAAAAAGGAGAACATGGGGCATTACTTGTGACTGAGAAGACTATATTTTTTGCGCCTGCATATCCGATAGAAAATTTAAACGATCCTACAGGGGCGGGGGATACATTTGCAGGTGGATTCATGGGATGGATTGCCAAAACAGATGATTTATCGGAAGATAATTTAAAACGGGCCGTGATATATGGGAGTACGATGGCATCTTTTTGTGTTGAGAAATTCAGTATTGAAAAGCTAAGAGAATTATCGCACTTTGGAATAAAAGATCGATTCAGAGAATTTCAGGAATTATCGAGATTTGAAGAAGATACTTTCTCAAATTTATAATAACAAGTCATCTTATTATTTATGAAATCGTTAGAATGGTTAGGAAATCGATTACGCTTTATTGATCAAACCAAATTACCTGCGGAACAAATCTATATCGAAACCGATGATTACAAAGCTGTAGCAGGTGCGATTGTGCACCTTGGTATACGCGGGGCACCGGCGATCGGTATAGCAGGAGCTTACGCTGTAGTGCTTCTTAGTTATCAAATACGGAATTTAGATTTTAAAAATTTCGAAGAGAGATTGTCGCACGGGATTGAAGAATTAAAAAATACAAGACCAACTGCAGTGAACCTGTCATGGGCTTTGGAACGGATGAGAAACGTATTCAATGAAAATAAAAAAGACACCACCGCAAAGATAATTAAGATTATGGAAAATGAAGCTATTACTATCCATAATGAAGATATTAAAATGTGCGACGCGATAGGCAGGATCGGATCGGAAATCATACCAGGTAATGCCGGAATTTTGACTCATTGCAATACTGGTTCACTTGCCACAGGTGGAGACGGAACAGCACAGAATGTTATTTTAACTGCATACAAACAGGGAAAAAAAATAAGAGTATACGCTGACGAAACCCGACCTTTGTTTCAAGGTGCAAGGTTGACAACCTTTGAATTAATGAATAGTGGAATCGACGTTACATTAATAACCGACAGCACCGCTGCTTTTGTAATGCAACAAAATAAAATTGATTTAGTTATTACCGGAGCAGATCGAATTACTTCATATGGATTTGTTGCGAACAAAATCGGAACATATAATATTGCATCATTGGCAAAAATGCATTCGATTCCATTTTATGTCGCGGCACCTACTTCTACTATTGATTTGAAATTAAAAGAAGGGAGTGAAATTGTGATCGAGGAGAGGAATCCGGACGAAGTAACGGAATATTTTGGCAACAGGATTGCCCCTCCCGGTGTTAAAGTATATTCTCCGGCATTTGATGTTACTCCACCTGAATTAATTTCCGGAATTATTACTGAAATAAAAATAGCATATCCTCCTTTTGAAAAATCACTGCAATCATTATTCTCCCGATGACAAAGATTGAAAAATCTGAAGCAATAGTATTAAAGTCGAAAAAGTACGGGGAAACAAGTAAAATTACGACTTTCTATACTAAGCGATATGGAAAAATAAATGGAATTATTAAAGGGGCGAGGAAAAATAATAATAAGTTCGGTTCATCGTTGGAATCTTTATCTTATGTAACGCTCGTTCTTTATAAAAAAGAGAACACGTCTCTTCATCTGATTGCCAATTGTGACTTACTAAATTCTTTTAAAAGTATTTCCGAGAGCCTGGAAAAATTATCGGTTGCAATGAAGATTGCTGAATTAATAATCAAAATAGCACATGATGAAGAAGAAAATCCAAAATTATTTAAATTATTTTTAGATTCCCTTAAGATTCTGGATAAAGAAAATACTAATCTTGTGAATATACTTTATTCCTTCGAAATAAAACTGGGAGAATTATTAGGTTATATGTATAATTTTTCAACCTGTTCTAAATGCGGTGAAAATATAGCAAAAGACCATATTCAATATATATTTGATTATTCACGAGGAGGGACTTTATGTCAGCGCTGTTCAGATTTAGCTGTCGAACCGGTCAAAATATCAATAAAAAATCTTAAAATCTTAGAAAAATTTGAAAAAACTAATGATATAAAAAAACTTTTAAATATTGTTTTAACCCCATTATCAGAGGTTGAAATCGGGAAATTTTTATTTGATTATTTGCGTTATCATATCAGCGAATTAAGAGAATTGAAAAGTGAATTTATTTTTCGAAAAATTATCTGAAACAATTTTCACAATATTAATGTATAAAAGAAAAAAAAATATAAAAAGGAACAATATGCAAAATAAATCAGTAATCTCAGCACTATTTTTAATAGCTGTAGGAATAATTTTTGGAGTCATTTTAGTAACAGGATTGAATAACGGCATTGAATTTTCCATGGCGGGCAATAATCCGGTACAGTTAGGTGTACCATCACCGATAAAAGTGTCAGATTCAAATATTCAATTCTACACTCAACCATTTGTAGAGGTTTCAAAAGTTGTTACGCCTACAGTTGTCTCTATAAACGTAACATCAAAATCAAGTGGAAAATCTGGTGAATTCAAAGATTATTATCATTTTTTCGGACCAGACTTTAAATTTCCTGAGCCTCAGCCGCAACAAGGTGCTGGTTCCGGTGTTATCATTAATCCTCAGGGTTATATACTAACAAACAATCATGTTGTTGCAGGAGCGGTAGATGATGGCATCGAAGTGATATTAAATGATAAACGAATTTTTAAAAATGCAAAAATAATTGGAACCGATCCGACAACGGATTTAGCAATTATTAAAATAGATGGCAATAATTTGCCTACTGCTTCATTAGGTAATTCTGATGATTTACAAGTTGGAGAATGGGTATTAGCCGTCGGAAATCCGTTAGGACTGAATTCTACTGTGACAGCAGGAATTGTAAGCGCTATCGGCAGAGGAGGTATCGGAGTTATTCGCGATTCTTACGGAATCGAAAGTTTTATACAAACAGATGCGGCAATTAATCCCGGTAATAGCGGCGGTCCTTTAGTAAACATAAAAGGGGAAGTAATCGGAATAAATACTGCTATTGCCACAACAAATGCAAGGTATCAGGGGTATGGTTTTGCGGTTCCAATCAACATTGCAAAATATGTTGCTGGTGATCTTATCGAACACGGTAAAGTTAGAAGAGGTTATCTTGGAATCCAGATAGCCGCTGTTGATGAAACAATGGCAAAGGCGCTTAAACTCGATAAGTCCAAAGGAGTATTAATTCAAGGATTGATCAAAGACGGCGCAGCAGAAAAAGCCGGAATAAAAGCCGGCGATGTGATTCTTGAAATTGATGGTAAAGAAACTAACGCCCCGAACGAAGTACAAAGTTATATTGCAACTAAACATCCTACGGATGTTGTAAAAATCAAAATTAGTCGGGATGGTAAACTTATTGATAAAAAAGTTAAACTCGGTTCAAGATTAGATGACGATGAAGTTGTCGCTGCTAAAGATAATGAAACAGAAAAAAAATCTCCGGCATCCGAGAGTGTTAAAACAGCAAGTTTCGATAAATTGGGTTTTTCTATTAAAAACATTAGTGAACAAGAAAAAAGAGATCTCGATATAGAAAATGGAGTGATCGTATCCGATATAAAAACTCTTAGTGAATCTGCCAAAAGAGGTCTGGCGAAAGGGGATATCATCATTGAAATTAACCGGACACCAATTAACAATGTAAAGAGTGTCAAAGAAATAGTTGAAAATACAAAAGGCGGTGAACCGTTGCTTATGCGGGTCAGGAAAACAGCCGATACGATAATTTTTCTGGCAATCGAAGTCCCAAAATAATAAAATAAATAGTTTTACAATCAAAAAGGGAATCTAAAAAAGATTCCCTTTTTTCGTAAAATACTTGATTATTGTCATAAATTACAATATATTTTTCTCATGAAATATATCATCAAGTATAACGTTTCAACCAGGAGGTGTAACAGACTTCGGTAAAAGAATTGCTATAAATAAATCGAATGGAATTTTAAGCGCAAAAGTATTGATTTTAAACCAAAATTATGAACCCATAAATATTTTTAGTGCACGGAAAGCAATATTGTTATTATATTTGGGTAAAGCTGAACTTATTGACTCAAAAGATGGTAAGTATGTTCGTTCTTCTACATCTCAAATGCCGTTTCCAAGTATAGTTCGTCTGTCCGTTTATGTTCACATTCCTTTTAAAAAAATTATTTTATCCCGAAAAAATATATTGAAAAGGGATGGTCATAAATGTCAATATTGTGGTAAATCAGGCGGCAACCTGACAATTGACCATATTGTCCCCAGAAGTCAGGGTGGTGAAGATACCTGGGAAAACCTTGTCGCCGCTTGCGTTTCCTGTAACAACAGGAAAGATGACCGAAGCCCTGATGAAGTTAGTATGAAATTGTTACGTAAGCCAATGAGACCCAATCACATTACATTCATTAAACACACTTTGAACAGAATTGACGACCGTTGGAAACCATATCTGTTTTTAAACTAGAAATATTTACTAAAATCCTCATATAAATGTCGAATAAAAAAAGAATTTTAAGCGGAATGCGACCGACTGGAAAACTCCACATCGGTCACTTAGTCGGAGCACTTGAAAATTGGGTTGTCCTGCAAGATCAGTATCAAAATTTTCATTTGATCGCTGATTATCATGCACTCACCACTGACCTTGATTCATCCGGAGTAAATGAAAATTCAATCGATATGTTAATGGACTGGTTATCGGTTGGTTTAGATCCTGAAAAAAGTCCGATGTTCCGGCAATCCCAAATTAAGGAGCATACAGAATTATTCTTAATATTTAGTATGCTGATTACAACGTCACGGCTTGAACGGAATCCAACTGTAAAAGATCAAGTAAGAGATTTAGCAATCGAAAATATGACCTATGGGCATCTCGGTTATCCTGTCTTACAGGCTGCTGATATTTTATTATATCTCGGTGACGTAGTTCCTGTCGGTGAGGATCAGGTTCCGCATGTAGAAATTACACGAGAAATAGCCCGACGGTTTAATGCACAATATGGCAAGGTTTTTCCCGAACCTGAGCCACTTCTTTCCATTTTTCCACGTTTACCGGGATTGGATGGAAATCAAAAAATGAGTAAGTCGGCAGGAAACACGATCTTGATTTCTGATGAACCTGACATTATTAAAAAAAGATTGAAATCTGCAGTAACAGATCCGCAAAAAATCAGGAAGGGTGATCCCGGACGACCCGAAATATGTCTCGTCTTTACCTATCATAAAAAATTTAATCCGGATGAAACAGAAGAAATAGGAGCTAATTGCCGAAGTGGAGCACTGGGTTGCGTTGATTGTAAAGTGAAATGCGCTGATCGAATTATAAACCATCTCAATCCTTTCAGAGAACGCAGAAAATTTTATGAAGAAAACAGACATAAGGTCATAGAGATCCTCGATGCGGGTGAAAAAATTGCTAAAGAGTTAGCAATAGAAACAATGGAAAAAGTTCACACGGTCATGAAGTTTGGCTGATAATTATTTTAATGTCATATAAAGTTAAAATACAACACTTCGAAGGTCCGTTGGATTTGCTCCTCTTTTTTATTAAAAGGGATGAGCTAGATATTCTCGACATTCCAATATCAAAAATCACAAAAGAATTTCTCGAGTATATAAATTACCTTCACGAACTTGATCTGGAAATTGCAGGGGATTTCATTGTTGTAGCTGCAGAATTAATGCAGATTAAAGTAAAGATGCTGCTGCCACAGGAAGGGGGAGAAGATGTAGAGACAGATCCCAGAGCTGAATTGGTTCGGAGACTTCTTGAGTACAGAAGATTCAAAGAAATGTCGGAAAAATTATCGACACTGGAATCAGAGAGACGAAAATTGTTTTACAGAAAGCTCTTTCACCATGACCAGAAAAAATTATCTGTTCAGGATAGGGAGGAATCGTTAAAGGATTTGACGATGTACAAACTGATTGCCGCGTTCAAACGAGCGATGGACAGTGTTCCTAAGAAAATTTATCATAATATTGAAATGCTGAATGTTAGCATCGATGAACAGATTAGTTATATTATCGATTTCTTTCGAGCCCGTGAAGAAGGGACATTTATGGAGCTTGTTTCTTTTATGACGGAAAAAATAAGGATTATTGTTACAATAATCGCGATGTTGGAGTTGATGAAAGCCCAGGTAATCGGAATTAAGGAGTCTGAATCTCTAAACGATGATTTTATAATATATAAATTAACAATAGAAAATAATTAATTATATCAATGGAATATTCTGAAAAAAAACGTATTATCGAAGCACTTATATTTGCTTCGGACGATCCTTTAACAACAAGGGAAATTATTAGCATATTAAAATCGTCTGAAGAAATTCAGCTTCGAATAAAAATAAATGATGATGAAGTATTGAATATTATACGGGAATTAAATAATGAATATGTTCAAGCCAGACGTTCCTTCCGGATAACTCAGGTAGCGGGCGGCTTTCAATTCGCGACTATGCCCGAATTTGCAGATTGGCTTGGATTATTGGTTAAAGAAAAAGCAAAAAGAAAATTATCTCAATCTGCTTTGGAGACACTAGCAGTAATTGCATACAAGCAGCCGGTAACAAAGCCTGAGATTGAAGCGATACGAGGCGTTGCAGTAGATTATATGATAAATACATTGCTTGAAAAGGATTTGATTACAATCGTCGGTAGAGCGGCAACTCCCGGAAGACCTCTTCTTTACGGATCGACGCACACATTTTTAAAGCATTTCGGTTTGAATGATTTGATTGATTTACCCAGACCCAGGGAAATAGATGAAATTCTTAGCGATACAAATTTCGAAATCGAAAAGGAACTCCTGAAACGAATGGGCAAAAACGGTGAAGTGAGTGATGAGGATACTAATGGAACCGATTTACAGGAAGGTAATATCGAAAACGTTAATAAATCCGAAGATGATAACAGAAATGTCGAAGAATCGGAAAATCAAAACAATAACGACAATGTGCAATGAAAGCCATAAAAAATACTGTCAGATTAAATAAATTTATTGCCGACTGTGGCGTTGTATCTCGGCGGAAAGCTGATGAATTGATATTGGAAGGAAGAGTCCGTATCAATCATAAAGTCGTTCATGAGCTGGGCATTAAAGTGGATCCCAAAATCGATAATATTTCTGTTGACGGGAAACAAATTGTTAATATCTCACGCCCTCTGTATATAATATTCAATAAGCCGAAAGATTGTATTACGACAACGAAAGATGAACGCGGACGTACTACAGTGTTAGATTATGTGAAGGTTAAGGAAAGAATCTTTCCGGTTGGACGTCTCGATAAGGATACTACAGGAGCTCTAATTTTAACAAATGATGGGCAATTCGCTAATAAACTGATGCATCCTCAAAACGAAGTGAAGAAAACATATATCGCAAAGATCGATAAACCGATAGAGTTTGACGACATTATTAAATTACGGCGTGGAGTTAAATTATCAGATGGTGTTACACATCCTGCCGATGTAGATATTTTACCAAATTCAAAAAAAATGGTCGTTGGTCTTATAATACATGAAGGCCGAAATCGTCAAATTCATAGAATGTTCGAATCACTTGGATATGAAATAAAAAAATTGGAACGTCTGGCATACGGAAAAATTAATCTGGAAGGATTAAAGCGTGGACAATGGCGGTTTATGACAAAGAAGGAAATCGAAGGACTTACAAAACTAAAAAAGAAAGATGAATAAATGAAAGCTAAATTATCAATTATGTTTGTGCTGATGTGTATTTCCGGTACAACGGTTTTTTCTGTACAAAATTATCAAAAATATTTTTCAGATAAAACCATGCGTGTCGATTACTTCCATACAGGAACAAAATCACAGGAATATTTTAGTGTTGACCAGATCTTTGAAGAGGGAGTATGGCCCGGAAGTAAAATAAATTTAGTAGATACCCTGAACCTGGGTGAATATCTTTTCAAAATAACAGATCTTTCAACTAATCAGGTTATTTTTTCAAGAGGTTATTGCACAATATTCAATGAATGGCAGACGACTGACGAAGCTAACACCGGCATAAATAAAACTTTCCATGAAACTGTACGATTTCCATTTCCTCTAAAAAAAATACAACTGACAATTAACCGTCGTGACAAGCAAATGTTTTTCAAGGAAATATTTTCGATTATTATCGATCCGAATAATCCGGTTAGTGTCAATAAAGAGATAAGAAAAAATGATTTTAAGGTTACACAATTAATGAATAATGGTTCTCCCAACGAAAAAGTTGATATTTTGATTATCGGGGATGGTTATAAAAAAGAAGAAATGCAAAAATTCCGAGATGATGCAAGAAAACTTAATGACCATATGTTCAATACAAGCCCGTTCAAAGAGAGGAAAAAAGATTTTAACGTTTGGACAATTGAAGTTATTTCCGATGATTCGGGAATTGATCTCCCCGATAAAAATATTTGGAAAAATACTCCATTAGGGACAACTTACAATTATTTCGGCTCCTCCAGGTATGTATTGACGGAAAATAACAAAAATCTTCGTGATATTTCTTCTGCTACGCCTTATGATTTTATAAATATCTTGGTTAATGATGACCGGTATGGTGGCGGAGGTATTTTTAACTTATATACTACAACATATACCAAGCCCGATGCTCCCGGAAAAGAATGGCAAATTGAATATGTGTATGTACATGAATTCGGACATAGTTTTGGAGGATTAGGTGATGAATATTACAGTTCTCAGGTTTCTTATACTGATTTCTACAGTAAAGGAATAGACCCTTGGGAACCGAATGTTACTCCAATTAAAGAAAAAGAAAATCTAAAATGGAAACATTTAGTTAGTGAGGATACTCCAATTCCAACTCACTGGGAAAAAGCAGAATATGATAGTTTAGAGCGAGAACGGCAGAAATTAGATCGTCTGGCTCCTGATTATTATCAAAAGAGAGAACCACTGATCAATCAAGCAAAAGAGATTCTAAAAAACTCAAAATATTCAAATAAGGTTGGTTTATTTGAGGGAGCAGGGTACATATCTGAAGGTTTGTATCGACCAGCTATCGATTGCAGAATGTTTAGTCTTAGTCTGACAGACTTTGATTCGGTGTGTAGAGCGGCTATTTCTAAAATGATCGATTTTTATTCAAAATAGTCTATCGATGCGTAAGATCATATTTATTTTACTGTTTTTGCCGATTGTATCTCGTTCGCAGACAATTCCTTTGGAGTGGTTAACTAAAGCAGAAAAAACTCAATTTAGGGAGACATCACGATACTTTGAGACCCTTGAATTCATACATAAATTAGAAAAACACTCTGAGTATGTAAAAATAATTAGCATTGGTCAGAGTGGCGAAGGTAGAGACATTCCTTTAATTATTATCTCTAAAGATAAATTATTTAAGCCACTTGCAGCATTTAATTCCGATAAAGTTGTAGTATTAATACAAAATTGCATCCACTCCGGGGAGGTCGAAGGGAAAGATGCGAGCCTGATGTTAATAAGGGATATTCTTATTGCAGAACGTTACAACGGACTATTAGACAATATTATTTTATTGATTTTGCCCATTTACAATCCGGATGGACATGAAAGGTTCGGACCATTTAACCGAATAAACCAAAATGGACCGGATGAGATGGGGTGGAGAACAAATGCAACAAATTTGAATCTTAATAGGGATTACATAAAGGCTGATGCTCCTGAAACGAAAGCTTTCCTAAAACTATTTAATACGTGGAAACCTGATTTATTTATTGATATTCACACTACTAACGGAGCAGATTATCAATACGCTGTCACTTATGCGATCGATAACAATATCAATGTAGCACCAGTTGTTCGTAATTGGGTTAATACTAATTTTTTAGGAAATATTTTACCTAAAATGGAAAAGATCGGTTATCCGTTAGCGCCCTATGTGTGGTTTCTTGATAATAAAATCCCCGCGAAAGGAATGTATGGAGGAATCGCTCCACCAAGGTTAGCGAATTCATTTGTAACCTTGCATAACAGACCGGGATTGCTCATCGAGACTCACATGTTGAAGGATTACAAAACACGTGTAGAGGCAACTTATTATTTCCTACAAACGATTTTCGAAAATTTAAATTCAGATCCTAAATCTATCAAGCAGGCTGTGCGCGAGGCAGACGAACAAACTGTTAAAGGTTTCGGTAATAATTTTCCGTTAACTTTTGAATCAACCGGTGTTCCTGATACGATTGATTTTCTTTCATTCGAATCGAAAATAGATTCAAGTGCCATTTCCGGTTCTGAATGGATTCAATGGACCGATAAACCTATAAATATTAAAGTTCCATGGTTTAGAAATGTTAAGATTGTGAAATCAATTAATCCTCCGATTGCTTATTTGATCCCTAAGCAATGGAAAGAAGTTACTGAGTTACTCTTATTGCATGGACTTGATATAGAAGTATTGAGCACCCCAATGGAATTAGAGGTGGAAAAGGTTCGTTTTGTAAATCCAAAATGGCAGGAACGACCATACGAAGGGAGACTTCCTGTAACATATTCGGTTGAAAATTTTATAGAAAAACAATTGTTTCCTGAAGGGACTATTGTGGTTTATTTGAATCAGAGAACTGCAAAAGTTGCCATACACCTTCTCGAACCCGAAGGTCCTGATGCATTAGTAGCCTGGGGTTTTTTTAATCCAATTTTCGAACAAAAAGAATATGTAGAAAATTATGTAGCTGAGAAATTAGCCAGAGATATGTTAGCGGCTGATGAATCTTTAAAAATTGAATTCGAGGAAAAATTAAAATCCGACACTACTTTTGCAAAAAATCCCGTCGCACGACTAAATTTCTTTTATCAACGTTCACCTTACCGGGACAAGAATATGAATGTATATCCGATTACACGACTACGAACGGATACGAAGATAAATACAATACCTTATAAATTTCAAAAATAAATTATGAAACGTATGAAAATAATCTCATTGACAAAATTCATCATGATATTTGTATTATTTCTGATATTGATGAATAAAAATGCAAACGCATCAGAAGAAAAATCCGACCTTACTCTTGAAGACATATTTTTATCCACGAAATATTCACAAAAATCTTTGAGATCTGTAAAATGGTTCAAAGACGGCAAAAGTTTCATTTATCTTGAAACAGATTCCCTTACAAAACGGACGAATATATGGAAATATGATGTCAAATCGGGAAAAAAATCAATTTTTATCGATGCAGCTATCTTAGTGGAAAATGAAGGTGATCAACCGATGAAAATTGTAAATTATATAATTTCTCCTGACGAAAATTCTATCCTTTTTACCGAATCAATTCCCGCCAGAGCAATGAAATCCGGTGGAAAATTTTCTATTTACGATCTTAATTCCGGAAAATTTTATAATCTCATGAATTCGCATGAAGGACAAATGCTCATAAAATTTTCACCCGACAGTAAGAAAATTGGATTTGTGCGTGAAAATAATCTTTTTGTCGTGGATTTACTTTCTAGAGCTTTGACACAACTGACTTTTGATGGCTCAAAAACTGTTCTCAACGGAAACTTCGACTGGGTGTATGAAGAAGAATGGGGAATCATAGACGGTTGGCATTGGTCGCACGATGGAAAGCATATCGCATTCTGGCAGCTTGATCAAAGCAAAGTTCCTGAAGTCCCGATTGTTAAATATTCAACAGACTCACAAAAAATTGAAACAATGAGATATCCTAAATCAGGAGAGACAAATTCTATCGCACGTGTGGGTGTCATTTCCATCGAAACTAATAAACTTGTTTGGATGGACATTGGTGATAATACTGATATATATATCCCTAACATTAAATGGTCTGTTTCAGGCGACAAAATCTTAATTTATAGGGTTAACCGACTTCAGAATATTTTTGAATTGTTATCATCGGATATCTTTACGGGGAAATCTAAAATTATTTTCTCTGAAAAGTCGGATACTTGGTTGAATATTGAAGATGCGGCTTTTCATCAATTACATGACGGTAGATTTATATGGTCATCGGAAAGAGACGGATTTAATCATTTATATTTGTACACACTTGACGGTAAATATAAACAAATTACAAGAGGGAGTTGGGATGTATTATCCTTAGCCGGTGTGGACGAACAAAAAGGAATTATTTATTTTACTGCAAGTGAAAAATCTCCCACTGAAAAACATCTTTATAAAATTAATTTTAAGGGTAAAATTTTTAAAAGGATATCTTTAGAAACAGGCACCCATTATGTAAATATTTCACCTGATCATTCGGTTTACATCGATACCTATTCAAACGTAAATCATCGTTCAAAAATATCATTACATGATAATAACGGAAATTTCCTCCGCGTTATTGAAGAAAATACAAACATCGAATATGATGCACTTGAAAAACCGAAGAAAGAAATTTTTAGTTTTAAAACTTCAGACGGTGTTGATTTAAATGCCTGGATGATTAAACCTGTAAATTTTAATCCTGACATGAAATATCCGGTACTAATTTATGTATATGGCGGACCCGGTTCACAAACTGTATTGAATGAATGGGAGCGGAATATTCTTTGGTATACTTATCTATCCCGGAAGGGTTATATAATAGCAAGTATCGACGGCAGAGGTACAGGTGCCAGGGGGAAAAATTTTAAGAAAATAGTTTATAAAAATCTGGGGAAATGGGAAACTTACGATCAGATAGAAGGGGCTAAATTTCTTTCATCTCTTCCCTATGTTGACAGCCGTCGCATAGGAATCTGGGGGGCAAGTTACGGCGGATATATGGCGTGCAAATCAATCTTGACGGGAAACGATATATTCAAAACAGCAATTGCATCAGCATCGGTTGTGGACTGGAAATATTATGATACAATCTATACCGAACGATATATGCAAACTCCCGAATTGAATCCGGAAGGTTATAAAGAAAGCTCGACCCTTCCATATGCGGAAAAATTAAATGGTAATTTACTTCTTATACATGGAACGGCAGACGACAATGTACACATTCATAATACGATTATGCTGGCTGATGAATTACAAAAGCAAGGGAAAAGATTTTCGATGATGCTTTATCCGAACGGGCATCATGGTATTGGAACAGGCATAATACGGTTGCATTTATACAAAACAATAACAGATTTTATTTTTGAAAATTTATAATTATACAAGGATTTTTTAGATGGTAGTAATGAAATTCGGAGGTACTTCAGTCGAGAATGCAGTTGCTATCAAACGCGTAATTGATATCGTGAAGAAAGAACCTTCAAAAAATATTATTGTTTTTGTTTCAGCATGTTCGGGCGTGACAAACGATTTAATAAAGAGTGCACAAACAGTTAAGATTGGCGATAAAGATAAGTCGCTGAATATTTTAGATAGGTTGAGAAATCGGCATAAAAACATTGCTGAGGAATTGTTAATTCAGGAAAGATATGATACCGTCTCTGAAATCATTGATGATATTTTTCAAGAATTAAGAAATCTGGTGCGCGGAGTTTACCTGATCGGTGAACTTTCGGACCGCTCTCTTGATACATTCACAAGTTATGGCGAGAGATTATCGTCCTTAATAATACATGCAGCAATGGAAAATGCAGGGATAAATGCACACTTGGTCGATATCCGTGAGGTTATGATTACTGATACTAATTACGGCGCAGCACGTCCGATAACCGAAAAGATAAATAAAAGAGCAAATGAAATTTTATTACCGATCTTGGAATCGGATCGTATAATTATTACACAGGGTTTTATAGGATCTACTGAAGAAGGTATTACAACTACGATCGGACGCGGGGGATCTGATTTCAGCGCTGCGATAATCGGTTCTGTTTTAAATGCTGAAAATATACAAATTTGGACCGATGTGGATGGTATGATGAGTGCGGATCCTCGCATAATACCTGAAGCAAAACTTATTAAAGAAATAAGTTTTGATGAAGCATCTGAGTTAGCATATTTTGGGGCAAAAGTTCTTCATCCGAATACAATATTTCCGGCTGTCCAAAAAAATATTCCGGTCAGAATATTAAATTCCCGCAAACCCGAGATCGAAGGAACTTTAATACTGAAAAATCCCGCATCCGACGATAGCTGTATTGTTAAATCCATTGCCTCAAAAAGTGGAATCAGCGTAGTCAATGTTACATCGTCTCGAATGTTGCTTGCTCACGGCTTTTTGGCAAAACTGTTTTCGATATTTGCTGACCATGAAATAAGCATAGATGTTGTCTCAACTTCCGAAGTGAGTGTTTCGCTTACACTTGATAATGATGAAGGTTTGGATGCAATAACTGAGGAGCTCGAAAATATAGGCGATATAAAAATTGTAAAAAACAAAGCAATTGTTTGTATCGTAGGTGAGGGAATAAAACAAACTCACGGGATGGCTGCAAGAATTTTTAAATCACTCGCTAATTCGAATATTAACATTGAAATGATTTCACAGGGAGCCTCTGAAATTAATTTAACGCTTGTTATTGATGATAAAGATATCAATAATGCCGTAAAAGTGTTGCATGATGAATTGTTTGGAAAGAATAATTAATTCATATGCATGAATTCAAATACATAGATGATATGTTGTGGTGTGAAAACACCCGGTTAGATAATCCTGTCGAAGAATTCGGTACACCCTTATACATATACAGTAAACAATCCGTTATCGATCATTGCCGTGCAGTTGAAAATTCTTTTGGCGGTCTTAACCATCTTTCTTGCTATGCTGTTAAGGCAAATTCAAATATTAACATCTTGAAAATTATTGCCGCTGAAGGACTTGGTGCTGATATCGGTTCTTCGGGAGAATTATTTTTGGCATTGAAGGCTGGTTTTGCACCCGAAAAAATTACTTATACAGGGGTAGGTAAGCGTGATGATGAAATCGAATATGCCCTTCAAAATAATATTATGGCATTTAATTGTGAATCTGCAGAAGAAATTTCAATCATTAATGAAATTTCCGGAAGGCTTCAAAAGTATCCTCACGTATTATTGAGGGTAAATTTCGATATAGAAGCAAAGACCCATCCTTATATTTCAACCGGCAAAAAACACAATAAATTCGGGGTAGAGCGGTCGAATGTGTTTGATATAATAAATGAATCAAGAAAACTGTCGAATATAAAAGTTTTAGGAATTCATACTCATATCGGTTCGCAGATCACTCATCCGGAAATATTTGTCCATGCCGCAGAAGAAGCAGTGGATTTGGTAAATGAACTGAGAGGAAAAGGTATAGAATTGTTACAATTGAATTTTGGAGGAGGATTTGGTGTCCAGTATCATGATTTTGTATCTCACCCATGGTTACCGGTTGATGATGAACGTCCCGATACAAAATTTACTACCGTAACACTTATTGAAAGTGCGTTACCGGTATTAAAAAAATCCAATTGCATGGTTTTGATACAGCCTGGTCGTTCAATAATTGCTCATGCGGGAATTTTGGTAACGGAAGTCATACAGCGAAAAAATAATGCCGGAAAAACTTTCATTATCGTTGATGCGGGAATGAATGATTTGCTTAGACCAAGTCTGTACGGTTCATACCATCAGATAAGCCCGTTAAGAATAAAATCTTCGGAAACGGAAAAAGTAGATATTGTCGGTCCGTTATGTGAAAGTGGTGATTTTTTCGGATTGGACAGAAATGTATCGATAGTCGATAGAGGGGACAAATTAGCGATCATGTGTACTGGTGCATATGGTTATGTTCTTGCATCGAATTACAACGGCAGACTTCGGGCGGCAGAAATATTAATTGACGGGAATAAATGGGAATTGATCAGAGACAGAGAGGAATTTATTGATTTATTATAGTTACAGAAAAACAATAAGTTTGACTTTCAGTTTTATTTTCAATAAATTTCAAACAAAATTTATAAACAATTTATGATTGAAAATTATTTACCTATCGGAATTATTATTGCTATTGCCATAGTTTTCGGACTTGTGATGACAAGGGTGAATGAATGGTTTGGTCCGAAACGACCTTCTGAAGAAAAGATGACCACTTACGAAAGTGGTATGGAACCAGTACGGACTGCACATGAAAGATTTTCTGTAAAATTTTTCTTAATAGCTGTATTCTTTATAATTTTTGATATAGAAATTGTTTTTTTGTATCCATGGGCAGTCAATTTCCGCAGCCTTGGGATGTTCGGTTTTATCGAAATGCTTGTTTTTTTAGGAATCTTATTAATAGGTTTCTATTACATTTGGAAGAAAGGCGCTTTAAAATGGGATTAGTCGAACGAGAAGGATATTTTACCACAAAACTGGATGAATTACTGAACTGGTCGCGGAAAAATTCTCTCTGGCCCATGCCTATGGGAATTTCATGCTGTGCTATCGAGATGATGTCGTTCGCCGGACCGAGATTCGACGTATCACGTTTTGGTTCAGAAGTTTTCAGATTTTCTCCGCGCCAATCTGATCTGATGATCGTTGCCGGAACTGTAACGTATAAAATGGCTAAAGTAGTCAAAAAAATTTATGACCAGATGCCTGAACCAAAATGGGTTCTTTCTATGGGCGCTTGTGCATCTACAGGCGGGATGTATCGTAGCTACTCGGTAGTACAAGGAATCGATTTATTTTTGCCAGTGGATATTTATGTCGCCGGTTGTCCTCCACGACCCGATGCAGTCTTAAAAGCCCTTATCGAACTTCAGGAGAAAATAGCAAAAGGCGAAACTTCTAATAAATCAAAAAAAATACTGATAGAAGATTAATATTGCATGGAAAATTTTAAAGACATATTAATTGAAAAACTTCAACAAAAATTCGGAAGTATTGTTCTCACAACTGAAGAATTCCGCGGTGATCTCACTATAACAGTTTCGAAAGAAAATATTCCGAATATTTGTTTTTTTCTGAGGGATGATATAGATCTTAATTTTTCAAGTTGCAGGGATGTTATTGGTGTAGATTACAATCGTCCTGAATATCGTTATGAAATTGTTTATAATCTCTATTCTCTCAAAAATAATTTCAGACTTATGCTGAAAACAAGGCTTCAGGAAAATGATCTTCATGTAAATTCAGTTGTCGAAGTCTGGCCCGGAGCAAACTGGCCCGAAAGAGAAACCTATGATATGTTGGGAATTATTTTCGACGGACACCCCGATCTGCGAAGAATTTATATGCCGGAAGATTTCGAATATTTTCCACTTCGAAAAGAATTTCCATTAATGGGTATTCCTGCATCAATTCCAATTCCTAGGAAATAAAAAGTTTATGACCGAAATTACAAGCGAAATAAAAAAAACAAAAATATTAGAATCATTGGAGAATCAGGATGTCAGCGTCTATTTTGACGATCCTCTCGAAAATGATATGATACTCAACATGGGACCGCAGCATCCGGCGACGCATGGAGTGTTACGGTTATTGATCAGATTGAATGGTGAAACTATTCTTGGAACTGTGCCGGAAGTAGGATATCTGCATCGTGGTTACGAGAAGCTTGCAGAAAATATGAACTACCACGAATTCATTCCACATACTGACAGACTCGATTATCTTTCTCCGCTTTCAAATAATGTTGCATATGTTCTGGCAGTCGAAAAATTAGCGGGGATCGAAGTTCCGGTCAGAGCGAAATATATTCGTGTTATAATCAGTGAAATGGCACGAATAATGTCACATCTCGTTGCCACCGGATCGACGGCAATGGATGTCGGTGCATTAACTGTTTTATTATGGGGTTTCAGAGAACGTGAAAAATTGCAGGATATTCAGGATGTATTTACCGGAGTTCGGTTTACAACGAGTTATACACGGATAGGCGGTTTGGCTCAGGATATGACTGATGAAGCTTTAAATATGTTATCAGATTTCCTCGATCAATTCCCTGAGAAATTAGATGAAATTGAAAGACTTTTATTAAATAACCGGATATTTATACAGAGATGTGAAAAGGTCGGCGTAATTTCAAAAGAAAAAGCTATCGCAATGGGATTGACCGGTCCGAATCTTAGAGCGTCAGGTGTTGCACATGATTTAAGACGCGATCAACCTTACTTAGTCTACCCGGAAATGGATTTTAATGTTCCGGTTTACAATGATGGAGATTCGCTTGCAAGATTCTATATCAGGCTTGAGGAAATGAAAGAAAGCTCCAAAATTATTCGGCAAGCTATAAAACAATTACCATCCGGTCCGATAAATGCTGCCCTTCCGAAAAAAGTACTTCCAAGCAAGGAAAAAATTTACGGAAAGATGGAAGAATTAATTCATGATTTCATGTTGATAAATTTTGGAATCGAACCACCGGTCGGAGAAATCTATCAGGCAGTTGAAAGTTCTAAAGGAGAGCTTGGTTTTTATATTTCCAGTCTGGGGGACGGAGCTCCTTGGAGATTAAAAATTCACTCACCATCATTTATTAATATTCAAGCCTTGCCTGTCTTATTAAAAGGTCACCTTGTTTCTGATGTTGTTGCGATTATCGGAAGCATCGACCCTGTTATGGGTGAAGCAGATAAATAAACTAAACTTAGATAGAATGTTCACAGAAGAAAACATTAAGAAGATAGAAGAACTTAAAAACAGGTATCCTGATACAAAATCGCTCACACTGCCGGCTCTTTGGATCGCACAGGAACAATTCGGCTGGATTTCAACCGATCTTATGAAATACATTGGTAAGTTATTAAATACTCCGTACAGCCATGTTTACGGAGTTGCAACATTTTACACAATGTACAATAAAAAACCTGTCGGTAAATTTAAGATCCAGGTATGCACGAATATTTCTTGTCAAATACTCGGATCAGAGAAACTCGTCGAGCATTTTTGTGCTAAGCTAAATACTCGGAAAAACGAAATTACCGGCGACGGCAAATTTACGGTTTCAGAAGTTGAGTGCCTTGGTTCATGCGGTACTGCTCCGGTAGCTCAAATTAATGATGATTATTATGAAAATCTCACAATAGAAAAAATCGATCAACTTATTGATAATTTAAAATAGTATGTCAGAAAATTCAATAAAAATACTCCTTCCGGAAATTCCTGATCTTCATAAAATTGAGATTTATGAACAGAATAATGGATATTCTGCTTTAAAAAAATCCTTTAATATGCAGCCCGATGAAATTATTAATGAAGTAAAAAAATCAGGTTTGCGCGGCAGAGGCGGAGCTGCGTTCCCGACCGGTTTAAAATGGAGTTTCATGCCGAAGACTTCTGACAAGCCAAAATATTTATGCGCAAACGGCGACGAGGGTGAGCCCGGAACGTTTAAGGACAGACAGATATTTGAATTTAATCCACATTTATTTATCGAGGGTTGTCTGATTGCGAGTTATGCAATGGGGGTTAAGGCGACATTTGTATACATTCGCGGCGAATATAAAAAATGGATTGATATACTTCAAACAGCAATTGATGAGGCATATTCTAAAAATTATATCGGTACAAATATTTTAAATAAAAATTTCAGCACAGATATTTATATCCACAGGGGAGCCGGTGCATATATTTGCGGTGAAGAGTCGTCTCTGATGAATTCAATCGAAGGCGATAGAGGATATCCCCGAGTAAAGCCTCCATTTCCTGCTCAATCCGGTTTATGGGGAAATCCCACCAATGTGAACAATATTGAAACACTTTCGTGTGTACCGTCAATTGTTTTAAGTGGCGGTGAATGGTTTTCGAAAATCGGGACCCCCACACATCCCGGAACAATTTTATTCGGTGTTAGCGGACATGTAAATAAACCCGGAGTATTCGAGCTTCCCACGGGCGTTTTACTCACAGATCTGATTTATAACTATGCCGGGGGCGTACGTGGTGATAAAAAAATTAAAGCAGTAATTCCGGGAGGTTCTTCTGTTCAGTGGTTACTTGGTGAAGAACTCGATGGTGTTAAAATGGATTTGGACTCGTTGAAGTCGGCAGGATCAGCCATCGGTACAGGTGGTGTAATTGTGATGGATGAAGATACCGATGTTTTAAAAGTATTGAAACGGATTACCCACTTTTATCATCATGAGTCATGCGGACAATGCACACCTTGTCGCGAAGGCTGCGGATGGATGGAAAAAATTGTCGATCGGTTTGTCCGCAGAGAGGGAAAGATGGAAGATATTGATTTATTGCTGAATGTCGCTAACAATATCGAAGGAAATACAATCTGCGCACTCGGCGATGCAGCTGCATGGCCTGTACAGAGTGTTATAAAAAAATTCCGACATGAATTTGAAAAAAGAGTTTCACCAAAGCCTGTCATAAAGAAATATGTTCAACCTCCTCACCTGGTAACCTCTTGAATGTTCCGAATACCCATACTTTAAAGGGAGAATAAAAATATGAGTTGGATATTTGGCTACATAGGCCCAGATATATCCGAGGGAATAGAAAAAAAGTTCAAGCCAATTCATGCCAATCCATTGCATGAATATAAATCGGATAAATATTACATTACAGCCGGAGGTATTGATGAAACATGTCTGTCTGCCGACTCAGTTAGCGGCAAAGATTTTTCCTATAAAAGCGGCTGGATCGTCACAGGTCTTGGGATCAAGCTTAATTCAAATAATGTTTCATTTTTATCATCAGAAGATTGGGAAAATATTCTTTCTAAAAGAAATCCTGAATTTAAAAATATCGACGGTCATTTTGTTATTGTCCGATGGAACGAACAGAATATTGAAATTTTTAACGACCAATTGGGATTGAGAACATTTTACTATTGTGAATGCCTAAATGGTACGGCGTTTTCCACACGACTCGATTGGTTAGCAAAGCTTATCAAATCTCCCGAATTAGACTTTGAAGCATTCGGACCGAGATGGATGTTATATAATCAATTAACATTCGATAGTTTTATAAAAGGAATTAAGCGCTTGCCTCCTGGTGGACGGGCAGTTTGTAATCCTAAAAGTGTATCGGTACAAACTGATTTTTGGAAACCGGAAATATCAAACTTTTCCTCGCCTTCATTCGAGAATTTGGTATCTGCCTACGTTAATCCGACGGGGATAAAGGACGAAGATATTTCTTTTGGTTTATCAGGCGGATTAGATTCACGATTTTTATTGTCTTTGTTTAGACATAACAAAAAAAATGTTTCAATACACAATTGGGGGCGCTCTGAACACCCTGACACAAAAATAGCTCGACAGATTATTGATGCAGAAAATCTAAATAATTCTTTTACTCATTTGGATGAACCATATCCCACCACAGGTGAGTGTGCTAAATTGTTATGGGATTACGAAAGCCATGCGTGTATAAATGAACCGGCTTCATCAATCTTGAAGTTGCGGCATTTCTCAAATTTAAGAGCAAATGGAAAAATTTTGATAGATGGGGGATTTGGAGAGATTTTCAGAAGAATTCACCACAACGTTATTATTTACAGAGGAAAGAAAGAATTGAGAAGCGGTGATCCTGTTAGGCTGTTACCATTTCTGAAGGTTGATAGGGGGGAAATATTTAATACTGATACTGCATTGCTGATGCAAAATGGAATACATAAACAGATAAACGAAATATATTCTACTTTACCTTCCATAAAAGAATTGGGTGATGAAAATTTTCTGGAATTGTTTGCTATTCGTACCAGACTTCCTAATTGGGGAGCCTTTGAACAGAGTCGACTCGATCATCAGATTCTGAATTTTATGCCGCTGGCTCAACCGACTATGATAAACAATGTCTTTAATATTCCTGTTAAGGAAAGAAATCACGGGAAGCTGTTCAGAAATTTCATAAAAAAGTACACACTATCTTTAACAAAATATCCGATAGTGAGAGGGACACAAACGCATCCATTCAATATGAGGAGTCCGGAAATATATATTTGGACGAGGTTAAAATCAAAATTGGGCATAGGATATAAAAATCTTTCTGTGCATATATTTCTTGAATTAATGAAGGAATTTATTTTTGATACAATCAATTCTGCGTCTGTGAAAAATTATTCTGCATATAATTATACTGAACTATCAAGACAAATTGAGGAATATTATCGTGGAAATAAAAATTTGTCGAGTAAAATTGACTGGTGGTTATCATTTGAAATATGGCGAAACACCTTGTCACTTAAATAAAAATTAATTTTGTGGCGCTCCTTGAATAACCCATCTCCGTAAACCTTTTATTTGGTTTTGGTTTAACGGGGGACGATCCAACGGCATACGTATTCCCATTTTACCTTCTATTCGTAATATCAGCGGGCTTTGGTCGGGGTTACCTTGAAAAACTATTTGAGTGTGTGCGCCTGTCATGAAATTTCCATAATCAGTCAAACTAAATCCACGTTGTACTTTTGTGTCGTCTCCATGACATCCGATAAAAGCGCATGCACGATCAAACAGAGGTTGAACATGTTTTGTATAACTGACACTTCCGGTATCGGGAAATACAATATCGGAAACATCCCCGGACTCATCTTTGCATGAAGGAATCAGGGAAAATCCCAACATTATGATTGCGACAGGTAGAAAAATTTTCATATACATTATTTTAGTTTTTTAAAAAAAATATCCTGAGCATATAACCACGCGTCAAAATAAGTATTTATCCGAAATTTATTAAGCAAAGGTAAGAAAAATTGTGAACACATACAATACTATGCAATTATTGTATATCGTTGGAAATATAAGAGTATTAATTAAAATTCGATTTATCGCCTCAAAATAATTTTTTATCACTTAAAGATATTTGATCAATGAGGAAAAATGTGTAGAAGGGGGCTAATAAAACCAGGGTGTGGCAAAAATGCTCAAAGCAAATTTTCCTAATTTTCATAATTTTTGCTATTGCAATTTTCAAACCTGAGATCAAAATAAGTCTATTAATTGCCCGGAGCAACTAAATTGCGCTCATTTTGATTTGTTTTCGCAACTTATTTAATTTTTCATAATTTGGCATAATTTATGGACACTTTAGTAACTGATTAGTGTATGTATTTTATGAAAAGAGTTCTTGAAAATATTTTCCCTACATTAGGCAAAAAAATTGCCGCTTCGGTGATTATCGTCTCCTTAATCGTAGGCGGCGGATTTATT
>CAYTID010000013.1:0-39083 GCA_964437735.1 uncultured Ignavibacteriaceae bacterium | reverse complement strand
AAGGAAAGCCGACAATCCGCCTACCGATAGTTGACGATCCTTCACCCGATACAGCGTGGCACTGGTTTACGTTTGGTAAAACAAAAGCTAAAGCAATCGTAAAATTCTTCGATGCTGTAAAAAAGTTTGCTGAAGAATAAATATTTCCAACCGGAAATCGGCGAATTAAATAGTTATCTATGAATCGGTAGATAACAAGGCAAAAAGTAAATGATAATTGAAAAAATCAGTTACATGAATTCTATATTTACTTCTACCATTCTGTTTTTAGATATGGATTTCCGCTTTTTAAAGTTACTTTTGCAAATCTCATCAATATTTATTATCTTTTTCCGAAATTATTGCTGAGTAACAGATTGTTCACTGTTCATTGTTAATTGGCAATTGATTTGGGCCCGTAGCTCAACAGGATAGAGCATCAGCCTTCTAAGCTGAGGGTTGTGCGTTCGATTCGCGCCGGGCCTACTAAGTTTATACCGTTTTTAATATCTCCTGTCCCATCGTGAACGGGGAGAACGGTTTTTAAGTAAGTTCATTGATTTGTTGTGCAGCTTTTTAACAGAGTTTTTCCAAGTTTTGAAATCAAACCTTTCTCAATCACCGTTATTTCATTAAACCAATTCTGCTGCCATAAGTCTAACTGATACATTAAAAATTAGACATTTGTAATTATTATGCTCAGATATTTATCGATATTTAAGAAAAAAATTCCATTGTATATGTTTCTCATGTTTATCGTTCTGAACGGATGCGTCTGGTATATCGCAGGACCGTCACTGTTCGACGAAAATGATATCCAAAATCACTCATATATTCATCCTGAACTCGATCAATTGAGGGAAACTAACTTTAAATTTATTCGCCCCCTACTCCTGGCGGATATAAATTATGAAGATGACCATCTGTTAATTTTGAAGTCGAACGTAAACAGGTATATTGAATTGATGAAAGCAAGAGGTGTTTTAAGCTCGGCTTCGGTTTATGTAAGAAAATTTAAAGACGGAGGTTGGTTTACAATCA
The DNA here is from genome assembly GCA_964437735.1 of uncultured Ignavibacteriaceae bacterium. Lineage (GTDB taxonomy): Bacteria > Bacteroidota > Ignavibacteria > UBA10030 > BY39 > CAYTID01. The sequence goes on along the minus strand of CAYTID010000013.1, from coordinate 38,063 downwards.
ACAGCGATGAAATATACTCTCCGGGAAGTCTGTTGAAAGTTGGATTGTTAATTTCATATTTAAAGGATGCTGAAGCTAATTCCGCGCTGCTGAAAAAAAAGTTGTTTTTTGAAGATCATTATACTGTTATTGTGAAACCCAATTTTGTCGACAACAAGCTGACTCCCGGAAAATTTTATTCGGTGGAGGATCTTCTGTACCAAATGATCGTTCACTCCGACAATGACGCGACCGTACTTTTGATGAACAATTTAAATATGGCCACATATAGAAAATTATATTCTGACCTGAATCTGAGAGAACCCGATCTGAATGAACAGGATCATCCGATGACGATCACGGAAGTTTCAAAATTCTTGAGGATACTCTTTAACTCCTCATACCTTAATAAGGCGTCATCAGAATCAGCGCTAACTTTATTAAGCAAAACATCATTTAAAACCGGGATACTGAACAGCATTGATAAGAATGTTCCGGTTGTGCATAAATTCGGAGAGAGGGGCGTTAATGAAGAGAAGCAGCTTCACGAGATTGGTATTATTTACCTGGAGAATAACCCTTATTTACTGGGAGTGATGACGCGCGGAAACGATTACGAAACTCTTCCATCTGTACTCAGCGATATCTCTGCATTAGTGTTTGACGAGATGAAGCAGGGTAATTAAAGGTTTTGAATTTATAAATCTGTTTTGTATCTTTTTTGTGTAACTTCAGCCGGAGTGGTGGAACTGGCAGACACACCGTGTTCAGGGCGCGGCGCTTGCAAGGGCATGCGGGTTCAACTCCCGCCTCCGGCACTCCCGAAATAACTTAGCTTTACGATTGAAAAAAAGTTAAGTAATAAGGACTCTTGCGGATCCGGCAAGGGCACATAGTCGGATGTGCCACCGTTGATACACTGAAATATAATACCTGCGGCGGACAAGCCCGCCTCCGGCACATGAAATTAAACTAGAAACCTCCGTTGGGTAAACCCGCCTCCGGCACAAAAGAAAATCAAAAATTATATATAAAAAATTGAAAATGAGATGAGAGGGTTCATTTTTAATAACCCGTATTCCTAAATAAAAGATTTATTTCAATCTCACTCTTTAATCATTAAAATATTTAAAATTCTGATTTACGATTGAGCGTTTTATAAAATTTGTTTTTTCCCTCTCGAATGCTATCGGGTAAAATAAATCGGAATAGGTAATTTCAATCCTCTCTTTTATTGTATCGCTTCCTGTAACAAAAAAATTTACAGGTATTTTTAATGGCATTTCTGAAAAGGAATACCACTTCAATTCTGTATTACTCTCACTTTGTGTGAATTTATATTCTGTATTAAAACCCGCAACGTAACCCTGATTTCCCTTATAGGTAATTTCCAACATATAAGGACTGTCTATTGAAGTGAGCAAAATGTTCACGTCAAAATACGTCGTGTCTCCTTTTCTCCTTTTCGAAATATTCCTCTGAATATTTATTGAGGCAGAATCGAAAAGGAGATTAGCAGGAATGATTTCATGCGGTATTTTCGCAAAATTAATTTTTCCTGTGAGTACGGTGTCACCGTAAGCGTGCTTTATTTTGATATCATTCAGGTATTCGGAGCTTTTTAAATTAATTTTGAATTCATCATCGTCAAAATTGTAACTCTGTGTTACCTTCACGGTCCTGAACCATTCATCAGAATACGAGGGTGTAACAAACAGGTAAATTGAAAACAAAATTTCTGTAATGAGAATGAGAAATAAAAATTTAGGTTTTCTGAAAACATCAAACATGAGTTTGAGTAAAGGTGTTTCTCTGTAAACTGCTGCAAATGCAAAGAAAAAAGGTATTACAACAACAAACAATGCAAGAGCATTTCCGATTTTCAATATAATCTCGACATTTCCATCCGACAACAAAATGGGAGTTCTTTTGATGAGGGGGTACCATTCAGAAAATATCAGCCGAAACATCAAGGCGGGGGATAACAATAGAAGTGCAAATTTTAAAATCTGATTGCGTAATACAACTGAAAGTGAAACTAATAATAATGCGGAGGCCGGATAAACAGCAACGTTTGAATCGATCAGGCTAAGCCCAATGAGATAAACGAGCAAGATCAAAGCTGATCTGCAAAATAAAACATAAGGACAAATCGAGAGTCTAAGTTTTTTTTCAATAAAAGATGAAATCCACAATCCTGCCAGCCCGAAAATGATTGAATAATACAGATAGAGATATATATCCGATGTCCAGGGAAACCGTAAATTCTTAATCAGTCCCATAATATCCGGTGCGAAAGTAAAAAAAATAACAGGGATAATTACAAATAAAATCATCTTAACGCCGGACCACTTTCTTCGCAACGGTGCGGGATTGGTTAAGGAATCAACTGGAGGCAGTATGCTATACTTAACTCTTCGCTTATGGATAATAATCATACTTATAATTCCCGTTAACACGGAAAGGATAATAAATATTTTTAACATCCAGATGGAAAAAAAGACAGGAGTTTTACCGATCAGAAAAAGCCGGTAATTATCCGTTTGTCGGGTTGGCACTCCGTTATCAAATCGTTCGGCAAGTTTTATAACGACATCTCCTGAACGCTTTAATCCGCGCGGGTCAAAATTTGAAATATTATCTTGTGGCGTGTGAATAGGTTTTGAAATATCTGTGATAAACGCGATTGCCGGGATTCCCGCATCCAGAAAGGGCTGATGGTCGGAGCCTGCACTCTTTTTACCGAGATTGTTTATCGACTGGGCATGTGTTGAATAACTTAAGTGCTCATAACCTGCGTCATAGAATTCCTCAATTGCTGCCTTAACAAGCCATTTTGGCGAGCTTTTACCGTATGTATCCGTGTCGATTTCAATTTTACCTAAACCGTTTGCCATATCAATCTGCAACATTAACATGACGCTCTCGATGTGGGGGAAGAAATCGACAAAATATTCAGACCCGCAAAGTCCCTGTTCCTCTCCGCCGAAAAGTGTAAAAACGAATGTCGACTGTAAATCTTTTGTGCAGAGAACGCGTGCTGCCTCCAAAACAACCGCCGCGCCTGAACCGTTATCGTCAGCGCCGGGAATTTCAGGACCATTTGTATCAATGTGTCCGCCTATGACAATTATACGATTCGATTTTCCCTTTTTAATTCCGACAGCAATATCGCTTGATGTATTAAAACGATTTGTGTACGTCATCGGCATTACATAGGCGGAATCGCATCCGAATGTTCCGAATTTTTCAACAGCGAATGCGAGCGCTTGTTGTTCGGCGGGTGATCCCATCGGTCGCGGTCCGATATCAACGGTTAGTTTTCGTAAATATCTTTCGGCATTTTCCTGTGAAAACTCAGTCTGTGAGTTTGAAGTGCTAGTCAGAGCAATTAAAAAAATAAAAATTATTATTTTTTTCATGCAAGATTTTTATTGAAAAACTCCAGTAATTTGTTGTGATAGGCTTTTCCTCCGATTTCCCACGCGTTGTTGTGCGATGCTTCTTCAATTGGGTAAAGCTCTTTCGGATCGTCTGTATTCTCGAAAAGTTTTATCGAATTTAAATAATTTATATGCTTATCCAGTTTTGCATAAATTATCAGAATCGGAATATGTATTTCAGATACAAGCTTTAAGGGAGAAACTTCGCCTGCTTTAAAATTTGCCATCAGTTCAGATCTTTTAATTACGATGTTGCGCAGGTAATGAAACGGGATTTTGATGAGGCGTTTCTGGTAGTCATCGAAAATAGATCTGAGAGTTGCAAACGAGTTTTCAGAGGCGATCGCTTTAATTCGTTTGTCGATGCCAGCCGTTTGTATTGCGATGGCTCCTCCCATAGATGTGCCGAAAACGCCGATGTTTTTTGCGAGGACATCTTTTCTTGACTCAAGATAATTCAAAACACTCACCAGATCGTATTTTTCATAATATCCGTAAGTGCAGAATTTCCCATCGCTCTCTCCATGTTGGCGCAAATCATAAAGAAGTATGTTAAATCCGTTATCGTGAAATAGTTTCGTGAATGGAAGTCCGGTAATTTTACAATCCCCGACTCCGTGAAGATATACAATTGTCCCTTTTGCATCCGGCTCACACTTTACCAGCCAACTGTTGAGTTTGATTCCGTCGCGGGTAATAATATTAATCTCTTCATACTCTAAACCCAGCTCATTCGGATTGGTCGGATGGTTTAATCTTTTATAAAATTCGGATTTCCGTTTTACCGGTTGGAGCAGGATTGTTGGACCGATTAAAAACAGTACAAGCGTCACCGTTAGAAGGAAGATGAAAAGAACTAAGATTATTATGAAAAAGAGTGTCATTTATTGTATAATAATTTTTGATAAATATACATAGCGCAGGTGATTGAAGCAAGGAAATATTATAAACAAAAAATTGAAGAAAACTCTTTTTTGAATATCTGCCCAAACTTTGTATATTTTCGATTAGAATTATGAAAAATAAATATAAAACGGCAATTATTCACGATTGGCTGACGGGCATGCGTGGCGGAGAAAAAGTTCTGGAAGTAGTATGCGAAATTTTTCCTGAAGCAAATATTTTTACTCTAGTGCATAATAGGGGGAGTGTTTCCGGGACTATTGAAAAATTAAAAATTGAAACTTCGATCATACAGAAATTTCCGAAGAGCAATACTCGCTACCAATATTATTTACCGTTAATGCCTTACGCTATTGAAAAATTTAATTTATCGGAGTACGATTTAGTGATATCGAGCAGCCATGCGGTTGCAAAGGGTGTAAAAGTCAGAAAGGATGCTCTGCATATCTGCTACTGTCATACACCGATGCGCTACGTTTGGGATCAGTATGAGAATTATTTCGGGGAAGAGAGGTCAGGATTTGTTTCGAGAACGGCGATGAAATTTTTCAGACGGTACCTGCAAAATTGGGACATTAAGTCGAGTGAGCGTGTAAATTATTTTATTGCAAACTCGAATAATGTCAAAGAGCGGATTGGAAGAATATATAAAAGAGATGCGGATGTAATTTATCCTCCGGTCGATGCCGGAAGGTTTGAGGTTTCCGATGTTGCAGGGGATTATTTTTTAATTGTTTCAGCGTTAGTTCCATATAAGAGAATCGACATTGCTGTGGATGCATTCAATGAATCGGGTGAAAGTCTTGTCATTGTAGGTGTTGGTAGTGAAACGGAAAAATTAAAGAAAATGTCGAAACCGAATATCGAATATCACGGATGGATTGGCGACGATCTGCTGAGGGATTATTATGCTAACTGCCGGGCGCTGATTTTTCCTGGTGAAGAGGATTTTGGGATAGTTCCGCTGGAAGCAATGGCATCCGGTAAGCCGGTGATTGCATTTGGTAAAGGAGGAGCGCTGGAGACTGTGATCGAGTCGGAAGAGCTGCGGACAGGGATATTTTTCCAACAACAATCTAAAGAAAGCTTGATACGAGCAGTAGAAAAGTTCAAAAAAACTAAATTTAATAAGCAGACGATACGGGAACATGCCCTGAAATTTGACAGGCGAATTTTTAAGGACAACTTGAAGAGTTATCTGCTTTCGAAAGTGTAAAAAATATTTTTATATTTCATAGTAATGAAAAAAGTTTAATGATACTTATAAAAACCTGATTGACAATATATACATATGTCAGCAAATAAAACAGCAAGGAAAATTTGTATAGCGATCATAGTTATGTTCATAAGCAATTTATCAGCTCAGGCTCAGTCGGAACTTTCAGAGAAAAAACTGATCAATTGTATCCCGGTATTACTCCGGGCTGTTGATAATTCAGAAAATATAATCGATGACAATAAAGGGGACCAAGTCCCTGTAATCACTCCTGTTTATAGGGATTTAGATAATCTGATACAATTAGAATTTTTTCAGAGCGGGGTCATGCTTACCAGTTCATCAGGCTATCCCGACTCTATGTTTATGTCAATAGCAAGGCACATAATGCATTGTTCCTTTCCGCGATATGATGAGCCGGTTTCCTGGTTCGATTCTTCGATTGCGGCAATTGATTCCGTTTTATCGGAAGACAATACATTCATAAGCGGGAATTTTCAGGATATTGAGATTATAATAAGAATTAATCCTGACGGTGGTAAAGTTTACGTGGTGTTTAGTCAGACTCGTCAATCCTACGCTCGTTGAATCATTGAATTATTGCAATTATTCAATCATTCCAATCTTTTCAATCTTTTGTGTCTGAGGCACATGCCTGCCCGTCCAACAGGCGGGAGCCTTTCCGAAGGAATCCTTTGGATTGGCTCAAAACCTTTTAATCTTTAAATATATCATCACTCCATTAATCCATCTCTCCTTACCCCCTTGTATCATCCCTCCTTTCTTTTAAATTTCTTCAATATTTAGTATATTTCACTAAAATTTTATAGAGGTTATAATGACGACTAAACCACCATCAAAGGTAAAAGAATTCTCACCCGAAACCTTGGAAAAGATTGCATACAACAGCGTTCAGGATGTTCCGACGGTTGAGCCGAATGATAGAAACCGTCTTGGTTATCACGTTTTTATTATGTTAAAAGAAAGAAATAAAAATCTAGAAGGTGCGATTATGGAAGCTGAATCAAGATTATTAGTTTCTAAAACTGAAGCAGCAAAAATCATCCGCGACGGTCTGGAAAAACAAGGTATTATTATTGAGTAAAGAATATGTCGCCGTTTGAAACCTTCCTTCTGGCGTTTATTCCTCTCTTTGTCGCCATAGATGTACTGGGCACGCTTCCACTTTTTCTCGGACTGACCGAAGGAATCACCGAACAACGCAGGAGGCGCTTAATTATTGACGCGACACTTACCGCACTAGTTATATCGATTGCCTTTCTTGCCAGCGGTAAATTGTTATTTTCATTTTTAGGTATTACAGAGAATGATTTTAGAATTGCAGGAGGACTTGTTCTGTTGGTTCTTGCAATTAACGATCTATTATTTTCAAGTGATACCGCCCGAAAAAATCCCGAATCGAGCGTAGGAATTGTACCAATCGGAATTCCGCTGACTATGGGTCCTGCGGCGCTCACAACCATGCTCATAATTGTCGATGCGTATGGTTATTTTTGGACTTTTATTTCTGTGATTATAAATCTGTTTATTGTTTGGCTGGTTTTCAGGTTTGCCGATCAGTTCCTGAAAATATTGGGTAAGGCGGGTTCACGTGCGATTGCAAAAGTCGCTTCATTATTCCTTGCCGCAATTGCAGTAATGATGATACGTGTCGGAATAACTGAAATTTTAAAATAAAAAAAATTGAAATACAAATTTGGGGTTTATTCAAGTATGGATTTAGGTCTTAAAGATAAAGTCGCGATAGTTTGCGCTTCGAGTCAAGGACTTGGAAAAGCGGCAGCGTTGGGATTAGCTGCAGAAGGGGCAAATGTTGTAATAATTGCGCGTCACAAAAAAGACCTTGAGGAAGCGGCTGAGGAGATAAAGGATAAAACAGGGAAAGAAGTTTTTCAATTAATCGCAGACCTCAATCAAGTTGAAGATATTCATCGAGTTGTGGAGCAAACGATTGATAAATTCGGAACTATTCACATATTAGTAAACAATGCAGGAGGTCCGCCTGTAGGAAATTTTTCAGGTTTAACAGATGAGATGTGGCAGAATGGAGTTAACCTGACATTGATGAGTTTGATAAGGATGTCGCGAAAAGTAATTCCTCACATGATAAAAAATAATTGGGGAAGAATAATTAACATAACATCGCTGACCGCAAAGCAGCCGCTTGACGATCTGATTATATCTTCTACTCTCCGCCCGGGAATATTAGGTTTAGCAAAAATATTAAGCAATCAGTATTCAAAACACGGAATTCTGATAAACAATGTTTGTCCGGGATTTATTCTGACGAAACGACAGGAGGAAATTGTCAGGTCGCGATCGGAAGCTCAAAATATATCTACCATGGAATATATGGCAAGACATGCATCGGAAATTCCTGTGGGAAGGTATGGAAAGCCGGAAGAACTCGCGAATATGATTGTATTTCTCGCGTCGGAGAGATCGAGCTATGTTACCGGAACCACAATTTCGGTTGATGGAGGTTTGGTAAAGGGGCTATTTTAGTTTGATTTTCTGCAACTTTTTAATAAATTGTAATAGGTTAATTTATTCAACAGGAAATATATGCGATTTCTAATTCGTTTATTTATATTCGTGTTTATTATCTCCAATAATTCTTTTGGAAATAATTCAACATTTAATTTTATCAGAAATGACGTCAGCGCCAGAGCCGCTGCAATGGGCGGAAGTTTCATGACCGTTCCGAACGATGTAAACACAATGTTCTACAATCCCTCTGCATTGGCAACCTTAAAACAAACTCAGGTATCGCTGGGATTCTTCAAACACCTTATGGATATAAATTCCGGTCATCTGAGCTATGCGCATCACGACAGGAGCTTTGGTTATTTTGGCGCAGGGATTATTTTTACGAATTACGGCGATTTTGTAGCGAGAAATAATTTTGGTGATCAAACCGGAAATTTTTCAGCAAACGAACTCTCATTGTCAGGATCATACGCAAATTTTTTGTTTAAAAATTTTCAATATGGGGCAAATGTAAAATTTATTTACAGTTCAATCGAGAAATATAATTCATATGGATATGCGCTCGATTTTGGATTGACTTATTCATTTATTCCCAATAAATTTGTTGTCGGTGCGAGTCTTTTGAATCTCGGAACTCAGGTGAAACCTTATATAGAAACAAAGGAAAAAATGCCGCTCGATTTTAGAATCGGCGCTTCCATAAAACCAGAACATTTACCATTATTGCTGAATATCAGCATCAACAGAATCAATGCTGATCAAAAAAACATCTTATCGAGATTTCGCGCTTTTTCGGTTGGAGGAGAATTTACGATTACTTCAAACATACTTCTCAGATTTGGCTACAATAATCAACAAAGAAAAGATATGACTATCGGAAAAAGCGGAGGGTTGGCAGGATTCTCGGTTGGCGGAGGTTTCGCTTATAATATTTATAAAATTGATTACTCCTTTAATTCTTTAGGAAAAATTGGCGGACTTCACAGGATGACCATCGGAATAATCCTTTAATGATGCCCGATATACATTTCTATAATTAATTTACTCAGATAAAAAAACAACATTCCTACAAAAACATATAACGGAATGCTTCTGTTTTCCGATTTGTTTATTTCGGGGATCAAATCACTGGCGCCAACATAAGTTGCGATGCCTGCTGACAAGGCAAAAACAATTCCAATAATTTGCGGATTAATTTCTGCCAGAAAGAAAACAGTAATAACTCCTGCTACCGTTGCTGCACCAATTGAGACGGTTGCCCAGAGTGCGTTTCGTTTTGATTGATTTGACGCTATCATTATTGTAGCAATAGTGAGTCCCTCAGGAAGTTTATGAAGAACTATAGCAATGAAAAGCATTATTCCAATAAAAAAATCGAAATGGAAACTCGCAGATATTGCAAGTCCGTCGAAAAAGGCGTGGATAAGTATTCCGAATAGGGCTGAATAGCTTGCAGTTTTGGAAACCATGATATCTGTGTGGGTTTCCTCTCCGAAATGGAGATGTCCTACAATTGTATGCTCAAAAAAATGAATCATTGCAAATCCAAGCAGGAAGAAAAGAGGAGCGGTTTCTCCTAAATGGTTTAAACTTTCGGGTATAAGTTCGAGAAAAACAAGAGCTAAAATAAAACCCGCTCCCATAGCGATCAAATATCCTTGTATTATCTTTGGCCAGTTTTTCTTTGAAATTACGAGGAAGCCGCCAAGAATTTCCACCCCCGCCGCGATTAAGCCAAACAATAAGATTATTAATATGTTAGAATTTTCCATATGGTTTTTTTAAATATTTTTTTGCAATGTCTCGTGAATTTTCTTGTGATTTCAATTTTAATACCTTGTTGTATTGCAGGATAGCAAGATCACGTCTGTTCTGTAAATCGTATATCATTCCGATTTTTAAATTAGCCATTACCATAAAAACGGAAGGGCCCTTCTTGTCGAGAGTTCTGGATAACTCATCGCATCTATAAAAATTTTCCAGCGCTTGTTCCGACTTATTAAAATTCATATAATAAATGCCAAGATAATAATAAGCTTCGCGAGAGACAAACCCGGAGTATCCGTATTTTTTTTGGTTAGCTCTCTCTACAATATCAGTAAATATAGTTTTCAAATCCTCCCATCGTCCTAGAGCGACATTCAGCCGCCCGACATAACGATGGAATATTGGGTTGTCCGGAAATTTGTTGTACAACTTTAATGCGAGCGGTAAAGCTTGAGAGTATTGTTTTTCAAAGTGAAATAATGTTTGCATTAAAAAATATGTTGCTTCGTAATTCGCATACTTCCCTTTTTCCGCAGCAATTTTTAATTGATTCAACCCTTTTTCTTTATCGCCCGATGGAAAAAGAATTACTACCGGTTTGACGAAAGGATACAAATCAGGAATAACATCTCTATAGTAATTATAAATTCCGATACCAAGGAGAACATCCATATTAGACGGATCGATTTTATATGCTCTTTGAACTATCGGGATAGCGAGCCGCCCGTCGTTAGCGGCGTACAACCATTCTTCACGGTGTACGCGTAAACGTCCCCTGAATCCGATCGCGCCCCCCTTAAAAAAAAGAGATGCGAGATCATCTTGATCTTTTTTTAATATCTTATCGCATTTATCTATAACGATTCTGAGCTTTTCATACAATATTTTATCTAGCGATTCGTTATTTAAATCCAGCATAATTTTCCACCAATATACCATAGCCATAAAAAAATGTCCCGACGGATGTTCTGGATCAATATTTATCACTTTCTGAAAATGGTGCTGGGCGCTGTCGAACTGGAGATTGTATATATAATTCACCCCTTTTTCAATATGGAAATCTGCCGTTTTGTCTGAGTACCATTGTGCGTCTGCTTTCTGAGTTGTAAATATAAAAAGGATACAAACAGCAGAAATTAGTAATAGAAAATATATATTTTTAAACGGATTCAAAGTGTGTTATTTAAATTTTATATAGCAACAAAGCCGGCCAAAGCATGACCGGCTTTCGGTTTAAGTTAATATAAACAATTCTTTATCTTTTTTTTGAAATCATTTCCAAAATATAAAATCGTAATTTATCAACGGAAATTCTTTCTTGCTTCATGGTGTCCCTTTCACGGACGGTAACGGTCTGGTCTTCTAGTGTTTGAGAATCAATTGTAATACAATATGGAGTTCCGATTTCATCCTGGCGACGATACCGCCGCCCGACTGCGCCGGAGTCATCATAAAATACGCGCATGTGGAGGCGAAGTTCTTTTTCAATATTACGCGCTATTTCCGGCATCCCATCCCTGTTCACAAGCGGAAATATTGCCGCTTTTACTGGGGCAAGCGAAGGATGAAGGGTAAGGACAACTCGGGTTTCCATTTTTCCGTCAGCCGTTGGTGCTTGTTCTTCCGTATAAGCATCAACGAGGAAAGCCATAAACGAGCGACTGGCACCGGCAGAAGTTTCAATAATAAACGGAGTAAATTTTTCCTTCGTTTCATCATCGAAATATTTCAAGCTCTTGCCCGAAAATTCTTCGTGTCTGGTGAGGTCGTAATCGGTTCTGTTATGTATCCCCTCGATTTCTCCCCATCCGAAGGGGAATAAGTATTCTATATCATATGCATCCTTTGCGTAATGAGCCAGGGCGTGAGCTTCATGTTGATGCCAGCGGAGTTTTTCTTTTTTCAATCCTAAATCGGCAAACCATTGCATTCTTTGCTCGCGCCAGTATTCAAACCAATCGGTATCTGTTCCAGGCTTAACGAAGTATTGCATTTCCATCTGTTCAAATTCGCGTGTGCGGAATAGAAAGTTTTTTGTATTGATCTCGTTTCTGAAGGCTTTTCCGATCTGAGCAATTCCGAAGGGGAGTTTTTGTCGTGATGAAGTTTGTACATTAAGAAAATTCACAAAAATTCCCTGGGCAGTTTCCGGTCTCATATAGACAACGGCGCTTGAGTCTTCAAGTGGTCCGACAAATGTTTTAAACATTAAATTAAATTTACGTGCATCGGTAAACGATTTTTTACTTCCGCAACTTGGGCATGAAAATGCTTGAAGAATCGCATTAGGAGATTCTTCGACGGTCTTTTTAAATTCCGATGCAATTATTTCGTCTTTTTGTTGTCCCTGAAATCGATCGGGGAAAAGTTCTCTCAATATATCTTTTTGCTTTTTGACAGAAGTATCTTCGAATAATATATCGAGACGATAGCGACTTTTGCATTGTTTACAATCTACCATTGGATCAGTGAAATTTTCGACATGTCCTGAGGCTTCCCAGACTCGGGGATGCATAAGTATTGAGGCGTCAAGCCCCTCAACATCATCCCGGTATGTCATTGTTTTCCACCATTCTTCTTTAAGATTACGGAGTAATTCAACTCCAAGAGGTCCATAGTCCCAGCAGCCGTTTAAGCCGCCGTAAATTTCACTCGACTGAAAAACATATCCCCGCCTTTTTGCCAGAGAAACAATTTTATCCATGATTTCAGACTGCCGTTTGTTTGCCGGTAACTCAGCTTTTTTTGAGTTGATACAAACTCTCCTTTCCTTTTAAATTTTTATTAGTTTTTAAAATTATACTCTGAATAATTATATTTTCGTTGTGAATATGTATCGTAACAATGTTTTCTTTTAGATTTTCACTTGCCGAAACAGTCATATTAAAGTTTTTTACAGCCCGGCTCAATTCAAGATTAACGATTGCCGGTATAATTTCGGGTGGAATTTGAACTCGCCGCTCAATTCTCGTTTTTTGAGTTCCGGGTATTTTAAATTCAACACGTTTAATCCAGTTTTCCTGTATATCGAATTTTGCCAGAACACTTTCGATTACTGAATCTATGTTGTTGAAGGTATCAATGGCTTCAGTGTTTATATCCTGGCGGGGCATTTTCTTTTTTTCTGTTTCCTCAAAAATAAACAAAGCCACCAGAATTACCAGTAAAAAAACTGCAATAAATATACGCCTGAATATTCCTTTTTCCAAAATTAATTACCTTTAAATAGAGGTTTTCTTTTTTCAAGGAAAGCTTTTGTTCCTTCTTTAAAATCTTCCGTTTTAAAACATTCGCTGAATAAAATTGCTTCTAATTTTAAACCTTTTTGTAAAGGGGACTCAAGGTTTCCATTTATGGCTGAGATTGCAAATTTCAGTGCGGGAGGAGCTTTGGTCAATAAAAGTTTTGCTAATTCTTCGGAGGCTTTCATCAATTCTGAAGCGGGAACAACCTTGTTTACCAGTCCTATTTTTTGCGCTTCGATTGCATCTATTATGTTGCCTGTCAGGATCATCTCCATCGCTTTTCCTATCCCAACGAGGCTGGTTAGCCTCTGAGTTCCACCGTGTCCTGGAATTAATCCTAAATTTACTTCAGGCTGTCCGAACTTAGAATTTTCAGCTGCAATCCGGATATGACATGCAAGTGCAATTTCACATCCGCTGCCCAGTGCAAATCCGTTAATTGCCGCTATGACGGGTTTTGGAAAATTCTGAACCGCACTTAAAAAATTATTTCCTACTTCAGAATAATTTTTTGCCGCATCGGCATCGTAAGTATTTAATATGCTGATATCCGATCCTGCAACAAATGCCTTTTCACCGGCTCCGGTTAGTATCACGACACCGACATTTTTATCATTTTCGATTTGTGAAAAAACATCACGCAGCTCACCAATTACATCTAAATTAACCGCATTCATTTTATCGGGACGGTTTACTGTTACAAATGCAATTTTATCTCTGATTTCCAATATTATTGTTTGGTATGTCATATTTTTTCCTTTTTATGTTTTATGCTATTTCGACTCGGCTCTGATCGGCAATCATAAATCGGTGAACATATGGTTTTTTATTTGCATCGACTATTTCAACGTCATTTCCCAGTATGCTACCTTCAATTCTGATTTTAACATTTGTAATTTTACAATTTTTTAATACAATGCTGTATTCAACTTCACTGTTATTTACAACCGTGCGATCATCGATGGATGTGAAAGGTCCAAGGTAACTGTTTTCAATTACACAATCCTTTCCAACGATTACTGGTCCTCGGACAACACTGTTAATAATTCGAGCTCCCTTTTCTATGACAACTTTTCCGAGAATTGTTGACAAGTTATCTGCATCTCCATCGATTCTTGTTTCCTGATTATCCAGAATTAACCTGTTGGCTTCGAGTAAATCGGAAGGTTTGCCTGTGTCCTTCCACCAGCCGGTAATTTCACTTGACCCGACTTTATATTTATGGTCGATAAGCCATTGATGAGCATCGGAAATTTCAAGTTCTCCGCGCGCACTCGGATTAATACTATTGCATGCTTTGAAAATATTTGAATCGTAGATGTAAATTCCGGAAACGGCATAACTACTTTTGGGTTTTTTTGGTTTTTCTTCTACGCCGATAATTCTGCCGCGGGAATTTATTTCCGGAACTCCGAATCTTTCGGGGTCTTTTACTTTTGCGAGTGTGAGCCAGCAGTTAAATTTTGATTTTTTAAATTCTTGAATGAAGCGTTTAACCCCGCCAACCACCATATTATCGCCAAGGTAAAAAATAAAATCGTCTTTACCGATAAACGGTTCGGCAATTTTAACAACATGAGCTAAACCTAAAGGAGCTTCCTGAGGAATATAGGTAATGTTTATTCCCCATTTCTTTCCGCTTCCGATTGCGTCCTGTACTTCGTTGTTGTCGGCATTTACAATTATTCCAACCTGTTTAATTCCGGCTCCGGCAACCGCCTCAATTGCGTAATGAAGTATCGGTTTGTTTGCGATTGGAATTAAATGCTTATTTTGTGTATGGGTAATGGGGCGCAGACGTGTTCCGCGACCACCGCTGGCGATAAGTGCTTTCATTCAATCTCCTTTTTGTGAAATATTTTTTTAAATTCTTTATACTGATCAACACGCAGACTTCCTTTTTGATATGCCAAATTAGCTGTATCTAATGCCAGCCTAATGTACAAATTTAACAATTCCGGTATATAAGTTTCAAGTGATTGTAAGTGAATCATAACGGTTTTATGATCGCCGCGTTCAATCGGTCCGGTTAAAGAATTGGCAGGACCCGATTCGCGTGAGTTATCGATAGTTGTTCGCATAAGCGGAAGATATACATCTGCCCAATTCTTGTTGCCGTTCATTCTCCGGTTTAGTTTTGAAATAGCATTTAATAAGGTTGATATATAGTTAGAAGCAAAAACACACGCGATATGATGTAATGGTTTTGTTCTTTTATCTAGAACAACCGGATTACAATCGAGTAGTCTTGCCAGATAACTTCCCGTTTTTTGTCCGTTAGCGCTTCCTTCTATGCCGATATAAATATTTTTAAAACTCTTTTTCTGTTTTTTAACAGAAAAATTTTTTGGAAAAGATTGAATAGGGTGGAACGATAAAATTTCTGATCCTTTCTTTTTAAAAGGAGAAAGGATATCCGACGTATGAACACCCGAAGTGTGTAATACCGTTAAGTTTCTGAAATTTAATGGAGATTCATTTACAATTTGTTTTGTAACCGTATGTATTTTATCATCGGGAGTTGTTATAAATAAGAAATTAGTTGTTTTACTTAAACCTGAAATATCGGTAGAATAGTTTTTACATCCGAGTTTTTTAGCCAGTTTTCTTGCCTTTGCTTTGTTGGTGTCGATTATACTGACAACAGATATTTTCCGATCAAACAAAAGTGAGGCAATTACAGAACCAACCGCTCCGGCTCCGATGATTGAGGTTTTAATGTTTTTGTAAGGCATTATTTTTCGGATTTGATTACGGCAGCAGACATATAACCAACAACTCCCCCTTTATCGCCTGTGATGTCGCCCGAGTTGCAACTGTGAAGTAATTCAACTTTGTTGGCTCCTAAAATGTTTGCAGCGATCAGGGCTGCCGCTGCTGCTCCGCCACCGCAAGCTTCAGTATTTTGGTCGTTTAAATCGGATAATAAATTTTCATAATCGAATTTTGCTATATGGTCAATAGCGATTTTATCCAACTTAATTGCAACGTCGTATGGGTGATAGTGTGATAAATCGGTGCTTGCAACAATTAATGCTTTTTTATTTCTGAGTACACTTCCGATCACTTCACCTACTTTATATATTACATCCTTTGTTTGATTGCCAATTACAATTGGGAGCAATTTAAAGTTAGTAAGTTCGATTTGTAAAAAGGGGAGCTGTACTTCAACTGCATGCTCATCGCCGTGGCCTTGCGAAGATTCTTTAATTAAGCTGGTGGATTTCAGCAGTTCTTTTCGCAGTTCGATATCGATCAGAACCTCGCCAAGCGGAGTCCGGTAAGCATTTCCGGGATAGACAGATACGCCTTCAAAATATTCATGATGGCTTGGTGCGATTATTACTACAGTATCGTACGATTTTCCTTTTAGCAGTTTGAAACCGTGTGCGGCTGTCAAACCGGAATATAAATAACCGGCATGAGGTGAAATTAGTGCAATCAGGTTGCCTTTTATTCTTTTTGGTTTAGCCCGTTCGGTTAATTCAACTACTTGCTTCATCAAGTTTTTTCCGTCGTGAGGATAAAACATTCCGGCAACAGAAGCGGGTCGGACACTCCATCTATCCATAAATAAATCTCATATAATTATTCTTACTATGATTCATTAAAAATTTCTGCAGAGAAAATATAGATTTTTACATCTCCCCTTTTCCATTCATTGTATGATAAACCGGCTTTTCGTGCAGTCTGATTTAAAAATGTTTCCCGGTCCCAATTATATTCCGTAGCTACCTGCGGTAATAATAATCCGCGGTGATTACCTCTTTCCATCATCAAGCCGTGATTTCCGACTTCAATTTCATCAATATTTTTAATCAGTTTCATCGGAGTCAAAACAGAAATTTCAATTTGCAAATCTTCGATCTCGTCCTCTGTTACGGGAAGAAAGCGCGGGTCTTCAAAAGCTGATTTCGGGGCAACCTCAACAATAGTTTCCACAAGAGGTTTAACTCCGTCAAGGTAGCCTATGCAACCCCGAAGATCTCCAAATTTGTGTAATGTAACAAACGCCCCCGCTTTTTGTAATAACGAACATGGGCAGTCGGAATAATCGGGAGGCGATTGATTTTTCAAAGAAGAAATTATCGATAATCTCGCAATTTTCAGTAAATATCCTATTTCCTCTTGAGTATACAATTCTTCATCTCATTTTTTCAAAATTACTTAAAAGAAGTGAAATATTCAAGGTAATTTAAAGATATTTTTTTCAGATGATAATTAATTTTGTTTAAAGAAAATATTGCAAATATGATTTTTCTAAGCAGTAAAACACAATTTTGGCAAAAAACGGGGTTTGTATCTTTCCCATTTTTATCTTATATTTATTCCGAATTTTACAATTATCATATTAAAATCCTGATAAAATCAGGATTTGTTTTTAAAGTTTGAAAGGAATTTTATGAACGAAGGTAGAATTATTCAAGTAATCGGTCCGGTTATAGATATAGATTTTTCGGGGGGACAACTTCCGGCAATTCTTAATTCAATTAAAATTCACCGTACAAATATCGAAGGAATTGAAGAAGAATTAATCTGTGAAGTTCAGCAGCATTTAGGTGAAGAACGTGTACGGGCAGTGGCGATGGATTCGACCGACGGATTAGTAAGAGGGATGAAAGCAATCGATACCTGCGAACCGATTAAAGTTCCTGTAGGTCCAAATGTATTAGGCAGATTAATTAATGTTATAGGACAAGGCATCGACGGACTTCCCCCCATTCAAAGTAAAAAATATTATCCGATACACAGACCAGCCCCTGATTTCAAAAATTTAAGCACTCAGAAAGAAATGTTCGAAACCGGAATAAAGGTAATTGACCTTCTGGAGCCTTATTCGCGCGGAGGAAAAACAGGTCTATTCGGCGGTGCCGGTGTAGGAAAAACTGTTATTATTATGGAATTAATTCATAATATAGCCATGCATCATGGCGGATATTCTGTGTTTGGAGGTGTCGGCGAAAGGACTCGTGAAGGCAATGACCTTTGGCTCGAAATGAAAGAAGGCGGAGTAATTGATAAAACGGCGTTGGTTTTCGGACAGATGAATGAACCTCCGGGCGCAAGACAACGCGTTGGTTTGACCGCTTTGACAATGGCTGAATATTTTCGTGATGAAGAAGGGAAAGACGTTCTCTTGTTTATCGATAATATTTTCCGATTCGTGCAAGCAGGGTCTGAAGTTTCCGCATTACTCGGCAGAATGCCTTCGGCAGTAGGTTATCAGCCGACTCTTTCATCTGAGATGGGAGAATTACAGGAGCGTATAACTTCAACCACAAAAGGATCAATAACTTCGGTACAGGCAATTTATGTTCCGGCAGATGATTTGACTGATCCGGCGCCGGCTACTACTTTCAGTCACCTCGATGCGACAACGGTGTTAAGCCGTCAGATTGCCGAGTTGGGTATTTATCCGGCTGTTGATCCGCTTGACTCTACTTCGAGAATTCTAGAGCCGGGTGTAATAGGTCATGAGCATTACAACGTCGCCAAGAAAGTGAAAGAAGTTCTGCAAGGTTACAAAGACTTACAAGATATTATTAATATACTGGGAATGGATGAACTATCCGATCAGGATAAATTAGTTGTATCTCGTGCCAGAAAAATTCAAAAGTTTCTCTCTCAGCCATTCTTTGTTGCTGAACAATTTACAGGAATTCCCGGAAGGTATGTAAAATTGGAAGATACAATCAAAGGTTTCAAAGGAATTGTGGAAGGTGAATACGACGATATACCCGAAGGGGCATTCTTCATGGCGGGTACGATTGAAGAAGTTCTAGAAAAAGCGAAGAAAATGTAATCGAAAATGTTTGATAGACCGTATAGATTAGAGATAGTTACTCCAAAAAAAACGATTTTCAGCGGTGAAGTTGTAAGCTTCAGCGCGCCGGGTGTTTTGGGTGGATTCCAGGTATTAATCAGCCACGCCCCGCTTCTTTCGGCAATCGGTGTCGGAGAAGTTAAGTTATTAACAAAAGAAAGTAAAGAAACGAGATACTCAACAAGCGGCGGTTTTGTAGAAATTAAAAACAATGTTGCCGTGATGTTGGCAGAAACTATTGAAGATGCCAACGAGATAGATATTAAACGGGCGGAAGCTGCTCGCGACAGAGCGAATAAAAGAATTAAAGAAAGAAAACCCGGAACTGATTTACTCCGTGCGGAAGCGGCATTGAACAGAGCTCTGAACAGAATCCGTATCGGTAGTAAAACTGATTGATCGAACCTCTGATCACTTCGAAAAAAATCAAACAAAATTTTTAATATCTCTTTAAAATGAGACCCACTCGCGCTGAAATATCATTGGAAGCTTTGCAGCATAACCTCGCTGCTGTCAAGCTAATAGTAGGTGATACTGTTAAAGTTATGGGGATTGTAAAAGCCAACGCATACGGTCATGGTTTAGTTGAAACATCCAAGGCTTTTGTAAAATTCGGGATTGATTATTTGGGAGTGGGATTCTTGGAGGAAGGGATAATCCTCAGAAAAAATGGAATCACAACTCCGATTTTAGTATTAGGAGGAGTCTTGGGTGACCAGATTCAACATTTTTTAGCGAATAATCTTGAGATAACCGTTTCTTCTATTGAGCTAGCCGAACGAATTAATACAGATGTCCGAGAATTTTCAGCACAAAAAGCAAAAGTCCATTTAAAAATCGATACAGGTATGGAGAGGATCGGTGTTCATTCTGAGAATGCGATTCCATTTGTTGAGAAAGTTGCAGGAATGAAACATATTGAACTTTTAGGAATTTACAGCCATTTGGCAACTGCCGAGGATTCTGATAAAAGTTTTGCATATGAACAAATTAAAAAATTTAATCACTTACTGGATAAGATTAAATCCATAGGTATTGATATTCCGTTCAAGCACATTTCCAATAGCAGCGCCGTAATAAATTTACATGAATCCCACTACAACATGGTGAGGCCCGGATTAATTTTGTATGGAATTTTTCCGTCTCAGATCGGATCCAATAAAATTCAAATCAATCCGGCGTTATCACTCAAATCGAGAATAGTATTTATTAAATATGTTGAAGCGAACAGGAGTATCAGTTACGGGAGGAAATATTTTACAAAGTTAAGAACAAAAATTGCAACAATTCCTGTCGGCTACGGAGACGGATACAGTCGATTATTGACCGGTAAATCTGAAGTCATTATAAATGGAAAATTATTTCCCGTAGTAGGAGCGATCTGCATGGATCAAATAATGGTGGATATAGGAGAGGGTAACGATATACACGTTGGAGATGAAGTCGTGATTATCGGAAAGCAGGAAAATTTAAATATAGATATTAATCAATTATCTGAAAAAGTCGGAACGATTCCTTATGAAATATTGTGTAATATTTCTGAAAGAGTTCCTAGGGTTTACTTATAGAAAGGAGTATAAGAATGCCGAATGTATATGCAGTAATAATGGCCGGCGGTGTGGGGGCGAGGTTTTGGCCGCGTAGTCGTGAAAAATCCCCAAAACAATTATTGGAGATTTTTGGAAAAGACACTATGATTGTTAACACTGTCAAAAGACTGAATAGTGTTATTGAGCCGAACAGAATATTAGTTGTTACGAATAAAATTCAGAAAAGCTTAATAACGAAGCAAGTACCAAGTATTCCGGCTGACAACATTATTGTAGAACCTTTTGGCAGAAATACTGCTCCATGTATAGGGCTTGCAGCATTATATTTAAAACGAATTGATCCGGAAGCTGTGATGGTTGCATTACCGGCAGATCATGTTATACAAAACGAAGAGGAATTTCATCGAGTATTGCGTCTTGCTATTTGGGTTGCCTATGAGTCCGGCAAGCTTGTTACGGTTGGAATCCAACCAACCAGGCCTGAAACGGGATATGGATATATACAATTTAACGATGTGAAAAACGGAGCGAATCCTTATTTCGATAGGGGAGTTTATACAGTTAAAACTTTTGCCGAAAAGCCCAATCCGGAAACTGCCAAAAGATTTATCGAAAGCGGCGAATTTCTTTGGAACAGCGGAATGTTCATTTGGAGGGTCGATACAATTTTAAACGAAATACAAAAATCTTTACCCGATATGTATGATGAATTAATGAAGGTTGATTCATATATTGGGACTGAAAAATTTGATCAATATCTGGAATTAAGCTACAAAATTATCCGTGGTATCTCAATAGATTACGGTGTAATGGAAAAAGCTCATGAAGTATTAGTGTTAAAAGGCGACTTTGGCTGGAGTGATGTCGGTTCCTGGGATGAAGTTTATCGACTTTCTGGAAAAGACGAGAAGGGGAATAGCGTAACCGGAAAAGTTATGCTGCATAATACCAAAAACACGTTAATTCACACACAAAATAAATTTACAGCGGCTATTGATGTGGAAGATCTAATTATAATTAATACCGACGATGCTTTGTTGATATGCAAAGCGGGGAAGTCGCAGGATGTAAAAGAGGTAGTAGATTACTTGAAACGGAAGCATCTGGATGAATACCTATGATTAATTTGAAAAAATCGAAAAATTGTGTAAATTCTACATCAAACGTGTAACTCAATGAAAAAGCTGATTTCAGAATTAAATATCAGAGAAGCATATAAAAGAGGCGTAAAAACGCTTCATGTAAACCAGAATGCTATTGTAACATCGGCTGCGATTGACCTTGCAAAAAATTTGAAAATAGAGATAGTTCAAACTACCGAGCCGGTAAAACCGGCAGAATCAAAACCAGCAAAAATAGAATATAAAGGCACTTTAGCCATCGGGAGTGATCATGGTGGTTTTCGTCTGAAGGAAGAATTAAAACCGTTTATCGAATCTTACGGTTATAAAATTAAAGATGTAGGAACGAATTCAGAGGAAGCTTGTGACTACCCAGACTTTGCATTTGCTGTTGCGAAACTGGTTTCAAACGGGGACGCGGATAAAGGAATTATGATCGATGCTATCGGAGTTGCCTCAGCAATGGTAGCTAACAAGATACCGGGTATCAGAGCGGCTGCCTGCCAGACAGAATTAGCTGCTTTTAGCAGCAGAGAGCATAACGATGCGAACGTTCTTACGATTGGGGGGCGATTATTAGGAGCGGACTTTGCCAAATCAATCGTAAAGATATGGTTACAAACAAATTTTGCAGGGGAGCGACATCAAAAAAGGGTGAATAAAATCAACGACATCGACGTAAAATTTCGTAAATAACAAACGGAATTATTTAGGGACAAAATCTGTTTTAATAACTCATCAAATAAAATCAAAAAAAATATCTACTTGACATTAAACAAAATAAAGAGTATATTTATACCATTATATAAGAATAGTGCTGTAAATTGTTTAAAATCATTGAATTACAGCCGTTTTATGAAAATCAGAACAAAAATACCGATATCCATTATTCTGATAATGTTGCTATTACCGGGTAAATTGTTTTACCAAAACATATCAATCGATGGTTTTGTCTACGCTGCAGAAAACAATAAAGACGTTGTTGAAAGTGAAAATATTTCTGTATCGAATTTCGCTGGAAATGATGACACTTATAAAGGGATAGTAGTAGCGAAGGCAAACGAGGTCGGAATAGATTGGCGCTTAATTTTAGCCATAATGAAGCAGGAATCGCAATTTAATAATGAAGCAGTTAGTCCGCGCGGAGCTGAGGGTCTGATGCAGATAATGCCAACTACGCAGGTAGAATTAATGGATAAATTTGACCTCGGATTTCAGCCTGATGCAAACATTCAAATGGGAATAACGTATTTTTCGTGGTTATATAAAATTTTTGAACCGGCAAAAACGGAAATCGATAGAATAAGTTTATCGCTGGCAGCTTATAACGCCGGACCAAATAGAATATACGATGCACAAGATATTGCAGCCTACTTAGGAGAAAACCCGTACTCATGGCGGGTGATCCAAAACGCACTGCCGCTGCTATCGAAGAGATACTATACGCTTCACAAGTCAATCTGGGGCGGTGGGAAGCCCAGGAATGGCTATTTCGGTAGCTGGCGGCAGACAGTTTCTTACGTTGATAAAGTAGTAGATTACCACCAAAAAATCAGATAAAAAATTTCTCTGTTTACTTTTTCCTGAACATTAAAATTTCCGCACAAATCATTCACAACGCTCCTCCGAATAGATATTCGCTATGCCTTTTTAATAATCAAATCTAATTTTAATTGTGGGGGAATTACTCTTTTTCGAGTTTTTTTAGAATCTCCCACATGTCATGAGGCAAATTGGAATCAAAGACCAAGTGCTTATTTGTGTGGGGATGTATAAATCCCAGTGTTTTTGCATGTAATGCCTGTCTGGGAAGCATTTTTAGCATTTCGTGAATCAGTGATTTATTTTTTTTCGCAGCTTCGCCGTACGTAATTCGGCGTCCACCATATGTCGGATCCCCAAAAACAGGATGGTCTATGTGGTGCATATGAACTCGAATTTGGTGCGTTCTACCGGTGCGAAGCTTCAATTTTATCAATGATAAAAAATCGAATTCTTTCATTACTTCATATTCTGTTAATGCAAACCTTCCTCTTTCGCTAACTGCGACTTTTTTACGGTCTGTTTTACTTCGCGCCAGGTTTGCCTCGACGATTCCCTTCTTCTTTTTCCCAAATAATCCCCATACTATTGCCCAATATTCCCTGTTGATTGTTCTGTCAGAAAATTGTTTAGCCAATTTGGCATGTGTAACGTCGTCTTTTGCTATTACAATCAAACCTGAGGTATCTTTATCCAGTCTGTGAACAATTCCCGCCCTGGTATTAATAGGTTCATCTGAATTTTTATGTAGCGTTGCTTCTTCTTCAATTAATTCATCGCCTCCGGAATTTGCCAGTTTTCCGTTGCAATGATAAAGTAGCGCATTAACAAGAGTTCCGCTGTAGTTTCCGTATGCCGGATGTGTAACCATATCTGCGGGTTTATTGATTACAATTAAGTAGTCGTCTTCATAAACAATATTAAGTGGAATATTTTCCGGTAACACGTCAGGAGACGGCTGTTTCGGAATAGTTACATCAATAATATCATCAGGTGTAACTTTATGACTTGCTCTCTCTTGTTTTCCGTTTACAACAACAAGTCCGGCTTCAATTGCTTCCTGTATTTTTGTCCGCGTTGCATTTTCAATTTGATGTGTTAAAAAAACATCCAAACGTTCACGGGTTTTTCCCGGAGGAACAATAATTTTGTGATGTCGTGCCATACAAAAAGATTAATTTTTTGAGGAGGGTAAATCGACCGATTCCGGCGCGGGATTTTGAAGATCGGATTTTTCGAGAAGCGGATTAGTAATTTTATTTTCCTTATGATATATCAGCAATAAAATTACTCCAATAGACACAGCCGCATCGGCTATATTAAAAACGGGCCAACGGTTTAAATAATATCCGAAAATATTAATATTAAAAAAATCGATATCGATAAAATCTACAACTCGCCCGTAAAATAATTTTTCATATCCGAAGAACAAGCCATAAAAAACGCGGTCGATTAAATTTCCAAACGCCCCGCCCAGGATCGTAGCTAGCGACAATCTGAACCCAAAGTTTGCAGTTCTTACTTTGTAAAGATATAAAAGTATTACTATACAGGCAATAATGGAAATAATACCGATAAACAATTTTTCGCCCAATTCAATGCCAAATGCCATTCCGGGGTTTTCTATGTAAGTAAGTCTTACAAAGTCTCCAATTATTTGGCGACTCGAGCCGTATGGCATTCCTTCGAAATTAATACCAAGAAATGGGATGCTAACCCCTTTCACAATTAGTTTGGTAAGATGGTCAAAAAAAACAATAAAACAAGTAAAATAAAGAACTCTCAATTGTCAAATTTCTCCGTTTATTTGCTTGCACTTTTACACTTAAAACACATTTGAGCGTGCGGTACTGCTTCGAGTCGTTCTTTCTCGATTAATTTTTCACAAACAGAGCACCTGCCATAAGTTCCTTTTTCGATACGCGATAAAGCATCGTCAAGATAGTTTAAAAATTTTCCTTCTCTCGAAGCAAAAAGGAAAGTTTTCTCCCGTTCCATTGCGTCGGTCCCTTGTTCCATGTGAAGCGAATAAGAAGGATTTTCACTGGCATATTCACCCGTTGTGTTGTCCATCATAGTATTCCGGAGTGTTTCAAGGTCGTCCAATATTTCTCTCCTTTTTTCTACTATAATTTGTTTGAAATGTTCCAGTTCTTTCGAACCATAACCCGGTAATGATTTTTGGGTTTTAATTTCGGACTTAGCGGTTTTACGAACACCTTTTACCAGCTGTGATTTTTTTTCGGCTGCAGGTTTTTTCTTAGGTGCGGTTTTGGCTTTGGCAGCCGGCTTAACTTTTTTTGTCTTTTTAGCTTTTATTGCCGTTGTCTTTTTTGTTTTTGCCATTGTGTGTCTCCTTCTATATCTGATAATTATTTTATTCTTTTAATAGCAATGTTACAAATTTCTCCGTTAATATCCCAATCGGAAGAATAATCAGAGTCTTCAATTTTATCTGCTATCGATTCAGCAAGTGTTTCGGATGAAATATAAGATTTTTGATTTGAAATTGCTTTTCCAAGTTTTTCACCGCAAATATAAAATATTTTAATACGGTCGGTTACTTCAAATCCGGCGTCTTTCCGCATATTTTGAATCCGGTTAACGAACTCACGGGCATACCCTTCATCAATTAATTCGGGACTTAACTCAGTATCGAGAGCTACAGTGATTTCATTGTCTGTCTCAACGAGCCAGCCTTTAATGTCTTCATGTAAAATTTCCACATCCTCGAGTGTTATATCGAGGTTTTCTCCATTAACTGTTAAAGAATATTTTCCTGTTTTTTCCAATTCGCGTATCGAAGCTGAATCAAGTGCTTTGATTTCATTTGCGACCGCCTGAACGGCTTTACCGAATTTTTTGCCGATAACTTT
Organism: uncultured Ignavibacteriaceae bacterium; assembly: GCA_964437735.1. Taxonomy (GTDB): domain Bacteria; phylum Bacteroidota; class Ignavibacteria; order UBA10030; family BY39; genus CAYTID01. The sequence goes on along the minus strand of CAYTID010000013.1, from coordinate 12,086 downwards.
GAAATTAGGTTTTAATCTTTTATGAACAATATCCGAATCGTCGCTGACATACTCGATCGCTTTAACATTGATTTCGTCCATTATTACATCTTTTTTAAGCTCGATGTCATTTTTATGCTGTTCGCTTATAATCGGAATTATGACACGCCGGAGCGGTTGACGAACTTTTATATTTGCCTTATTTCTGATCGCTCTTGCCAAATAAACTATTCGTTGAGCTTTGGACATCCGCGCTTCAAGAGCTGCATCTATCTTCGATTCATCCGGCTGAGGAGTAAATGCGAGATGAACTGATAAATATGATTCCCTTTGTGTAACGCCATTTAAATTTTTGTAGATCTCTTCGGAGAGGAATGGAGCAAAAGGTGCGATCAACTTGGTTATGGTCATTAAGCATTCATACAATGTCTGATAAGCGGCTGTCTTATCTTTTCCGATTTCACTTTTCCAGAATCGGCGACGGTTTCTTCGTATGTACCAGTTTGAGAGTTGGTCGATGGTAAATTCGCTTACTAACCTGGCTGCCTTTGTAACATCGTATTCTTCCATCGCCCGGATGTATTTTTGTATTAAAGTATTCAGCGATGAGAGTATCCACCGGTCAATTTCGAGGCGTTCGCTAAGTTTTATTTCAGCTTCTGAATAGTTAAACTTATCTATGTTTGCATACAAAGCAAAAAATGAATATGTGTTGACTAATGTACCGAAAAACTTTCTCTGAACTTCTTTTAAACCATCTTCATCGAAAAGAGTCGGCTTCCAGGGCGGACTGGCAGTAACGAGGTACCAGCGTGTGGTATCGGCTCCGTACCTTTCAAGGATCTCAAACGGATCGACAGTGTTGCCTTTGGATTTCGACATCTTCAGACCTTCTTTGTCAAGTATCAATTCGTTGACGATAAGGTTTTTGAATGCCGGCCTGTCGAACAATAAAGTACTTATCGCATGAAGCGAGTAAAACCATCCGCGTGTTTGATCGATGCCTTCACAAATAAAATCTGCGGGATGCTGACTTTCAAATATTTCTTTGTTCTCAAAAGGATAATGCCATTGTGCAAATTGCATCGCTCCCGAGTCAAACCACACATCAATCAATTCCGGTGTCCGATTCATGGTTTTACCGCATTTAGAACAGTCGAACACAATTTTATCTACAAATGGTTTATGCAGGTCGATATTCGAAATGTCAATTTCTGTTAATTCATTATTTTCGTTTATGATTTTTCCGGTTTTAAGTTCTTCAATACTTCCTATACACTTTTTCTCGCCGCATCCGCACGTCCAGATAGGAAGTGGGGTTCCCCAAAATCTATCGCGTGACAATGCCCAATCCTTGTTTTCTTCCAACCAATTTCCAAAGCGACCGGTACCAACCTCCGGAGGACACCAATTGATCTCATTGTTAAGTTCGATCATCCGCTTTGCGACTTTTGTTGTGCTAATATACCAGGATTCACGGGCATAGTATAATAGAGGTGTTTTACATCGCCAGCAGTGGGGATAACTGTGCGTTATGGTTTCCTTTTTGTATAAAACTTCTCGCGATTTCATCTCCATTATAATTTTCGGATCGGCATCTTTGACAAACATACCCGAAAAATCTGTTACGTATTCAACAAATTCACCACTTTTATTGACAGGATGTATTGTGGGTAAACCATATTTCCGACCAATCTGGTAATCTTCTTCACCGTAGGCAGGTGCAATATGGACTATGCCGGTTCCGTCTTCAGTTGTAACGAAATTGCCCGTGACTAAAAAAAATGCTTTTTCTTCTACGGCATTGTAATTAAATAGTCTTTCATACTCCTTGCCGGCAAGCTCCTCTCCTTTGAAACTATCTACAACAACATATTCGTCATCGAGAATTGAAAGTCTTTGCTTGGCAAGAATCAGCTTTAATCCTTTATTTTCCACTTTTACGTATTCAACTTCAGGATTGACAGCCAGCGCAACATTTGATATCAAAGTCCAGGGCGTAGTTGTCCAGACAAGAAAATATGTATTCTCCTCATCTTTTAATTTCATTTTAACATACACACTCGGATCTTTAACATCTTCATAACCAAGCGAGACTTCGTGTGATGACAAAGGAGTTTCACATCTTGGACAGTATGGTTGAATTTTGTATCCTTTGTAAATTAAATTCTTGTCATAAATTTGTTTTAACGACCACCAGATTGATTCGATATAATAATTTTCAAATGTGATATAGGGATCATCTAAATTTACCCAATATCCCATTCGCTCAGTCATTTGTTCCCAATCGGATTTATACTTCCATACCGATTTACGGCATTCTGAGTTAAAGGCTTCAACGCCATATTTAACAATATCGTCTTTATGTTTAAAGCCGAGTGATTTTTCTACTTCGATTTCAACCGGAAGTCCGTGAGTATCCCAGCCGGCTTTTCTGTGAACCTGATAGCCCTGCATAGTTTTGTAGCGGCAGACCAAATCTTTCAGCGTACGGCTCATTACATGATGAATTCCGGGGCGACCATTGGCTGTCGGCGGTCCTTCAAAAAATGTAAAACCGTTTTTACTTTCACGCGATGTTATGCTCATCGAAAAGATATTTTTTTCTTTCCAGAACTTTAGAATTTCGAGTTCGAGTTTTGAATATTGTATTTTATCGTTTAACTCTTTAAACATCTTATATCTTCTTAATAACTGCTTTCATTATTTTGGTCAATTTTGGCTCGGCATTATTTGCAACTTCAATTATTTCTTCGACGGTGGCAGGTTTTAATGAGTCGGGAAAACACTCATCAGTGATGATTGACATACCCATAACTTGAAGTCCCATATGCACAGCAACGATGTTTTCAGGTACAGTCGACATGCCTACTGCATCCGCGCCGATGTATTTTAAAAATCTGTATTCAGCTTTTGTTTCGAGATTCGGTCCTTGAACTGCTACAAAAACGCCTTGTTGAACTTTTATTTTTAAATCAAGCGCTGTTTTTTCGGTAATGTCGATTAGATTTTTTGAGTATGGTTCTGACATGTCGGGAAAACGAGGGCCCAAATCATCTTCATTTTTTCCGATCAGAGGATTATCGCCCTGCAGATTTATATGATCTTTGATGATCATCAGATCGCCTTTCCGGAAATTCGGATTCATTCCTCCTGCAGCATTTGAAATAAGAAGTGTTTTGATCCCTAAAGCTTTCATCACCCGTACAGGAAAGGTAATTTGTTGCATTGTATACCCTTCGTAAAAATGAAAGCGCCCTTGCATTACAACAACTTTTTTTCCGCTCAATTCTCCAAAAATCAGTTTCCCGTGATGCGATTCGACAGTTGATACGGGAAAGTGAGGAATATTTTCGTATTCAAGGACTGTTTCTTTTTTAATTTCTTTTACCAGACCACCTAAACCGGTTCCTAATATTATTCCAACTATTGGCTTTAATTTCGTATGTTTTCTGATATATCCTAATGCTTCATTTACTTGATTTTGTAATTCCATGTTTTCTCTATTGTTAATTATCGTTGTTGAGTTTATTTATGATATCATCATATTCATCGTATTCTTTTTTATGCCCGCTATCCACATCATCAGTAAGCAAAATCTCCTCGTCTACCTCCAGTGCTTTTATAAGTTCCAGCTCGGAATTTAAAAGCAGCTTTAGCCTGTTAGTAATAGTGCTTTTCTTAACTTTTAGGATTGCAACTTCTTCTTTCAGGCGCGTTTGATCTGTCCGTGCTTTATCAAGTATCTGATTTGCTTTTAATTCGGCATCTTGAATGATCAATTGCGATTCGCGTTTTGAGTTATCGGCAGATTTTTGGCTGACTTCCTGTGCTTGCAACAGTGTTTCGTGCAGGGTTTTTTCGATAACTTTGTAATCGCTCAGTTGAGTCTGGGTTTCAATTAGTTTGTTTTGTAAATCTTTGTTAGTTCTGCCCAAATCATCCATCTCTGATGCTATCATACCCATGAATGTTTCAACTTCAACGGGATCGAACCCGCGCAGAACTTTTTTAAATTGCTGTTTCTTAATATCAATCGGTGAAATCTTCATGTTTTATTTCCCCTTTGATTTCATTGTTTATATTGGCGCGAACCAAAAATTATGGTTCCGAGTCTTATTATTGTTGCACCTTCTTCGATAGCTACTTCAAAATCATTTGTCATGCCCATCGAGAGATGCTTTAATTCTATTCCTTTTTGAACGATAGCATTTCTTATTCCGCTCAATACTTTAAACTCGCTCCTGGATTCTTCCGGATTATCGGAAAATTTTCCGATCGTCATCAGTCCATTTAATCTCAAGCCCGGCATATCTATTATTTCTTTCGAAATATCAAAAACCTTATCGGGTTCGATGCCGAATTTTGTTCTTTCTCCGGAAGTATTTACTTCTAATAAAATATCCTGGCTTGTATTGTTTTTATCGCAGTATTTTGAAATTTCTTTTGCTAATTTCAGCGAATCGACAGAATGAATCAATTCAACCTTACCTGCAACATATTTTACTTTATTCGACTGTAGATGCCCAATAAAGTGCCAACGGATATTGTCATTTAATAGCTCGAGTTTTTTAGTCAACATTTCCTGGACATAATTTTCCCCGATATCCCAAATCCCGGCTTCAACGGCTTTGCGGACAAAATCCGAAGGAATTGTTTTTGTAACGCCCACAATAACTATTTCATCAAAACTTCTCTGGGCGCGCCGGCATGCTGCTTCTACTCGGGAACGTACTATTTTTACGTTCTCTGCTACCATTTTAACAATTTTGACTGATAAATATAAGCCAATTTAATTATAAAAACAAAAAAAATATTATGTTACTTGGCATTAGTGGTTCATTTTTTTATATTGTAATAGCTGATAAAAAGAAGTATAAAAAAATAGTTTTTAGCATGGATATATTCAATTTTGATGAATTTGACGATTTAGAAGAACCTAAAGAAAAAGAAAAAAACGTAGAAAATCTTTTAAAGAAGTTAAACGAAAACTCTCACATGAGTATAGAAGCTCTTGAAGAGATTTCTAATTTCTATTATGATAAAGGGGAGTACGAAAATGCCCTGATTTACACTGATAGGCTCATTGAGTATAATCCATATAATTCTGATGCGTGGCAGCTAAAAGGACTGATTTTGAATCAATTAGAAAGGTGTGATGAAGCCCTTGAAGCGTTGAAAAAAGCATTGATACTGACCCCCGACGATATAGAGGTGATTTTCAATATTGCCACGACTTTCGAAAGTCTTGAAAAATTTGATGAAGCGATAGGTTGCCTTGATGAAATTCTTAAAACGGATCCTGATAGCGAGGAAACAATCTTTTTTAAAGCCCAATTGTTTGAAAAAGCCGGTGATTACGAGGGAGCTATAAAAATTCTTAACATCTTAAAGGAGAAAGATCCAAAGAATAAATTTTTGTGGTATGAACTCGGCTATTGCCACGATATGAACAACAACCATCACGAAGCGCTGAAATGTTATGAGATAAACCTGGAACTCGATCCGTTTAATTATAATGCATGGTATAACAGCGGAATAACCTATAATCTGTTGTCACTTTATTCAAAAGCAATTGAATGTTATGATTTTGCGCTGGCGTTGAATGAAAAATTTTCTTCGGCTTGGTACAACAAGGGAAATACTTATACTAATATGGGTAAACTCCACGATGCCATTGAATGTTACAAGGAATCAATCCGGCTTGACCCACAGGATACTTTTGCCTGGCATAATATGGGGAATTCATATCAGGAATTGATGGAGTATGATGAAGCGATAAAATGTTTTACACAGGCTATAAAAAACGATGCATATCATCATGAGTCGTACTTTGGGAGAGGGCTTTGCTACGATTTTCAGAAGAAATACCGCAAAGCACTGGCAGACTACAACAAAGCCATTGAAATTAACAGCTACGATTCGGATATCTGGTATGCAAAAGCCGATACATCGTATAATCTCGGACGATGGCGTGAAGCGCTGATAGGATATAAAATGGCAGTTAAAATAAATCCTAAAAATCATTTTGCCATGTACGATCTTGCAGAAACCTTACTTGAATACGGTTACTACAAGCAAGCCCTTAAAACTTTTAACAACTGTGTCAAATTAAAATCAGGCTGGGCGGATGCCTACTACGGTCGGGCAAAAGTTTTGTTCGTGATGAAAAAATATCATGATGCCGTCGAAGATTTAAAAAAATCTTTTCAACTCGATGAAGAAAAAAAGCAGCTATTTGAAACTGAGTTTCCGGGAGTTCATACGATTGATGAATTTTCAAAACTACTCACAAAATAGTCCATTCCCGAAAAATAACTCTATAATCCTTAATTAATTTTCAAAATGGAATCAAAGTATCTTGAATTAATATCTATATTAAAAAATCTTGAGAGCGTTGTAATTGGTTTCTCGGGTGGTGTCGATAGTACTCTCCTTTTAAAAGTAGCTGTGGATACTTTAGGAAAAAATGCGCTTGCTGTTATAGGGAAATCAGAAACTTACCCGCTTCGTGAATATAAAGAGGCTGAAGAATTTGCCCGAAGCATCGGAGCGAATTATGTAATTGTTTATACAGAGGAAACTGATAATATAAAATTTACCGAGAATCCGCCCGACAGATGTTATTACTGCAAAACAGAATTATTCACAAAGCTTACCGAGATTGCCGAAAAAAATAATTTTAAATGGATTGCTGATGGAACTAACGCAGACGATTTGGGTGATTTCAGACCTGGAATGCGAGCGGTAAAAGAGAAAAACGTCAGATCGCCTTTATTGGAAGCAGGTTTTACCAAGCAGGATGTCAGAGATTTATCTAAAGTATTAAATTTACCTACGTGGGAAAAACAGTCTTTCGCCTGTTTATCTTCGCGTTTTCCGTACGGAACCCCCATCGATCGTGAAAAATTAAAAAAAATTGATGGGGTGGAAACCTTAATACGGGATTCAGGTTTTAAATTTTTCAGAGTAAGGCATCATGATGAAAACACGGTTAGAATCGAGGTTGGTAAAAACGAAATGGATAAATTTCTTGAAAAGGAATTTCGTGAAAACTTAGTTGCAGAGATTAAGAAAATGGGTTTCAAGTATGTAACTCTGGATTTAGAGGGCTACAGAACCGGCTCGATGAACGAAACACTTAGCGATGATGAAAAAGAAATTTATTCTTCAAAAGAGAAGAAAAAAAAATAAATCAAACGATCTCGATCCGGTTAAGCTTGGGAACTCTTATTTAACAAAAGTAAGCCAGCCGTATGGGTCGTTCCCGTTTCTGATTGTATCAAAAAATTTTTCCTGAACCATTTTTGTAACTTTACCAGGTTTGCCATCACCAATATTGAGGTGGTCAATTTTGCAAACGGGAGTTATTTCGGCTGCCGTTCCGGTCATAAACACCTCATTCGAAATAATAAGAATCTCGCGGGGGAGAGTTGTTTCAATTACCTCAAAACCAAGGTCTTTTAAAATTCTTATTACCGATGCCCTTGTTATTCCGGGAAGAATTGCGTCGGCAATTGCGGGAGTATAAACCGTTCCGTTTTTTACTATGAAAATATTTTCGCCGCTTCCTTCGCTAATATTACCGTACGCATCAAGAGCGATTCCTTCAGCATAACCGCTTTTTAGCGCCTCAATTTTTATCAACTGAGAACTTAAATAATTGCCCCCTGCCTTTGAGAGTGTAGGTATTGTGTTTGGTGCAAGTCGTGCCCATGAAGATATACATGCATGAACGCCGTTATCAACTGATTCATCTCCAAGGTAAGCAGCCCATTTCCACGTTGCAATCGAAACCTCGACCGGATTTTTTAAAGGATTTAAGCCCATTTCACCATAGCCACGATACACAACCGGTCGGATATAACAACTTTTGTGCTTGTTCATTTTAATCAACTTAAAGACTACTTCTTCAAGCATTTCGATTTTAAAAGGGATTTCAGCATGGTAAATTTTTGCAGAATCATACAGGCGTTCCATGTGTGGATGAAATTGAAAAATTGCAGAGCCTTTTTTAGTATTATAACAACGGATTCCTTCAAACCAACTTGAGCCATAGTGAACAACATGAGAAAGGACATGAATTTTTGCGTCATCCCATTTCAAAAATTTTCCGTTGTGCCAAATAGATTTTGCTTTTTTTACAGGCATTAGATATCCCTTTAATTAAATTTTTTAAAAATCAGTTTGATATATTGCGTAAGTTTTTACCCGCTTACCGTTAAACATTTCGGCGCTGCGGTTCATCATAACATTATCATCCAAAACCCAACCTGCTTCGCCCCATGTAAAGCCGACATCGATTGCGGTTTTAACAGTTTCATAAAACAATCCCGCAGCAGCGCCGCTCTTTTGATGTTCTGGTAAAACACCCAAAACGATTACACGGACACCGTCAATTTTTTTCTTATGATAGAGGAGCCTGATAATTCCCGGAATCAATCTTCCCTTCTTGTTATATTTGAGAGGAATATTGATATCGGGAAGAGATAATGCAAAACCGATTATTTCAGATTTCTTTTCGGCGAAGATAATAAATTCGGGCATTAAAATCGATTTCAGGTCTTTCGCCAACGCCGCAAATTCTTCGTCCGTCATTTTCACTGAGCCCCAATTATTTTGCCAGGCTTCTCTGTATATCCTTTTCATTTTTTCAAGCTCGGCATTAAAATTCTTCATATCTATAGATCTGAACGTTACACTGTCGCGCTGTTTTACAAGATTCGCAACTCGTTCGAGACGCACTAAATCAGCCGCGGCAGTTGTAAGGTGATATGAATAGAGCTCCTTGATTTTTTTAAATCCGGCTTTTTCAATCAATCCCATATAATAAATAGGATTGTACGGCATCAGCATGACGGGTGATTTATCAAATCCATCAATCAGAAGTCCGTACTCGTCATTCACCGATGGATTTGCTGGACCTCTGACGGTACCGACACCACGCTGCTTTAACCAGTTTTTAACCTCATCGAAAAGAGCGTTGGCAACGTCCTGTTTTTTTATGCATTCGAAAAAACCAAAAAAACCTATATTTTCATTATGTTCTTGATTGTGGTTGTGGTTTATTATCGCTCCGATTCTACCGACAATTTTATCGTTTATGCGGGCGATAAAAAATTCCGCTTCAGAATGTTTGTAGAAAGGATTGTTTTTTTTATCGATTAACTTATATCTCTCCATCAACAGGGGAGGTACCCAATAAGGATGATCTTTATAAATCTCCCATTGGAATTTTATAAAATCCTTTTTATCCTTTTTATTACTAATAGGTTTTACGGTAATAGAATCCATAAATCCGGATTATTAATTGTTTTTGTTTCCGTTAAAAAGGGGGAAGAAATTTTTTCCGATGAGGAAATTATTCTATCAGCCCCAGGTTTTTTCCGACTTTTTCAAAAACTTCAAGTATCTGATCAAGATGTTCATCTTCATGAGTAGCCATATAGCTCGTACGCATCATCTGAAGTCCGGGAGGAACGCCAGGACTGATAAATGTATTTACAAAAACTCCGTTATCGAACAATCCTTTCCAGAATTTAAATGCAAGCATATCATCGCCCACGATAACCGGAATAATAGCTGTTTCATTTCCGATAATTTTGAATCCCGACTTCTGGAAACCTTTCCGCATTTTGTCGGCATTGCGTAATAATCTATTGATACGTTCAGGTTCTTTTTCTAAGATATCAAGAGCTGCGAGCGCAGCGGCAACCGAGGCGGGAGTCGGACTCGCACTGAATATTAATGCCGATGAATGATGTTTCAGGTAATTAATTACTCTCTCAGAGCCGACAACAAATCCTCCGAGCGAAGCAAAGGTTTTACTGAATGTGCCGAAAGTTAAATCAACTTCGTCTACGAGGTTGAAATGACTCGCTGTTCCACGCCCCCCTTTTCCGATCACTCCAACTGAGTGGGCATCGTCAACTAATATTCTTGCGTTATATTTTTTTCCGATTGAAACAAGCGACGGCAGATCAACTATATCTCCGGTTGTACTAAAAACCCCGTCGGTCACGATTAGTTTTCCTGCCTCCAAAGGTAGTTTTGAGATCACTCTTTCAAGGTCGTGCATATCGTTATGTCTATAGCGTACAAAATCTGCAAACATACCTTTCGCCATCACTATTCCCGCTACAATGCTTGCATGGTTGTCTTTGTCGGTTATTATATATTCACCCCGTTGTACAAGAGTCGGAATAATTCCTTGGGCAGTCTGATAACCTGTGCTGAACAGTAAGCAGGCTTCTTTACCCATAAACTTTGCGAGGCGTCTCTCGAATTCATTGTGCAGGTCTAATGTTCCTGTAAGATACCTTGATCCCGAACAACCCGATCCGTATTTTTCAACAGCTTTAATTGCTGCTTCTTTGACTGCAGGATGTGCCGTCAGCCCAAGATAATTATTCGATCCTGCCATAATTATTTTCCGTCCTTCTATCTGTACAACAGGCCCTTCATTTTCTTCGATTTCTCTGAAATATGGATATAAACCGGCAGCTTTAACCTCATCAGCTCGCGTGAAAGCGTAGCATTTCTCAAATAGATCAACAGGTTTTTTAGGTTCTGCAGGTTTTTCTTCAACTAGAACACCGGATTCTTCTTCTTTGCTGTTCCAGTTGAACATTCCACGGAAAGAACTTGCCCAATCATACATATTCTTACGCCAATTCGTTAACCTCGGATTCACCGTAAAACGACTTTTCATTAATAACTCCTGATTTATAAAAAAAAATTTGCAGTAGGAAATTTGAATATTAATTTGATTTTGTTTAATATAACTCAACATTTTTAAAAAGTCAATTAGAATTTATTACGAAAATGAATGTATTTATTACTGGTTCAACAGGTTTTATAGGAAGTCACCTGACTGAATACCTAACCGCAAAAAATTATAGAGTAAAATGCTTAGTCCGGCAATCAGCAAATTTACGATGGCTAAAGGATTTACCTGTCGAGCTGGTATTTGGCGACCTGTTCGATACAGAATTGCTCAAAAAGTATACTGAAGGTGCGGATTATATATATCATATTGCAGGAAAAACGATTTCAAAAAATAAAGAGGGATACTTTTTAGGAAACCAGATTGCGACACGCAATCTTTTACAGGCAGCGGAGGGGAATAAGAGATTAAAGCGCTTTATATTCGCAAGTAGTCTTACGGCGATTGGACCGAGTTTAGACGGAGAACCGGTTTCCGAGAATACATCTTACCATCCAATTACAACCTACGGGCAGAGTAAGATGAAAGCTGAATTGGAGGTGTTAGCTTATAAAAATGTAATCCCTTTTACCATCGTCCGACTTCCGGCTATTTACGGTCCGAGGGATACGGCAAGTTTTGATTTTTTTAAAATTGTGAACCGCGGAATATTGCCTTTAATTGGATTCAGCGAAAAATATGTATCGCTCCTGCAGGTTAACGATGCAATTAGCGGTCTGGTAGCTGCTGCCGAAGCGAGGAACACGTTAAATGAAATATATTTTATCGGTAGCGATAAATTTTACACATGGAAAGAGATTGGTGAAATATCTAAAAAAATATTGAACCGTAAGGTAATTAAAATAATGCTGCCCCACGCATTGGTTATGCTGATAGCCGGAGTTGCCGGATTGTTAAGCTCAAAAACGAAGAAAGGTTCAATACTTAATTGGGAGAAAGGGAAAGACATGATTGCCGATGCCTGGATTTGTGACACATCGAAAGCTAAAAATGATTTTAATTACAGCCAATATATATCGTTAGAGGAAGGACTTAGGCAGACGCTGGGTTGGTATAAAGAAAACGGCTGGCTGAAATAATGTTTTTCGGTTTTTAAGGGGTAAGTAATTAATGCCTATTAAAACTGGCTAATACAATTATATCAAATTTTAAATAACTTGTCAAGCATTTTTTTCAATATCTTTTAGGAATTCCTTTTTTTATGATGTTTAAAGATAACAAAATATCGATTATACGTTGAACTTCCGAAGTTCTTTCATAAATTTCAATTGCATTAAACAAGAAAGGACGGTTCGAAAGATGTTTAATACACGTCGTATTGTTGACCAAGGAACGTTTTACGTTACAAGTCGAAATATTTTTTAACCGCAGTGTTCGCGGA
>CAYTID010000012.1:0-39231 GCA_964437735.1 uncultured Ignavibacteriaceae bacterium | reverse complement strand
GATACGCCGCTTTTTTTACAATTTATAGTTTACACACGTTTTGAATATAACTCAAATAATTTCGAGGAAAGGAGAAATTTATGGGTGATAATCAGATCAATTTACCTGATGCTCCAAAGAAAATAATAAATTTAAAAAAAATTCTTGTCCCGATTGATTTTTCCGGATATGCGAAAAATGCATTGAAATATGCCATTCCGTTTGCCAGACAATTTAGTGCGGAAATATTGCTTTTATATGTCGTGGAGCCGACAATATATCCCGCCGATTTCAGTTTTGGTCAGGTTGGCTTTTTGAATATCGAGGATGAAATGAGAAAGCGCGGGTTTGAAGAGCTTGAGAATCTTGGAAAGGCAGAAATACAAAATGACGTCCCGTTTAGAGTAAAAGTTGAAACCGGAAAAGCATTTTCTGAAATCTGTAGAGTTGCTGAAGAAGAAAAAATCGACCTTATCATTATTGCAACACACGGACACACAGGAATGGAGCACCTGATATTCGGAAGCACTGCCGAGAAAGTAGTACGTAAAGCGCCATGTCCGGTTTTAAGTATAAGGTCGCCCGAACATGAATTTATTCAGGAAGTGTAACTATTTATTTCTTGACACAACGAATGTAACAAAATCATTGAGCGAAGATTTGCTCGGAGAGTCATTGAATTTTTCAATGTCGTTTTTTGCAAGCTCGGCGTAATGTCGGGCTTTTTTTTCAGCATAATCCATTCCGCCAAAATCTTCGACAAACTTTACAATTAAATCGATCTCTTTTTTGGTTGTTCCCTTCTTGATCAATCTTAAAACCGCTGCAGATTGTCTTCGTGGAGATTTCTCAATTGCATGAATTAACGGAAGAGTAAGTTTTTTTTCCTTTATATCCTTCCCAGTAGATTTTCCTGTAATACTCCTTGTACCGATATAGTCAAGCATATCATCCCGGATTTGGAAAGCTAATCCGAGATTTTCACCGAAAGAGCGCATCAGTTTTCTTTGTTCGCTATCCACGGAAGCACTGACAGCCCCAATTTCAGTACATGTCGCCAGAAGCGAAGCCGTTTTGCCCGATATGATTTTGAAATAAGTTTTTTCATCCAGATCCAATCTGCGGCTTCTTACAATTTGAAGTATTTCCGCTTCGCTCATTTTACGGACAGAATCAGAAATTATTTTAAGAAATTCATAATCTTTGTTGTCTAACGACAGGAGAAGCCCCTTGGCAAGAAGATAATCTCCCATCAGAACGGATATTTTATTTTTCCAAACTGCATTTAAAGAAGCGAATCCCCTTCTTGTATCAGCTTCATCAACTACATCGTCATGAATTAAAGTTGCCGTGTGAAGGATTTCAACAAGCGCCGCACCGCGATGAGAGGATTCGTTAAGTCCTTGGCACATTTTAGCCGTCAATAAAACCAAAAGCGGACGGATTTGTTTTCCTTTCTGTTTTAAAAGATATCGCGTAATCACATCAACATAACTGATGTCGGAACGCATAGCTTCACGAAAATATTTATTAAATATTTTTAAATCGTCTCTGATTGGAAGTGTGATTGTTTTTAAGTCCATACTTTCTGATTGTAATTTTTCTTTAAAACATGACTAATTTTCTTTTGGTTTGCCGGCTAACTTCGCTATCCAAATGCTGATTTCATAAAGTAATACAAGAGGGATAGCGAGCAAAATTTGGCTGATCGGATCAGTCCCCGGAGTCAGGAATGCTGCAAGAATTAATATGAGGATAATCGCATGTTTTCTGTATTTCCTCATAAATTGAGGAGTTAATATTCCTATTTTCGCGAGAAACCATGACACCATGGGAAGCTCGAAAACAATTCCTGCACCAAGAATAACGCTAATAATAAAACTCATGTATTCGTTGATGGCAATATTGTTTTCAATATCGGGAGAACCGAATCCCGCAAAAAACTTTAAAGCCATCGGAAGCATAATAAAATATGCAAAAGCAATTCCTAACAAAAAGCAGAAAGTTGAAAATACCACTATTCGTGAAATATATTTTCGTTCGCGGGGAAGTAAACCGGGGGCAATAAATTTCCAAAACTGAAAAAAAACATTCGGCAGACTTAATATTATTCCACCGATTATCCCGATTTCCATGTAGAGTATTACCTGACCAAAAGGACGTAAATTTTGGAGGTGAATTTCAGGACTTCCGGGATTTTGCTGGTTAGCTAATTTAATAGGTTGTATAAGTACATCATTGACTAAGAAATCAATAAAAATAAAGCAAAGAATCGCGCCGATAATTATTCCAATAAAAATTTTTATTATTCTCCAACGCAGTTCTTCGAGATGATCTAAAAAAGTCATCTCATTGTCTTCAATATTTTTTTCCTTGAGCGAGTCGGTCAATTCGGTTAATATTTTTTAAGACAATTCCGGATAAAGCGGAAATCCTGAACATAGGCTCATAACTTCCTTTTCAACTTCCTTGTAAATTTTGTCGTTACCTAAATTCTTTACGATCTTATCAATTAATTCCGCAATTTTTTCCATTTCAGGCTCTTTCATTCCTCTCGTTGTTACTGCAGGAGTACCTACTCTGATGCCGCTTGTAATCAACGGGCTCTTATCATCAAAAGGAACTGCATTTTTATTTACCGTAATACCGGCTAAATCGAGAGCTTCCTGTGCGTCTTTTCCTGTTAAATTCTTATTCCTTAAATCGATCAACATTAAATGGTTGTCAGTGCCGTTTGAAATAATATAATAGCCGAGTTTAATTAACTTTTTTGAAAGAGCTTGAGAATTTTTAATAACCTGTTTAGCATATTGTTCAAATTCAGGTTGTAAATTTTCAAGAAAACCTACAGCTTTCGCAGCAATAACATGCATAAGTGGTCCGCCCTGTATTCCGGGAATTACCATAGAATCAACCAATTCAGACATCATTTTTATCCTCCCCGATTTCGGAGCGACGATACCGAACGGATTTTCAAAGTCTTTACCGATTAAAATAAGTCCGCCGCGAGGACCGCGTAAAGTTTTATGCGTTGTGGAAGTAACTACATGACAGTGAGGAATTGGATCGTTCAATAATTTTTTAGCAATCAATCCTGCAGGATGAGCTATATCGGCAAATAGAAACGCTCCAACCTTGTCTGCTATCTCGCGAAAAATTTTGTAATCTATGTTCCGTGAATATGCGCTTGCACCGACTGTAATCATTCTAGGTTTTTCTTTTTGGACGATTGATTCAACGTCATTATAATCGATATAACCTGTTTCTTTATCAACTCCATAAGCTGAAAAGCGGTACAATTGTCCGGAAAAATTCACCGGTGAGCCGTGCGTTAGATGACCTCCATGGGAGAGATTCATACCGACTACCTTATCGCCTGGTTTCAGAAATGAAAAATAGACTGCCATATTTGCCTGAGAGCCGGAATGAGGCTGGACGTTCGCATATTCAGCGCTGAATAATTTTTTAACCCTCTCACGCGCGATATCCTCGGCTTCATCAACAAATTCACAACCGCCGTAATATCTCTTTCCAGGATAACCCTCGGCATATTTATTTGTCATCACCGAACCTAGCGCTTCAAGAACTGAAAGACTAACAAAGTTTTCGGACGCAATAAGTTCTAATTTTGTATTCTGTCTGTGTCTTTCATTTTTCAGAGCGTTATAAATCTCCGGATCTCTTTGCAGTAAATTTTTCATTTCAAACTCCGTGTATATTTTCAATTTTGTCAATACGGGTAATATGTCTCCCTTTCTCGAATTCGGTCGTCAGGAAAATTTTTACCATTTCCTTGATTTTTTCGAGAGGTGTAATTCTTGCCCCGAGGCACAAGATGTTTGAATTATTATGCAAGCGTGAATATTTTACTGACTCAACAGATTCGCACACCGCGGCTCTCACTCCGTTATGACGGTTTGCCGCCATCGACATGCCAATACCCGTTCCGCATATTAATATTCCTCTTGAATAAATACCTTTATTAATTTTAACCGAGACGGCGTGTGCAAAATCAGGATAGTCGACTGAATTTATCGAATCAGTTCCGAAATCATCATACTCATATCCAGATTCTGTTAGAAAAGATTTAATTTTCTCTTTGTAGTCATATCCAGCATGATCACTCGCTATCGCAACCTTTGTCATATATCATTCCTCAACAGGTCTGACAAACCAGCGTTCTGCACCGTTCAATCCGATGGAAAATCTGATAATATTATCTTTTACCAACGCTTTTTCTCCTCGGATTCCATATTGAAGATTTATATTTAATCGTGTGTCGCCAATAATCGGAAAATCTGTACCTGCCGAAATACCGAATTCATTAATATCGGTTCCCTTGATTTTGTAATAAGTCCGGTGATAATACATTCCGGCTCTGAAACCGAATTTCTCAATCCCTTCTGCTTTCACATCTTTCAATGGCAGAATGCCTCCGCCAAAACTGAACCGGCTACTATTTCTCAATTCGGGTAATTTTGAACCAAAAAATAGAGAATTATACCAATTCTGATTCATGAAATCAGCGGCTAAATGGTATCTATTCTGGATATACTGAAAACCTATTCCTACCGAGAAAGGAATTTTTATTTCCCCTTCCGACCCGGAAATTGTATCCCGCGCTATCACATTCAACCTGTCGAGATAACTATAAAATCTTTCGCTCTCTGCCTGGAGATTGATTCCAGTGTTCAATACAACACCTACCGACAATTTATCGACGTCCTGACTGTTAAACATTTTATATAATCCGGAATATATCACACCGAATGTTGCCCCCGCGCCATGAAGACGAGTAGTTCTTTCCATCTCAAAGCCTGTTGCAGCATCATTATCGAATGCCTGTTTTATAATATGATTATTAGTACCGAATATATAGTTAAATCGGGCGCCAACATGAAAATCTTCAAGATAATTAAAAGATGTTCCAAGATAACCGATTGACATCCCCCCTTCACCCCTGTGTGATAAATTATAAGACAGGTTGTAAATAGTATCTTGCGAAGAAATATTATAATCAATCGTGCTGTACGGAAGAAGCCCTGCCCCAATTGTTATTCCATTTTCGGGAGAAACCGGAATAGCCAGATCAAAACCATTAAATATTATCGAACTGTAATACGCCTTATTAAAGTTATCCTCCAGCGAATATCCCTGATAGGTTACATCTATTGAATAACGTGTAAAGTTAACTTTAGTTAACGCTGCAGGATTCAAACGATTTGAAATTCCTGAAAATATTACAGCAATTCCTGTTCCTGCCATTCCCTCTGAGTAGGAGGATTTAAGATACTGGATATCGCCTAATCCATATCTGGAAAAAATAGAACCGCCGGAATTTGTATAAGCAGAATTTAAACTACAAAATATTATTATTAATGCCGTTAAAATTTTGATTTTTATTTTCATAAGTATCTATGGTATGTATGTATATTTGATTCTTAAAGTTGGTTTATCGTTGGCAGAATTAAATCCTCTTAGTGCGATTCTTTCGACCTTAGTAAATTCTGTGTTTGACCTGATAGCGAAACCTTCATTAGGTTTTGCAGCCAACCATTGCTGCACAATTTTTTTGACATCGACGATATATTTTCCGTTTACCAGATCACTTGTCGAGGTCAATCCGCCCAATTCAGGGATGGTGTCATCTTTAATAATCTGATGAATAATAATTTTCTTGTCAGCAAAATAACTGAATTTTGATTGAAGTGTGTCGGCTGTGAGTTCTAATACCGCCTGTGTAACGGTAGCGCTTCGGGGAATCGATGTGACATCAAATTTTACCTTACCCCGCTCTATTAATCCGCCCTGGACAAAAAATAAATTATTCGTGGAAGCGGGTGCTATTCCCGAAAAGAGCGTTGCATCCTGTGCAGCGCGAATTTTAAAAACTTTCGGCACGGTGTCTGTCGGTGTTTGGTAGACGATCTCAAGTTCCGGTCGACCGTCATCATTGACGCTATTGTAGTACGAAGAAACTCCGAAAATATAATTCAGCGATTGGTCAGGGATAAAAATCAAACCTTTATTTGAACTTGTATTCTTCAGCCATCCCGAAACAACGCTCGTGTCGAAATTAATAACAAACAGAGAATCTTTTGAGTTAACGTTTCCGGAAAATGATTGGAAATGTGTTTGTTCAAACGAACCGGGCACGAGACTATCTATGGTATAACTGTATTCCTGCCAAGCATTTATCATCTTATGCATCTTAAAACTAAGAAATCCTGCCGTATCCTTCATCGAGTAATTGGGAAACATGGATATTTTTGCCGATTTAATATAATTGGCAACAGTTGTATCGACTGGGATGTTGAAGATGAGCAGCATTTTTGCTTCAACATCAACATTTCTTCCAACCATCAAAGTTGTAGAATTATTACTTGTTTTAACCGAATAGTTTGAGGTGCGGGCTGCAGTAAGATCAGAGGTACCTGTTTGTAAATTATCAATATCGGGCAACAAGTTTTTTCCTACAGATGATGGGTCATCCGAACATCCGAAAAAAAACAATGCGGTGATAATTACAAACAGGGTTAAAATAAATTGATATATGTTCATGTAATTAAATATAAAGGTTTGTTAATTTTTAAGTGATTTCAATATAAAATTCATAGCGTCGCGTATATCGCGGGCAATATAATCTACAAAAATATTTTTACTTTTGATTTCATCAATCTGATTTTTACCGTATCCGGTAAGAACCAATACCGATTTAGCTCCAACCGTGTGTGCAGTTTGAATGTCGCCGATTCTGTCGCCGACAACAAAAGATTTTTTAAGATCAATTTTAAATTCTGTTTCAGCTTTATGCAGCATGCCTGAATTCGGTTTGCGGCAATCGCAAAGTGTTTTAAAAGGCGGCTCGCCGTATTCCGGATGATGCGGACAAAAATAAATAGCGTCAACATGGGCGCCGTTTTCATTCAATAATTCAACCAGTTTATTGTGAACCTGTTTTAATTCTTCTTCTTTAATAAAACCGCGGGCAACACCCGATTGATTCGTAACCACAAAAACCTTTAACCCGTTCTGGTTTGCATCTCGAATTGCCTCAGCTGAGCCGGGAATTAAAATTACTTCGCTCGCAGATGAAATGAATTCATGTTCTTCATTGATCGTCCCATCCCGGTCTAAGAAAATTCCTATCTCACCCATTCCTGTTACTATACCACCTTTTTCTTTCCGGTTCGGGGAACAGGTCGGTTCGGGAGTAATGATTTATAGAGCGCCATATATTTTTTTGCCGACGCTTTCCACGAAAAATCCTGCTTCATTCCGTTTTTCATAAGACTTGTCCAGAGCTGTTTCTCTCTAAAAATACTCAGGGCATTTTTAACAGCGGCTATCAAATCGTTTTTTTTGTAATCGATAAATTTAAAACCGGTTCCGGTTCCCGTGTCGGAATTAAATTGCTCAACACTATCATCCAATCCTCCTGTTGCCCGTACTATAGGAACTGTACCGTATTTTAAGCTGTACATCTGATTCAATCCGCTTGGTTCATATCTCGACGGCATCATAAACATATCTGAGCCGGCTTCGATCAGATGCGCCAGCTCATCGCTGAATCCAATATACACACCCACCTTTGCAGGAAATTCCATTCTTAGATTTTCTAAGAATTGCTGAGATTTAAGATCCCCCATTCCTAAAATAACAATCTGTAGTTCGAGCTTCATTAAATCCTCAGTTGCCGATTCCAGCAAATCGAATCCTTTCTGGTCAGCTAAACGAGAGATAATTCCAATAACGGGAATGTCTTCATTAAAAGGTAACCCGAATTTTTCAAGCAGATATTTTTTATTTTCTAATTTCTTAACAAGATTTCTACCGGAATATTTTTGAGGTATGTATTCATCCTTCAACGGATTCCAGACCGTATAGTCCACTCCATTAAGTATTCCCTGAAGGATTCCACATCTATCTGAGAGAACTCCTTGAAGTCCGTAACCGAATTCCACTGAACTGCAAATTTCTTCCGCATATTTAATACTCACGGTTGTGATAAAATCCGAGAACACAATTCCGGCTTTCATGAAATTCATCTTATCATAAAACTCAATTCCATCCATCGTGAAAACATCCCACGTCAAACCGGTTTTAGGAAATAATTCCTTATCAAAGATGCCCTGATACGCCAAATTGTGGATAGTAAAAACTGTTTTCACATCTTTGTAAAATGGATCTTCCGCATAAAGAGTTTTAAGATAAACCGAAACCAAGCCGGTCTGCCAATCATTGCAATGAATTATATCAGGTTTCCAGTCGAGCTTTTTCAATCCTTCCAGAATACCCTTTGCAAAAAAAATAAATCTCTCGGCATTATCGGTATAATCTAAACGAGTCTCGGGATCGACATAAAGTCCGTTCCTGTGGTAATAATGATCGTTTTCAACAAGGTAAACAATCACGCCGTTTGAATTTAAATTAGTTTCTTTGAATTTTCCCTTTAATAAATCGTCTCCGATCAGAATTTCAAATTCAGTATGAAGCAAATCTTTAGGATTAAATCGTTGCACATCAATTGATCCATAGGCAGGAATAGCGATTCTGATATCTGCATTAAGTTGATGTATTTCTTTGGGAAGTGAGCCAGAAACATCCGCCAGTCCGCCGGTTTTGGCAAGAGGATCGGCTTCGCTGGATATATATAGAATCTTCAATTTTTGAGACATAATAACTATTTTTACCGTAATTTATTAAAAAACTCATTTTAAATTACAAATTTTAGCGGATTAATACAACTATTGAATAATCAATCGTTTCAATGATTCATAGTCAGGTTCAATATGAGTGCTTCGCTTTGGTAAGCCTAGAGCTTTTTGCAATACTAAAGGGAGAGGAATATTAATACCAATTGCTTTTTCGATCACCTCTCGAAATTTTGCAGGATGTGCAGTCGCTGTTACAATAATCGGATTATTTATTTTAAATTGTTTTTTATATCGGTAAGCCGCTGCAATCCCGACTGCAGTATGCGGATCTAAAACATAATCATCTTTTTTATATGTTTTTTGGATTTCTTCCAGTGTTTCTTCATCAGAAATTGAATATGCCTTCATGTCATTATTGAAACGGACAATATCGTTATCATACAGTCGCTGAAGCCTGGCTAAGTTACTGGGATTTCCGACATCCATCGCGTTGGAATAAGTTTGCACGCTTGCTCGCGGTATAAACTCTCCTCTTTCCAGATACTCCGGAAAAACTTTGTTTTCGTTGGTAGCTGCAATAAGTCGGCTGATTGGCGCTCCCATCCATTTTGCATAAGTAGCCGCTGTTAAATTCCCAAAATTTCCACTTGGTACTACAACCGCCGGATCCTCATATAAACCAGACTGCCTGTATTGTGTAATTCCCCAAAAATAATAAGTAATTTGTGGAATTAATCGACCCAGATTTATAGAGTTTGCAGTTGTGAGTGTGCGCTTACCCGATATTTCCTGATCGATAAGTGATTGTTTTACAAGTCGCTGACAATCGTCAAAAGTCCCCTCTACCTCAATTGCATGTATGTTTCCTCCGAGAGTTGTCATTTGTTGTTCCTGCAGGCGGCTGATTTTCTTCGAAGGGTATAGAATAAAAACATTGATATTCGGTACATTCAAAAAGCCATGAGCTACTGCGCTACCGGTATCACCGGAAGTAGCCACGAGTAGCGTTATTTCCTTTTTTTCTTCCTGTAAAAAATATGAAAGAGATTCTGCCATAAAACGGGCTCCAATGTCTTTAAATGCCAGCGTCGGACCGTGAAATAATTCAAGTAGAAAAATATTTTCATTTAATCTGACTAGAGGAACAGAAAAATTAAAAGCTCTTTCAATAATTGATCGAAGATTATTTAATGGAATATCAGCAATATATGAGAACAAGACCTCTTCTGCAATTATATGAAAAGAATGTTCATGAATACGATTAAAAAAGGGAGTACTAAGTTTCGGGATAAATTCAGGAACGTAAAGACCTCCGTCGGGCGCGATACCTTGTAAAAGGGCATCACAGAAGGACACAGGGACATCTTTATTTCGTACACTAAAAAACTTCATTAAGAATACTCCTTCAATAACTTTGCTCCATCCATGTTTGCTCTTGAAATGTAAACATCACTTTCGACTTTTGAAATCTTCTTAAATGTCTTTGCCATTGCTGCCCCAATCAATTCCGCGCTTTTCATTGATGACGCAACTGCAAACATCGATGGACCCGATCCTGAAATCGAGCAGCCCAAAGCTCCGGATGATATTGCTACATGTTTGACTTCATAAAAACCGGGGATTAACTTTGCACGGACAGGTTCGACGATTACGTCTTCGACACATTTTCCGACAAGCTCAGAATTTCCTTGTATTAATCCTGCCGTTAAACCGCTCACGTTGCCCCACTGATGAATTGCTTTTTTCAGCGTTATGGATTCGGGTAATATATTTCTTGCCTCACGGGTGTGAACAATTATATGCGGATGCACAACAACCCATACAATTGTATTTTTGATGGGGAGGGGAATTACATCTAAAGGATCATAACTCCGTATCAGCCAGGCTCCACCTAACAAGGAGGGCGTTGCATTATCGGCATGCGGAGAGCCGGATGCTATGCGTTCACCTTCTATAACAAACGGGAGTAAATCTAATTTTTTCATGGTTTTTTTTAATAGAGAATTAACCGCAAAAGCTGCCGCAGCGCTGCTTGCAGCCGAACTTCCAAGTCCCGATCCGATTGGCATTTTTTTATATAGTTTTAATTCAATCCCGAACGAAGGTTTACATTCTTCCATTATCAAAATTGCAACTTTAGCCGCGATATTGTTTTTAGTTTCTAATGGAACATTTTCATCTTTCGTAATTACCGAAAATGAAAGACCGGTTTCTTTTTTACGTTTTGCAACAACAATATCTCCGGGTCGATTGATCGCAATACCGAAAACATCAAAACCCGGACCCAGATTGGATATTGACGCCGGAGCAAAAACTTTTACGCTTTTAGGTTTCATTTAATATGGAAGATAATTTAGAAGTTTTAATATATCTGAAAAGACACCTGTCGCAGTTACATCAGCACCGGCACCCGGACCCTGCACTACCAAAGGAGTATGTGAATAACGATTTGTTGTGAAAGCAATAATATTGTCGCTCCCTTTGGTTGCGGCAAGAGGGAAGTCAACAGGTATTTCTTCGATACCCGCATACGCCTTTTTATTTTTCAAAGTTCCAACATATCGTAAAACACAATTGTGAGAACGCGCAATTTCTGCTTTCTCTTTCATAGCCTTATCAATTTTTTTATAACTTGTAAAAAAAATATTTGAGAACAAACCTTTACGTAATGAAGTTGGCACAAGACTTTCAACCCTAATATCCTTTAAATCCATTTCCCATCCAATCTGACGGGCAAGGATTAAAAGTTTTCGCGCAACATCGTTTCCTGACAAATCTTCTCTGGGATCAGGTTCGGTAAAACCTTTCGCATGTGCATCTTTAACTAATGAACTAAACAAATTCTCTCCGTTAAAATTGTTGAAAAGATAGCTTAGCGTACCGGAAAAAATACCTTGTATTTGTATAATGGTATCACCGCTTGCAATCAAATCCTGAAGTGTAGAAATAACCGGTAATCCCGCCCCGACATTCGCTTCATATAAATAATATTTCTGATGAAGCTTTAATAAATCAATAAGAGCTTGGTATTGTTTGCCGGGCAGCACATTTGCTTTTTTATTCGGAGTAATAATATGCATATTTGCTTTTACAAAAAGGGGATAAGCTTCAACAATTTCGGAACTTGCGGTACAATCAACAAGAGCGGAGTTGATTAATTCCATATCGGCTGATTTTTGTACAAACTCATTAATATTAAAAATGCTTTTCGATTTTTGTAATTCTCCCTTCCAGTCAGATAAATCGATACCATCAGCATTCATAATATATTTACTGCTGTTAGAAATCCCGCATACGTTTATTTCATAACCTTGAGTAAGCAAATATTTTTTTTGTTGATTTAGTTGAAATAAAAGAGCGGATCCTATATTTCCCGCGCCGACGATAAACAACGCAAGGCGTTTTCGCTTTTCGAAAAAAGCCCGGTGGATCACATTAAGCGCCCGCACTGCATGCTTCGAATCGATAACGAATGATATGTTACGTTCAGACGCCCCCTGTGCAATTGCATTAATGTTAACATAATTTTGTCCCAAAGATTGGAAAACTTTACCGGCAACACCCGGCGTTCCCTTCATACCTTCTCCTACAATGGCAACAATCGTTTGAAAAGGTTTTTCATCAAGAGTTGTCAGTTTATTTTGAGCTTCGTACCTAAATTCATACGAAATTGCTTTTTTTGCATTCGCGACATCATTGCTGCTAACGGCAAAGCAAATCGTATGTTCCGAAGATGCCTGAGAAATTAGGATGACATTGATTCTGTGTATTGCAAGAGTTCGAAATAACCGTTCAGCAGTTCCCGGGACTCCAACCATACTCAGACCACGCAAAGTGAGCAAGGTAATATTTTCGACTGAGCTGATACCTTTTGCAGTACAATCCCAGCTTTCAACCAGGTTTGTTACCAAAGTTCCTTTTGCTAAAGGATTCATTGTATTTTTAATAAGGATCGGGATTTTCGCTGCAACTGCAGGAGCGATTGTTGCCGAATGCAAAACCTTTGCTCCAAAATATGATAATTCCATTGCCTCTTCGTACGACATCTGTTTGATAACGAACGCTGATGGAACGACTTTTGGATCAGCGCTGTATATTCCATCAACATCTGTCCAGATTTCAATCGTAGATGCATTGATAGCGGCGCCTATGATTGATGCGGTATAATCTGAGCCGTTTCTTCCGATGGTTGTCGTGCGTCCATCTTCAGTTGTCCCGATGAATCCGGTAACAACAGGAATATGTTTTGTTTTTCCTTTTGTAAAATTATTTTTGAAAAAAGACTGAATAGCATTGTTTGTCTTATCGAAATTTATAGATGCGTGTGTAAAATGATCGTCTGTGATAATGAATTGTCGAGCGTCGACATAATGAGCAGGCGAAAAACGATTCAAGTACGAGGCAAAAATTAATGCCGATAGCCGTTCTCCGAAACTTGCAGTCATATCGAGCGCACGCGGAGGACAATCTTTAAGAAGGAAAATTCCATGTAAAGCATTATTGAGATCAGATAGCAATTTTTCTATTTCGGAATAAACTCCTTTGGGGAGCCGATTTTTATGGAGTGTTCTAAAAATATCATGATGTTTCGCAGTAATTTTGTTACTAACATTCCGGTAATTTTCGTCGCCTGCTGCTGCGAGTTGCGCACACTCCAAAAGTTGATTGGTGATTCCTTGAAAAGCAGAGACAACTACAATAATTTTTTTCTTCTTCGACGAATTAATTATAATTTTCGCAACCTCGTCTATACGTTCCGCTGAACCTACCGATGAACCGCCGAATTTAAGAATTTTCATATGATTAAAAACTTAAACTTGTGATTTTACTGACAAAAAAAATTACAAATTTTGGAGGTGATATACAAATTAATAACTCTATATACGACCTGTGATGAATACATAATTTGATGGTAAACACGAGGATATTTATGCAAGAGGTATATCTGAAGAATGGTATAAAAAAATATTTTTATTGCAATAGTTTTTTAAACATTATTAAGTCATTAATATTTATAAAATCATCAGGCATTTTAAATTCTCCATGCCTGACAGTTTGTAACTTCAACGCAGTCTTATTCACATAATTTGTAAATGGTTGGTCAATATTTAATATTTTTGTCAATATTTCCCAATCTTCAGGAGTCGGAATTGAACCCCCAAAATCTTTACGCATCCAATGCCCTATAGTATGTTTATAATCTCGGGGAAAATAATTTGTAATATCAGTTTTTGTATAACCTATTTCATTTCTTTTTATATTGAGATAATCTGAAACAATTGCTTGATCAACATCATACAACCTTTTTAAGGAAAAATATTCTTCTTCTATTGATGCTCTCGCACCTGGAGATGCTCCCCAATTTATTCTTTTTTCATTCTTATATTTTCCATTATAACCATTATATTCAATTTCTTTATTATTGAGATGCTTGTTATTTTTTTTATTATTGTTGAATATATAATTTTTATTTAATTTAGTTATTTCTTTATTTTCAATAATATTAATGTAATTTTTATTCCTTTTTACTTGTAAGTTTTTATTAATCTCCTCCGGTGAAGATATAATAAATTCTTTAGTATGAGATCCATTTTCCCAACGAACAATTGCATAAACTGGAAATCCATCATCTTGTTGTTTAATTATTTCAACGATTTGTCCGTTTCTTTTTATTTTGCTTATTGAATCCGTTACTTTGTAACCAACAAAATTCGTGTTATACCAATTACGTGAATATCCATTCTTGGATTTCAATTCTAAATTTTTGTAATTGAAAACATAATCAACTTTTTTATTATCATCAACTATCATAAAAATTGGAAACCATTTATTATTTTCCTCAACTACAATCAAATTACGAATAACCCATCCTTGTCGATTTAGCTGTGCTGTTTGATGAATAAGATCAATATCAAATTCTTTACAACCTACAAAACACGTAGCCGTATTGTTGAGATGATTTTTCAATATCTTATTTTTAAAGAAAGTAATAAAATTCATATATTCTTGTTTTTGATTAAAAACAAGAACAAATCCTTTTTTATTAACTTGTGGATCATAAGTTTCAAAGTTTTCGAAAAGAGCGGGTTCATTTTCAATTATTTTTTCGATATGATAAGGAATGAAATCGTATTTTTGAATTAATAACTTATCGTCAAGATTACATCTATTTTTTATAATATCTATGTATGATGTATTGTATTCAATCATAATTGAGTTACAATTCGGAAAAAAATCCTTAACAACCTTTAATGTTGTACCACTGCCTGCAAATGGGTCTAATATTTTTGTATTATTTTTTAATTCAACTTTCTTAAGAAGATTTTCTATTAATTTTTCTGGGTATACCGCAACATGTTTGTAAGGTGTTGGTTGCAAATTAACTTTTAAAATGTTGGAATAATTCTGGTCATTAATCTTTTTGTAATGATACAAATTTTTAGGGTTTTTAGTAAAAACAAAAATAGGTTCATAGCTATTTGTAAATCTATTTTTTATGCTAGAAGGCATATGGTTTGGTTTATACCAAATTATTATATCTTCTAAATACCAACCATCTTTAACCATATAATACGCTAACTCAAATGGTATCATTCCCAAAGATGATTTTCCATACTTTGTTAAATATTTATCGCCTATATTTAGAAAAAAAACGCCATCATCAGTCATTTTTTTTCTTAACAAATTGAAAATCTTAACAAGTTTAAAATTATATTCTTGGTAAGTAGATTCATTACCTATTTGGCCTTCAAACCCATAATCCCTTTGTCCCCAGTAGGGAGGGGAAGTAATTGCGACATCTATGGATTTTTCTATTAAACTATTGATACCTGCAAAAACATCGCTATTTATTATTTTATATTTACTATACATTTTATTCAAATTCAGAACTATTAAACTTTAAACTACATTGTAAATCCAATTATATCTGCATCGCTATGGTTTTCAGATATAAATAATTTTTTTATTCTAAATGGTTTATTTTTTAAAAGTTCAAATCTTGGGTTTCTTTTATAATGATATCTAAAAGCCTCTTTTAAATTTTTACTTCCTCCACAAATTTTATCACCATAGTTTTTTTTTAAGGCTCCATTGGGTATGGCAATTAATATTAAAGCAATTATTTTTAAATTACCATCAACTTCTTTGTCATAAACCAATTGGATTATATAGGTTAAGCAATATTTGTTTTTTGAATTATATATGATTGGTAAATTTGAAGAATGTTTTATTTTTTTCCCTTTTTTGCTTTCAATGTATTTATATGAAGTTTGATTTTCACCAACCGAAACTACACCGCGAAAATCACCAGAATTTATTTTCTTCTTTTTTGTTTTCCCATCGATGTAATAATATGACGATGTTTTCACGTCTATATGTATAAAAGCATTTGAAGTTTCAAATAGTAAATCAGACCCAATTGGAGTTGAATTCGGAATTCCCAATTGATTTAAAAGCCAATAATAAATTCTTTCAGCACCTCGATCTATGTCACAAGATTTCCTATTAAAAACTTCTATCCAGTCTGATTTTATCTCATCTCTTGAATTTAATGCATTAATCATTTTATGCTTATCTTGCAATAGTGTAAATTCGATTTGATCCAAATAGAAGCTTTCCCAAAATTCAATATCTTTTATTTTCATATAATAACTTTATATTTATTATTAATTTTATTCGTTCTTAATATACAAATTTTTTATATAAAGTATTTTTCCCTATTTCACACTCACTACACTTTTCTTCTACACAATAATACTTATACAATTGTACTAATCCTTGATACAAAACTGCCGTATTTATTTTAAATTTTCCTTTTATCAACTGATTTTCCAGTGTATCTATGAGCGAACTTCTTTTTGTAACCGTTAACACTGAAAATAAATTCAACGCATTTGTTCTGATCTCCCTCTTCTTAAAAGTTCTTGCATATAACAAACAAAGCGGTATAATTGTGTTAATTATAATCTCTAAAGCTTTATCTTTACCGATCAACATCTTTATTGGTTTGCCTGACTTTTGTCCAAACCGGTAATGTTTTTTCCAAAATCCTTGTGATTCGACTAATAAAAGTGAATAAATATTTTTAATCTTATCGCTAATTGGGATGGAATTATCTTTTAATATTTGGATAATCGATTTGAACATATTGTATTTAATTATTCTTTCTATTATAAATGCTGCGGCAGCGATGCGAAGAGTAGGGAAATTCTCAGGACGTAATCGGAAAAATTGCCACTCAGCACAATTTAATCTCTCTGATTTAAAATCAACAGAGTAATTATTCCAAATTTTATTCATTTTTCTTAAGTGATTTTTGCTTTCTTCATCATTTTCTTCTTTCACAAATGAAATAAGTCCGCTAGCCCCGAATAGAATTGCTTCATAATCTTCAACACTTGCATTGGTGGGTGTTATTTTTCTGATTATTTTCAAATTAGCGTTTCTTGCCAAACGTAAAAATGAGGATTGGTTTTTCAAATATCCCAGAGCTTCCATTATGAATTCATATAGCATTTGATCCCACAGGCGGATAGCGGTAAAATCGTGTTGAACATACTGCGGAGTAAAATCGGGCAAATCTTCCGGCTTGATTTCATCTGCTGAATAAAATGCGGGAGGTTCGGTAATATTCATTTTCTCGAGATTGACAAGTTCTTTCAAGCGCTCCTCAAATCTTCTTACTTTATATTCCAATCTCTGTAAACTAAGTTTTTTTAAATAAGTCAGCAATACATCTTCAGACAGATCTGAATTTTCAGTCACACATTTTATCCGCCTTTGTGTCTCAACTTTTTCATCAAATACGGCATTGTGAAGAGATTCAAGAGATTCTTTCGACAAATAGGTCTCTAATATTAATGTCGGAACCTCCCGATTACTTTTTGTAAGCGCTGCAGAATCTTTTTTGTTGGCATAAAAAACAACATGCAAAATTACTTTGTTATATTTCGGATCGGAATGATGGTCGTGTAAAGTCCAGTCACTCAACCGGCGGTGTAGTTCAACGTCTCCCGCAAAGCTGGTTTTTCCTATTTTAATTTGTGCATTTAAAAAATCAGGTCCCCCGTTTGGATTACTTGTTCCTATTGAAATTATTTCGACTTCTCTCCCATCCTGCGTTCTGAGCGGCAGTGAAATAAAATCCTGTTTCCTCCACACCTGCCGCAATAACCGCTCGGATATATAGCGCGAAATTAATTCTGCTATCATATTGCCCCCTTTTATTTTATTATATCATTCCAATAATACACTTCTGTAATGATTAATTTTTTCCCGATAATGTATCGCCTCTTCCCTTACTTTCTCTGCAAACCGTTTTTGTATTGAAGTATAAATAATTGAGCGCCCCACATTTATCAAAGCGCCTAATCCGTTATTATCACACCCGAATCTGACCGATTGTTCAAGGTCTCCTTTTTGAGCACCGATACCCGGAATCAGGAATGGAATGTCGTGAACAAGTTGCCTGATTCTTTTCAATTCTGACGTTCTTGTTGCGCCAACCACCAATCCTATGTTGCTGTTGAAGTTCCATTTTTTTGTCTTTGCAATCACTTGTTCATAAAACGGTTTGCCGTTTATTTTTAAATACTGAAAATCTTTCGAGCCGGGATTTGATGTAACTGCCAGAATAAAAGCCCCCTTTTGGGGATCCTTTATGAAAGGCTCAACTGCATCATATCCCATGTAGGGATTTACGGTTGCTGCGGAAAAATTAAACGTTTTAAAAAGAGATACCGCTTGCTTCTCAGAAGAATTACCTATGTCGCCACGCTTACCGTCGGCTATGGTAATAATTCCCCTTGGTATTAATTCAAGAGTCCGGTAAATTGTTTCCCATCCTGCCGGACCGTGCTCTTCGTAAAAAGCCATGTTCAATTTATAAGCACAGACTAAGTCGCACGTTTCCCCGATAATTATTTTATTAAACTCAAATTGCGGGTCAGGCAATTTTCGTAAATGCTTCGGTATCTTCGTAACATCTGTATCCAAACCGATACAGAGAAGAGAATTGTTTTTATTCTGAACGAATTTTAATTTTTCAGTAAAATTCATAATTCTCACTTACACCATTTATCCAGCCATTCGATCATTGTTTTATACCACAGTTCGTTGTTCTGCGGTTTTAAAATCCAGTGCCCTTCGTCCGGAAACCATAAAAATTGTGAAGGAATTCCCTGACGCTGTAATGCAGTAAACAGTTCCATCCCCTGCTGAATCGGAACTCTGAAATCAAGTTCTCCGTGTGTTATCAAGGTTGGTGTTTTGAAATTCTTAACCAGAAGATTCGGTGACCATTTTTCGTACAGCGTGGGATTTTCCCAAGGTGTGCCGCCTAATTCCCATTCCGGGAACCAAAGCTCCTCTGTTGTTCCGTGCATCGCTTCGAGATTGTAAACACCTGCATGTGAAATTAGCGCGGCGAATCTGTCTGTTTTTCCTAAAATCCAGTTCACCATATAACCGCCAAAACTCCCCCCATAAGCCGCCATTTTGTGTTCATCAATATATCCGAGTGATAAAATATAATCAGTGGCATTCATCAGGCTGATGTAGCAGTTTCCGCCCCAATCTTTGCTGATGGCTTCGACAAATTTTTGTCCGTATCCCGGACTCCCTTCCGGATTTGTATAAAACACAACATAACCTGCAGCAGGAAAAGCCTGCCAATCGTTGCGGTAAGAATTCCCGAACATTTGCTGAGGTCCGCCATGAATTATCAGTAAAAGAGGATATTTTTTTGTCGGATCAAAATCAGGCGGTTTAACAATCCACCCTTGAACTTTTCCTTCAGCGCCATCGAACCAATGCTCTTCCCCTTTAACAAGGTTCACTTCATTCAAAAATTTTCTATTTACGTCAGTAATTTTGGAAATATTTTTTCCGTTAAATGATGCTCTGTATACTTCATTTGGATATGATATTTCC
Source organism: uncultured Ignavibacteriaceae bacterium (assembly GCA_964437735.1). Classification (GTDB taxonomy): domain Bacteria; phylum Bacteroidota; class Ignavibacteria; order UBA10030; family BY39; genus CAYTID01. The sequence goes on along the minus strand of CAYTID010000012.1, from coordinate 19,663 downwards.
CGTCGCGTAAAAGTAAAAAATTTTCCATCTTTAGATAAACGGAGATTCTCATGCCAGTAAGGTCCGCCGAGAAGCTCTTTGACATTTTGTTTAATATCTATTGAATAAACTGAAACATTGCCCTTGACCTCTGCTGTGAAATAAATTGTTCTACTATCAGGCGACCAAATTATTTCATCAACCCAATTATCAAAAATCGACTCATCTGTCAGAATCCTTGTTTCACCTGTTTTTCTGTTATAAACCAAAATTCTCCATAGGTCTGCTTCATAGGTGGGGGTTTTCTGTGAGCGATAAGCAATAAAGTTTCCATCGGGTGAAAAACGGGGCGAAACATCTGTTCCGTTACTTATACTGATTCTTTTCGGTTCGCCGCCGGAGATCGGAATGGTAAAAATATCATTGTTGGTGCTCCATGCGTTGTTTTTATCCATGTTGGTCGAAAAAGCAATTTCTTTTCCATCCGCTGAAATCTGAACATCTTCAGTTCCGTTCAATGCAAGGGGCGGGACTGTAAAATTACCATTAGTTAATTGTCTGACCTCCTTTCCATCGATTGAGGAAAAAAAGATATGGCTTCTTTTCTCATCTATCCAACGGTCCCAATGTTTAAACATTAATTCATCAATAATCCGGGCTTTAACTTTACTTTTCGACAGAGTTTCGCTTTTCTTCTCGTTACAGTCTTTGTCAGATATCCAACTCCCAGTAAAACAATCCGGATACACATCCGACTGGAAAATAAATCCCTTTCCATCCGGCAGCCAGATATGATTTGCAATTCCGTTCGGTATCGAGGTAATTTTTTTTGCTTCGCCTCCGGTGATATCGATTAAATATATTTGCGGACTACCGTCACGTGTTGAGCGGAAAGCAATTGTTTTTCCGTCGGGAGACCAGCGGGGTCTATCGTCAGCTTTATCGCTTGATGTCAACTGCCGGGGAGTGCCTCCTTCGGAAGAAACAATCCAGATGTCGCTGTTGCTGCGGTTTTGTTCTTTGTTTATTACTGAAGCTACAAAAGCAACTAATCTGCCGTCAGGAGATATCTGCGGATCACTTACACGCGTAAATTGAAACATATCATCGAGCGTAAAGTTTCGTTTTTCCTGTGATATAGATATTGATGTAATAATAATTATTAATAAAATTATTTTTAGATGTCGGTTATATTTTTTCATATTAAATTCCTAAAAGTTTTAATTGATATTTTCTCAGACAAAGACGTAAAGTTGTAAAATCTTTCTTTGCGCCTTTGCGAGAGAAAAAAACTACTTCAGATATTTCGCTAACCACTCAAACACTGTCTTATGCCACAATTCGCTGTTCTGCGGTTTCAACACACCATGCCCTTCATCAGGAAAATAGAGAAATCGCGATTCTATTCCCATTCTCTGTAATGTTGTAAACAACTGCATCCCTTCTGTAACAGGAACACGGTAATCAAGTTCGTTATGTATAATAAGCATAGGAGTTTTATATTTGAGAAAATCCTTAGCATATTTATGGGGAGAGAACTTATCGTACGCTTCGGGATTATCCCATGGAGTTCCGCCATGTTCCCACTCGTCGAACCATACCTCTTCGGTTGTTCCATACATCGAGTAAAAATTATACACACTTGCATGCGTGATAATAGTTTTGAAATCTCCCGTATGACTCGCAAACCAGTTCATCATGTACCCGCCATATGAAGCTCCGGCAGCAGCCATTTTGCTAATATCAATAAAGGAAAGATTTTTTGCGTATTCAAGACCATTTATTAAATCAATATAAACTTTCCCGCCCCAATCTCCGCTGATCTCGTCAACGAATTGTTGTCCGAATCCCGTCGATCCTCTTGGATTCGGAGCCATAACAATATAACCCTGAGCTGCCCATAATTGAGGATTCCATCTGTAATGCCAGCCATCCGCCCATGCACCCTGAGGTCCACCATGAACCAACATAACCATCGGGTATTTTGTTTCAGAATTGAAATCCGGCGGTTTCACTAACCATGCCTGAACCGGAGTGCCTCCTTCACCAGGATAAGTGATACTCTCAGGCTTAAATATCAGTATTTTTTCAAACAATTCATCGTTAACTCCTGTAAGCTTTTTCAGATTTTTTCCGTTTGTTTCCACACTGTATAACTCATAAGGTCTCGACATTGTTTGATGGGCAAAAAATATATTCTTTCCGTCGGGAGAAATATTCAGGGCGGTATTTACGCCGGTTTCCAGTACTCTATATATTTTCTTTTCTTTTAACGACAAGTAAAAAATTTTTTCATAGCCATTTTCTTCTGAAGCAAAATAAATTCTGCTGCCGTCCGAGGACCACTCAAAACCATGAAAACTAATATCAATATTTTCTGTTATACTTTGCGTCCTACTTGTTTTTCTGTCATAAAGCATTAATTCCCATTTATCGGCTTCAAAACCCGGCCTTCGCTGCGCACGGTAAGCGATATATTTTCCGTCCTTTGAATATCTGGAATAACCGTCAGCAGCGAGATTCGTTGTAATTTGTTTTTTGGTCCCGTCTGAAATGTTCATGATATATATATCATGGTTAGTATTCCATGCTTCATTTTCAGCCGGTGGTGCGGTATATGCAATTTCTTTGCCGTCCGGTGAAAACGCAAAATCAACGCCCGCTGAAAATGTTGACGAAGTCGGGACTGCGTCTCTGTCTCCGGGAGTTAAATTTTTCGTCTCGCCATCATCAATATTGATTACAAAAAGGTGCTGTCTTTTATTATCTACCCATGCATTCCAATGCCTGTATAGAAGCTTGTTGATAAGCCGGGCTTTTACTTTACTTTTTTCTTTATCTTCGTTTTTCTTTTTGTTCAATTCATTTGCTTCTTTGTAAGGCTTCTCTGAGAATTCGGGATAAACAGCAGAAACGAATGCAATCTTTTTTCCGTCAGGCGACCACACCGGTGACGAAGCCTCTGTAGAAATAAATGTTAATTGTTTGGCTTCACCGCCGGCAACATTGATTAACCAAATTTGTGATTCACCGGATCTGCCGGAAACAAAAGCTATCGTTTTCCCATCTGGTGACCATCTCGGATTTGCATCACTTGCATGACTTGTAGTCAATTTTCTCGACTCTCCTCCTGATGATGATATAAGCCAGATATCGCTGTTCATCTTATTCGCAGCTTTATCGACTTCGGTACTCACATACGCAATCCATTTACCGTCAGGAGATAATTGCGGATCGGAGACTCGCTTGATCCGGAATAGATCTTCAATTTCTAATTTACGTTTGTCTTGCGTATTACCCACGTTCACAACAATAAACAGAATCAATATACTTATTGAAATTTTTTTTAATGCTTTCATTTATTTTTCCTTATGGTTAATTAGTTTGATACAAAAATTAGTAAATATTTATTGTTCATTGTTTAAAATTTTTCCACATCATCGACTCAACGGGCTTAACTGTTTTATTGACATACTTAGCGGATTTTTTCTGACTATAATTAATACCCACATCACCGCTAATCTCAAAATAGATCAATTGTCCTATCGGCATTCCTGCATAAATTCTGACAGGCTGCCTGACTGAAATTTCCAAAGTCCATGTATTGCAGAAACCGACATCTCCTTTTCCCGCCGTCGCATGGATATCTATTCCCAACCTGCCGACACTGCTTTTCCCCTCCAGAAAGGGAACAAAATTATGGGTTTCGGTATATTCGTTTGTTACGCCAAGATATAATTTGCTCGGAACGAGGATCATTCCCTCTATGGGAATTTTAAAAATATTCACTTTATTATGCTTTTTTGCATCCAATATCTCGTCTCGGTAAACTGCCATCCAATCGCCCAAATGAACATCATAGCTGTTCGATCCGAGAAAATTTTTATTAAACGGGCTGATTAGGATATTCCCCTTTTTTATTTCCAAAAGAATCTTTTTATCTGTTAGTATCATGCAGAATATTCATATTATTATAAATTTAGTAAATAAAGTGAATAATGTCCAATCGTTCAATGATTGTAAAAATCATAAAAGAACATTATATTTATTTTAATCGAAAATTATATTTATAACAGGAGAATAAAAATGAACAAAACAATCTTTAAGAATTTTTTTTCCGGCCAAAATATTTTTTTGTTGACGTTTTTATCAGTGGTTATTACACTTGGAATGATCAACATGGGCGGCTGCAAGAAAAAAACCGAACCGGTTATTGAGGAAAAACCGACAGAGATCGTAAAAGAAGAAACAACAGCAGTTGAGACACCGGACATTTTTTCCGATATAAAAGGTGTATGGAAAGGAAAATTTGATTTGAGGGATTTCACTTTGACAATTACTTCACAAGAAGGAAACAGTTTTACAGGAAAGACAGTTATCAACTACCGTGAACAAATCCGCCAAGATGTATCGGGTACAATTAATATGGAAACTTCTGAAGTTACTATAAAAGACTTGCTCCACAGCAGATATGCCGGTACATACAAGGGAAAAATTTCTGAAGACCGGAAAACCATTTCAGGAAAATTTACAGTTACGGTTGACGGAAATAAATTCGATTTTAATCTTACACATCAATAATCACAGGAGGAATTTATGTTAAAATTTTCATTTGTTTTAATTATTATATTTGCTTTTACATTTATGTCGTGCGAAGAATCCACGGTTAATCCGCCGGTTCAGCAAAAAGGAAGTATTTTTATCGAATCAACTCCATCCGGCGCCAAATTTGGGTGAACGGAACCAATACGACTAAAACAACTCCGGACAGCATTCTGAACCTGAACACCGGAAACAATACAGTTAAACTAGTATTATCAGGTTTCAGCGATACAACTTTTACAGTAAATATTATTGCCAACACAAAAATTACTAGGTCTATTACTTTTCCACTGAAAACTTCTTCTTTTGGACCAGTTAGAATATATGAAACTATCGGAACAACTACCCTACAGCCAAGTGGGTTGGATTTATCAACAGGTACTGCTTATGGTATTTCTTCGGCAGATAAAGATAAAGTAGATATTTTCTATTCTTCAAGTGGTTTTGTTGTCACAAGTGCACACACAGGATCGGGGATGACACGCCAAACCTTTTTTAAAATCGGGACAAGCACAAACCTGAATGACGGCATTAGTTCGTCCGTAAAAGATGGAACATGGTCAACCAGCATTGCCGATACAGTAACAAGATATGTTTTCCTGTACGATCATGATTTTAATTATTCCAAGCTGAAAATCTCGGGAAGAGGAGGTGGAACTCCCGGTAACCCTGCATGGGTTGATGTGACCTGGATTTATAATAAAACTATAAACGACAGAAGATTTTAATTAAATTCTAAGAATCAAACAAAGCCCGGTTTGTTTTTAAAACAGCCGGGTTTTTTTATGAATATTATTTAAAATTTTTCGGGAAATTTGTATATTCTCAAAGAGATGAATCAAATAACTACAATAAAAACTGCTCGAAATATTTGTTTAAGGAATTATTTTTTTAAATAATAATAAAATTATACTAACAGTCTCAATCAAGATTGCAACGAAAATGAATGTATAATATATTGAGAACAATATGAAAAAAGAATTCGAAAATAAAACATTTATAATTACCGGCGCATCAAGCGGGATCGGAAAAGCTGTCGCGAAAATATCTATCGAAAGAGGGGCAAATGTTGTAATCGCTTCACGTCGCATAAACGAGCTTATATCTTTCAATGATAATAATAAATCAGCAAATCTTGAATTTATTGCAGCCGATATAACCAACGAGGAAGACCGCAAAAAAATAGTTGAAAAGGCAATTCAAAAATATAAAGGAATTGACGTTCTGGTTAATGCTGCCGGGATCATTAGTTCGGGTAACATTGAAAACACAACTCTTGAAAACTGGGACTACATGATGGATGTTAATTTGAGATCTGTTTTCAGAATGATACAGCTATCCCTGCCTCACCTGATCGAACGGAAGGGAAACATCGTAAACGTATCAAGTATAACCGGCGTACGATCATTCCCGAGTGTGCTTTCGTACTGTGTAAGCAAAGCAGGATTAGATCAGCTTACCCATTGTGTTGCACTGGAAGTAGCATCAAAAGGAGTCCGGGTAAACGGAGTAAATCCTGGAGTTGTAATAACCAATCTGCACAAAGCCGGGGGAATGAGTGATGAAAATTATCAGAACTTTCTTGAGCATAGCAAGACGACTCACCCAATTGGACGAGTTGGAACGTCGGAAGAAATCGCTGAATTGATTTTATTCCTGGCATCCGAAAAAGCAGGATGGATTACCGGCGTAAGTTACAGCATCGACGGCGGTCGGGCTCAAACCTGTGCAAGATAAATATTCAATAATTTTCAGAGAGAGAAAAATATGAAGAAAAAAAGAAGTAATTCGATTACCACTCGTGCAATTCACGGGAATAAATTGTATGCACGTACGGGACCTATCGCTTTTCCAATTTATCAAACGAGCACATACCGATTTGAAAATTCAAATCATGCAGTCCGTTTCGCCGAGGGAGACGAGTCGGTTTATGTTTACACAAGATACCATAATCCGACCGTGCGCGAGGTTGAGGAAAAAATTGCCCTTATGGAAGAAGCTGAATCTGCAATTTTATTTTCATCGGGCATGGCGGCAATCTCTACAACGATTCTTTCCATATGTAAATCCGGCGATGAAATTGTAAGTACTTCTGCCCTTTATGGAGGAACCTACCGATTTTTTCGCGATTCTCTCGTGAATTACAATATTAATGTAAGGTATGTAGAATCTCATTCGCTGAACGATTTAATATATTTAATCAATCCCAGAACCAGGATAGTCTATCTGGAATCCCCGACAAACCCAACACTCGATATTGTCGACCTACATAAGTTGGTGGAATTGACCAGAAAAATTGAAAAGGAGTATAAAACCAAAATTACAATAATAAGCGATAATACGTTTGCAACAATAATCAATCAAAAACCTTTTGACTTCGGAGTGGACATTATAATAGAAAGTGTTACAAAATATTTAGGCGGCCATGCTGATATAGTTGGAGGAGTTGCAATCGGTAAGAAAAAAATATTAAAAAAAATAAAAGCCCTTTCAAAACATCTTGGCGGATGCGCCGATCCGTTTGCAGCTTTTTTATTAGACCGAAGTCTTAAAACTTTTGAACTGAGAGCGGAACGGCAAAATGATAATGCTATGAAGCTCGCAAAATTCTTATCAAAACATAAAAATGTATTAAAGGTAATTTATCCCGGTTTGCCTTCACATCCTCAGCATCAAATTGCAAAAAAACAAATGTCCGGCTTTGGAGCAATGATCACTATAGAAGTTAAGAATGGATTAAAAGGCGCTGTAAAAGTTTGTGACAAATTAAAAATTGCAATTAATGCAATGTCTCTCGGAGGAGTCGAAACGCTTGTAAGTATACCCGTCTATTCTTCCCACATCAATTTATCTGAAAGTGAGCTGGCAAGACAGGGCGTAGCCCCGGGTATGGTCCGGATTTCAGTAGGCATTGAAGGTATTGATGATTTGGTTTCGGATTTTACCCAGGCGCTTAACAGTATATGATTGAAATAAAATAATATTGCCAGACAAATATTTTTTTTATATTTTGTGATGAATTTCCTATACGAATAATGATTAAAAAGAAATCCGTAAAAAAAGAGAAACGAAAAGAACCTCTGCAAATACTTACTCCTGCCTCAAAGAAAAAAGCAGAATCTCAAAAACAGGATTTGAAGCTCGTTCAGCAAACACTTCGCGGGGACCAGAAAGCTTTCGAACTGTTAATGAAAAAATACAAATTTACTTTATCACATGTTCTGTTTAATGTTGTTCATAATAAAGATGAAGTCGATGATATAATTCAGGAAGTTTTTGTCAATGTGTATAAAGCCTTAAAGAACTATAAACAGGAATTTACATTCTTCTCGTGGATATATAAAATTGCTATCAATAAAGGGATCGACCATATTCGCAAAAAAAAGCTCGCAACTGTTTCCATCAATAAACCGATCATGACAAAAAACAGCGAATATTATTTTGAAATACCGGATTCCACATATGAACCCGACAAAGAAATAATTTTAAAAGAAAGATCGGCATTACTCAATGAAGCAATTGGTAAACTCCCGAAAAAATACCAAAAAGTCATAATAATGAGGCACCAGCATGAAAAAGAATATGATGAGATTGCGAAGGAATTGAAATTGCCTCTGGGAACCGTAAAGGTACATATTTTCAGAGCACGCGAATTATTATACAAATACCTCAGAGATAGAATTAAACATTATTGAAACATATTAGGTTTTATGACGTAAATTAGTTAGTCATGAAAAACAAACCACAGAAATATTGGATTATTTTTATTATACTATTCATTGCTTCCAGTTTTATTGCCTTTCCGTCAGGAGACGAAAAAAAATTCTCAAAAGAGATCCCCGTTTCAAGCGAAAAAGAAATTAAAGTTAACATTGATGCGGCTTTCGGCGATCTCGTAATAATGCAAGGGGAAGATAATAACAGTGTCAATTTCAGCATAAAGAGTGATGCGAATACAACCGATTTATCTAACCGATATGAATATATCATTAGAGATCAAATAGGTTATTTAAGGATTCAGAATAAATCGGTAAAATCTTCGGATAAAAAATCTTTCAGCGTTAAGGGATTCGACAACGAAAAATGGAAGTTAGAATTTCCGGTAAAAATACCCGTTTCTTTTGATATCGAATTGGGAGCCGGAAAAGGGAGACTTGATTTCTCAGGCTTACAGGTAAAAGACTTGAACATTTCCACAGGAGCCAGTTCAGTTACAGTTCTTTTCGATAAAAAAAATGAATATATAATTGAAAACATAAATATCGAATCCGGAGTCAGCAGATTTAAGGCATACAATTTAAATAATGCAAATTTCAATTCGCTGAAATTCAGCGGAGGATTGGGCGCATACGATCTTGATTTTAACGGCGACCTTAACAAAGAGGTGGATGTAAACATTGAAATAGGCTTAGGTTCTTTAAATGTCTATATTCCCCAAAAAACCGGAGCGAAAATTTGGTGCGAAAAAAACTTTATCACTAATATTGATATAGACAAAGATTTTATAGAAGAAACAACTGACGAATATGTAACAAGCAATTACTACTCAACTAAAGGCAAAATGAATATTAGAATTGAAGCCGGTGTCGGAACAGTTAAAGTGAAACGATTACAATAATTATTAATTATTCACCTCCCAGATTGGATTGGTCAGAAGCTAAGAGCCGGAATATCGGCAAAAAATCTTACAGATAAAAAAAATAAATTAATTCAATCCGATATCCCTTAGTATCCGCTATAAAATTATTCCAACACCGATTACTGCCGTCGGTTGATACGATAAATTATATTCCGCATTAACGTGAATAATCAAAAATCTCAGACTCAATCCCGCGGTTGCTCTGTACGAATTTTGTCCCATTAAATCAAAATTTATCTTTTTTACTCCAACACCCTGAAGCGGAGGCTGCCAATCATATTTTATGCTTAAGTCGGAATACTCATAAGCCAAACCTCCGTACAACGTTGCGAATAAAAATGTTTTACTGATCTCAGTTCCGAGACTATAGGCATTTCCCTCCATCAATGGTGCAACCTTTAAATTTTGATACATTATATGTGCTGACCAATCAAACGGCACACCGATTAACCATTGTGTAATATCATGCTGAATCCCGAGTCCTATGAATGATATTTTTCCATATTCCTCAAGTTTTGTTTCCGGCAAATATCTGATAATTGCACGTATCCCGAAAATATTCCCAATCGAAATCTGCGGAACGATTAATGGGAACAATGACAAATCTGTACCACTCGGAAGTTGTAATGTATCTCCCACAATTCCGCCATTTGATATTACTCTTGTCCCCTGATCACCGAACAATGTTGCGGTCCTGACAGACTGGGGATACTGCCCTGTCCCGGATGGTCTTAAACTATTTAAATCACTCATATTGGCATCAAAATTTTTTGCCGAATTAGGAATAATTGAAACTAAAATTTTTGTCCCTATATAGAAATCAATTCCGGTTGAAACATCCGCCGTATGATAAATTCCGGAATTAAGATTTGCCCCGAACGCATCCGCAAACGGCTGAATATAGCCCTTGGCGAATCCTGCTCCGAATTTCTGCAGCCTCTCTTCCAGCGACTGAGCTTCAGCAAAGTGATTGATGAATATTAATAACAGAATAAAAACATTGAACCATAATACCTTTTTTTTCATAAACTTCCTTATTGATTGTCGATTTTACCCTCTGGATAAATATTTCCTGAGGATTTTGGGCGAGGTAGTCATAATCCCGTCTACGCCGGAATTGATCATTCGTTCAAGCTGCTTAACATTCTCTACTTTATAAACAAATATTTGCAACTGATTATTGTGTGCCTCCTCTACCATTCTGTCCCGCAAATAATTTCTGCTTACTATTACTGCGTCAGCATCATTTTTCAAAGCCAGATTGGTGGGGTTTTTTCTTAATTTTATTACCGGGCTGTATACAATTCCCGTCAGTAATGTTGAATCGATTTTTTTAATCGTTTTTACGATCGAGTAATCGAATGACGACAAAAGAACATTTTTTTGGATTTTGTATTTATATATGAGATGGATGCATTTTTGTATCATCAACGACTGATCTCTTGCAGGAAGTGACTTCAATTCCAGATTTAATCCTACTTTTTTATTCGTTACTTTTATAACTTCTTCGAGTGTCGGGATGGATTCTTTGTAAAACCTGTTTCCGAACCACGAACCGTTGTCGAATTTTTTAAGATCAGCAATTTTATAATCTGAAACCTTTCCTCTTCCGTTTGTCGTACGCTCAAGCCTCGAATCGTGTATTACAATGATTTCTTTGTCTTTGGTTAATCTTACATCCAGTTCAATCGCGTCGGAACCTTCTTCAATGGCTTTCTTAAAAGCCGCTATAGTGTTTTCCGGTGCAGATGTGGATGCACCGCGATGAGCAATGATTATCGGTTTTTCATTAAGTTTTCGCCAGGAAAACAAAATTTATTCCTCCAATACTGTGATAATTTTATTAAATACCTCTTCGACTTCACCTACTCCGTCAACTATATGTAATTTCCCGTTTTTACCGTAAAAATCTTTAACGGGAGCTGTCGATTCTTTATATACTTTCAACCGATGAAGAACAGTTTCCGGCTTGTCGTCATCACGCTGAATTAATTCCCCTCCGCACTTGGAACATTTTGCATCTGAAGGCTTGCTAATATCTAAATTGTAAATTGCGCTGCACCGGGAACAACTGTATCTGTTTGTCAGTCTTTCCACAATTTCATTTTCATCAACCTCAAAATATAAAACGGAATTTATTTTTATGTTCAAATCATCGAATAATTTTTCGAGTGCCTCTGCCTGCACTATGGTTCTTGGAAAACCGTCGAGAATAAATCCGTTCATGCAATCTTCTGATGTAAGAACATTTTTCATGATATCTATCATGATATCGTCCGATACAAGCTTGCCCCGTTCCAAAATTGTTTTTGCCTTGTTTCCTAAAACTGATCCTTTTGTAACCTCTGCTCTGAGAATGTCCCCCGTCGAAACATGCTTAATTCCATATTTCGCAGACAACAATTTTGCCTGTGTCCCTTTTCCTACACCGGGAGGTCCTAATAGTATGATCTGCATTTTTTCTGATTACCTTTCAATGTTTAAAACAAGTTTAAAGGTTTACTGTAATTTAACAATTTTATTATTCTATTCTATTATTATTGCCTGCTACCATCTGACTTTTTTTAATTTTTGCATTTTGGACGGCTAATTGACCGCATGCCGCAGCTATCTCTTCACCCGCACTGCTTCTGATAAAAACAGTAACATGCCTGTCGCGTAAAGCTTGAGCAAATTCTTCAGCCCTTTTATGCGATACGGGTTTCAAACTATTAGCAAAACCGGAAGGCAAGGTAAAGTCTATCGAATGATAATTAATTAAGTTAATCTTACAAGGAATATACTTTGATAATTTTACCAGCGCTTCAATATCATTCTTAGTATCGTTAATTCCTGCAAACAATATATACTCGAATGTAACGCGTATTTTTGCTTTTTTGTAATAATAACCGACAGCCTCAAGCAAAGAGTTGATATTTTTTTTCTTGTTCACAGGCATCAGCTTTGAACGGATATTATCATCCAAACTGTGGAGGGATACAGCAAGTTTAATCTTTAATTTATCGTCAGCCATTCTAATAATGCCTTCGGCCAATCCTGCAGTCGAAAGCGTTATCCTCTTAGCCGGTATATTCATTCCATTTGTCAGTATGTCAATGGCTTTCTTTACATTATTATAATTTAACAATGGCTCTCCCATTCCCATAAATACCAGATTAGTAATTTTCTTTTCCGATATTTTTTTAGCCAACTGAACCTGATCGATGATTTCGCCGGTTGATAAGTTCCTGAAAAATCCCATCGTACCGGTAGCGCAAAAAGCACAATCAAGTGGACATCCAACCTGAGTTGAAACACAGAGTGTTAATCTCTTTTGTTCTTCCTCATCTTCTGCGTCGTTATTATCAAAAGAAATTTTAGGAGGAATTAAAACACTCTCTATCTTCTCTCCATCCTGTAATTCAAAAAGAAATTTAACCGTTTTGTCGGAAGGTGATTTTTGAAACATTATTAACTTTATGGAATCTATAACAGCAGAAGATTTGAGTTTTTCACGCATTGACTTCGACAAAGAAGTCATTTCTTCAAATGACGAAGCCTCCTTCGCATAGAGCCAATCAAACAGTTGTTGACCACGGAATTTTTTTTCACCGATTGAAAGAGCGTATTCTTCAAGTTCATGGCTTGAAAGATTTTTTAGGTTGATTTTTTTCATACTGATACGTTAGAAATTAAAAAAATAAAATTTGTCTTGCAAGTATTGAAATTATCCAACAACAGAACAGAACCTCCCTTCTGCTTTATGCGTAAGATTTCAATCTAAATAATTATTCAGACCTGAGGGCGTTTACAATATTCAATCTTGATGCCCTGACAGAAGGTAAAAATCCGCCGATAACACCCATTATAACAGAAAAGAACATTGAATTGATCACGATAGATGGTGATAGCGAAAAACTAAACGCCAGCTCGGCAAATGATCCGAAGTTTATCATCGAAACCTGGAAGAATTGCAGGAATGATGCGAAAAATAGCCCTGTAAATCCGCCGATTAAAGCAATAGCGAGAGATTCCACCAGAAAAGCCATCATTACACTCCGTCGGCGGAACCCGAGAGCACGGAGAGTTCCGATCTCGGTCGTCCTGTTTGAGACTGCCGCATACATAGTTATCATCGCACCGATCATTGCCCCCGCGCTGAATATGATAGTTACAACGATTCCGAGTATCCTGATAAACATTGCCATATCTTCCGACTGGTCCGCGTAAAATTGTTTTTCCTTTTTTACTTCAAGTGTCTGCAAGCGCAAATCCTTATAGAAGCCATCCAAAAAATCCTTATACTCATCAGGCTTTTCGAGTCTTATAAGAATTGAGGAGTAGGCACCTGTATAGCCAAATGACTGCGCTAGCTGGTCAACATCCCCCCAGATTTCCGAATCAAATCCACTGCCGTCGGCATCGAACCACCCGACAACCGTCCACTCGTCGCCGCCGAATTTGATCGTCTCACCGATGTCTGTGTTGCGAAATCGTTTCTGGATTGAAGCCCCTATGATAATCTCTCTTGATCCCCAACTAAACATTCTTCCCTCAATCAGTTTCACCTGAGGACGGAGGTTAATTCCGTAGGGAGTGATACCACGGACAGACACATTTCCGAAACCCTCCGGCTTTTTATTAAATGCGAGGTTGATGACAGTAGAGATTTCTTCCGAGATAAGAGGTTTTCCATCCTCTGTTTTTTCGATGAATGGCAGCGCGCGAAGTACATTTGCCTGATCGCGCATTATAATACTGGTAATTTCGGAAGTTGCCGCTTTACGCAGGACGATTATATTATTATCCGATCCCGTTTCAACAAGAGTTTTTTGTATTCCGTACGCCATCATAAGCACTGCTGCGAAGACAAAAACCACAAGCGCAATACCTGTGATGGTTAATAATGTAGTCAGACGCCGTGTCCAAAGATTTCGGAGTGTATATTTAATTGGTATCTTCATAATAAACCTGTTTTCATTTGTTAACCGATTTGTCGCAATCCGTCTACAATTTTTGTGGCGACAGCGCGCTGTATCGGAAAAATTGATGCCAGAACTCCGACAAGAATCGCCAATCCGCTCGAGAATATCAACGTTATTGGTTCAACATTGAATACCGGGAACCAGCCCTGTGGAAGTGCAGCAGCAAAACCCTGCGTAATCGGGAAAGTCCCGGCAATGCCAAGCGCTCCGCCAAGTACGGCAATCAACAGCGACTCTCCTGCTATCAGCCCCGTAAGATGATACGATGTGAATCCGAGTGTTTTCAAAACTGCATATTCCCGTATCCGCTCCCTTGCCGACATAATCATTGTATTTCCGAGAACAAGCAAAATTATTCCGATTATTACGAATGAAATAATGTTCATCGCGGTAAACACTGCGCTAAAGCTTGCCATAAATCCCATCGAGAACGCCCGTTCAGTTTCTGTCTTTGTCTCTGCCGGAGAGTTCTTAAAAATCTGATCGATCTGATTGGAAATCACCGCAGCATTATTGGGGTCCTTGATTTTTATAATGTACCAACCGACATAACCCGCACGCCCGGGTGATTCCTGTCGCAGACGTTCTTCAAGATACTGCCAGTGAAATAACATATTCGTCGGGTCGGTTACTTTATCTCGCGGCGTGTATATCGCTCTTACGGTGAATTCCCAACTTCCGGGATAGATATCCCCTTCCATAGGCATTACGTCGCCTATTTTCAGATTATATCGTTGTGCAATATTTTCGCCGATAATGCAGCCGCTTCTGTCGCGTTTAAAAGCTTCCAGTTGATCCGGTGAAATAAGAAGTTCGGGATATACATCGATGAAAGTTTCAGCATCGATTGCCATACGCGCAAAGAACTGTTTTTTGTCGATATATACTCCACCGAACCAGTTGGCATAAGTTAAATGTTCAATACCTTCGATTTTAGATATGCGCTCTTTGTATGCAAGTGGAAGTGGAAATATAAAAGAGACTGCATGTCTTGTAATAAGCCGGTCGGCAGCAGAAGCTTCTACACCAACGTTCCAGGCAGTGACAACAGTACGCAACAAGCCGAAGGCAGTCACTGCAATCGCAATACCCAAGATCGTCAGAGACGTCCGTAGTTTATGCCGGAGTGAATTTTTTATTATAAGTTTTAATATTTTCATGACGGTTCCTTCAGGATAATTCTCCTTTATCAAGATTTTTTATCTTGTGTGCTTTTTCGGCTGCTCGAGGATCGTGTGTTACCATAATTATTGTTTTCTGGAATTCAGTATTAAGCCGTTCAAGAAGATTGAGAATTTCTTCAGCAGAGAATTTATCAAGGTCGCCCGTCGGCTCGTCGGCTACAAGGAGAGTAGGATCAGAAACAATCGAGCGGGCGATTGCTACACGTTGTTCCTGTCCGCCTGAAAGCTGTTTTGGGTAATGATCCATTCTGTCCGAAAGACCGACTATATTAAGAGCAAACTCAACATGTTCCCGCCGCTCTTTTTTCGAAAGCTTTGAAAGCAGCAAAGGCAGTTCTACATTCTCGAATGCCGTCAGCACGGAAAGCAGGTTATAAAACTGAAAAACAAAACCGATATGGCGCGCTCTCCATGATGCGAGCTGTGATTCATTCAGCCGGCTGATGTCAATATCTTCGACCGTAATTCTTCCCCGTGTCGGACGGTCGATACCTGCTATCAGGTTTAGGAGCGTTGTTTTTCCCGAACCTGACGGACCCATCAAAGCAATAAATTCTCCCTTGGTAATTTCAAGCGATATGTTGTTGAGTACGGGAATTTCTAGCGAATCACGCCAGTAAGATTTTGAAATGTTTTGTATTGAAACTAAGTTATTATTTGTCATCAGTGGAATCCTTTTTATCTATGCATTAAGTGAAATATTTTTAAATGTTTTGCGGTTCTTGAATTCTCCGCCAAAGGCAGAGAGTATCGATAGAACATACGAGTCAACATTTAATCCTGTATAATTACAACGCCGGAATTATCCGTCGGCGAATTACTCTTTTATCTTAACCCTTGTGCCCGAGCTTAAATTCTCTGACGGTTTCGATACAACTTTGTTGCCGTGCGAGAGACCGCTCTTTATCTCAATCATGTTTCCGAGCTTCTCGCCTGTTTCGACAGGAACTTCTGAAACCTCATTTCCGGTAAACAGAAAAACTACATCGTTGCCGTTCCTATTTGTAACTGCCGATGCCGCAACGGCGAGCTTCGGTTGTGCCTGTTCCTTATCGGCAATGGGCGCGGTTAGAAAATTAACCTTCGCACTCATCTCGGGCAATACGCGGCTGTTTTTATCCACAAATCTTATTTTTGTCATTACGGTGGCTTTTGTACGGTCGGCAGTCGGGACGATTTTGCTTACATATCCTCTATACCGCTGTTCGGGATATGCGTCAAGTGTAATTTCACACGGCTGGTCGGGAATTATTTTTTCTATGTTCGACTCGGAAACATCAGCTTCGACTTCAAGGGAAGTCATGTCGGCGATTGTCACCACTGCGACACGCGAGCTTGCCCCCGCTGCAAAAGGAGCAACAACCTCACCGACATCAGCATTCTTGGTTAAAATAGTCCCGTCGAACGGTGCGCGGATAAGCGTATTCTCAACCTGTACTTCAGCCGCTGTGACTCCGGTCTCGGCAAGCGCGATGGCTGCCGCAACCCGGTCGTATCGCGCCTGAGTTGCATCAAGGTCTGCCTGGGATATAAGGTTTCCGGCAATTAAAGTTTTCGCGCGCTTCAGTGAGCGCTCTGCATCAAGATATTCAGCTTTGCTAAGTTCAAGGTTAGCTTTGGCTTGTTCCAGCGCTGCGCTAACATCTGCGCTTTCGATGCGGCCGATGATTTCTCCCTTTTTTACCTGATCGCCTTCTTCAAACCCAAGGTAAACTAATCTTCCTGTCGCTTTGGACGCGATGGATGCTTTTCGCTGTGCTACAACATAACCGCTTGCCGTAAGAATTGTATTTGCAAGTGAAGGGGACACGCGCGTTACCGTTGTGATCTCCACAACTTCAACAGGATTAATATTTGATTTAATCAGATAGAAAAATAGAGGGATTATTATGATAAATCCCGCAATGTATATGATCCATTTTTTGGGGGGATTATTCGGAGGATTCTTCTTTTCATCGTGATTGATACGCAGTTTCGAGAGGTCGATATTGTTGTTTTCCGGCACTATTGATACCTTTTACCAATTTTTTATTTTGTAAAATATAAAAAAATTGAGTGAGTGGTGCAAATAGTAGGACGAAAAGTTTGAATTAATATTGATATAATATAATTAGAGAAATTAGCTGTGGAAGATATATAAGCTATAGAATGGGTAGATCAAAGCAATTGCTTTTTCTTTGTATATAAGTCCATCAAATTTTTTTCTGAAATTCTAAAACCCGTACCATGATTTCTAACACCTCCAGATTCTTTCAAATGCATTCGTAAATCAATCATCAACTCACTTTTTTCAAATGCTTCTAGAAATTTTTCTGGGGTAGGATTTTCTAATAAATAGGCCTCGTTGAAATGAAAAAATTCTGTTCCGTTTTCAAGTTTGTTATCGGCAAAAATTAGTAACAGCCTGTCAAGTTTGGTCATAAATTTTCCTGCTATTACAAAAGTGCTCCATTCAGCAATATTTTCAATTTCATTTTTATTTTTAAGTATAATGAGATGTTTCGAAGGATTAGAAACCAAGTAAAATCCTTGTGAATTTGGCGTCTTTTTATTTACAATATTATAAAGTGCTTGCCTTCCTTGTTCATCTATGTATCCATATTTGTTTATGATCTCTTTTTGCTTTACTTGCCAGACTCCTCGATTAAAAGTAAATAAAGTAATTAATGAATTAACATTTCTTCTCGTCGCTTTGACTTCAACTCTTCCGCCAATATCAGGTATCGCTATATTCGTTTCTTTTAATCCTAGTTCATTTTCAAGAAGATGACCGATCCCCGTTGGTCCCTTTCTCAAAGTTTGAATAAAACCTTTGTTTTTAAGATTTTCTAATCTCTTTATTAATTCTTTTAATTGCATATTAATTCTTTTGACAAATTACAATATATTCATTTTTAATAGTAGTTGCCGTTTCACCTACAATATTAGATGGACTATTTTTTAAAGGCATCCTTTTATTTGGTATGTTTCTAATTATAGTTTCAAGATGAGTAAAACCTCGTTCGGTAAATAGTTGTGCAGTAATTTCATCAGTAGGAATATTAACTCCTTTAACTGTTCTATTACCAACAACATAACAAGCAAATCCCCCCTTTTTTAAGGTTTTTGAGACATTGGATATTGATTGTTCATAATCCTCATAAAAAGAAATAACATCTCTAACCCTTTCACAGTCTTTCTTTTTGATTGTGTTTATGACATCATTTAAAGTTTCACTAGTGAAAATATGTGTGTGTTTACGTTTTTCCCCCCCCATAAGCATATTGTCTATTTTATTTGCACCTTTATAACCAAGCCATTCATTTGCTAAGCGTGAATATTGTCCATAAGCTACAGTTGTTCGTGAATCACCGTATGGAGGCGATGTAACAATAATATCAATACTACCTGGATTAATTATTTTTTCTGGTATGGTATGTACAGAATTAAAATCGTGAATAGATGTATACGTGTTATATTTACAAGCTTTTTCAAATTCTATTAAACCTTGTTTATTTCTTGAAAGTTTATTAATCATTATTCCGAATACATCAAAATCTTCCTTCTTGGTTAAATCTTTACTACGCACTAATTTGAATTCACCTTGTTTAACGAAAGAAGATTCTCTAACTGTCTCGCTAAATGCAACTTGGAAAAAGTTTTTAATTGAATTATCATTAATTTTTTCAATAAATTCTAGAAGTATCCCAAGTTTCTTCTGAACATTTTTTGAAAACCAAAAATCAATGTTTTTAACATCCGGAACAATAATTGATTTTATGGTGTCTTCTTGAAAATTTATTGAAAAAAAATAATCAAAAAAATTGTGAAGAAACAAATCCAAAACCTGAATATCAATTTTAGTAGTTTTTGCCATAGCAATCATCCTTGCTAACGGATTGATGTCTGTACCAATGGCATTAATTCCATTAAGGTTTGCTTCAACAAGTGACGTGCCTGTACCACAATAAGGATCAAAAAGAATTTCAGATTTTTTACCAAAATTTTCTATTATTCTTCGTGCAACTTGCGGGATCATCATTGCAGGATATGAATGAAAACAATGAGTATATTCTTTTGTATTAGCTTTACGAAAATCCCAAGATTCATCTATAGTCTTACTCGGCTCTATTTGATATTTAACCTCTGATTCTTTTACAACACTTAAGTTTTTTTTAAAGGTTTTTTTCTTTTTTATAGTTTTTTTCTTTGATTTAATATCTTTTTTTGGGTTTGATATTGTTTTTGTTTTTTTCACGTGATAGAAAGTTTTATAAACTATTATTATTTTTCAACTATTAATACTTCCATAAAAA
>CAYTID010000011.1:39628-40823 GCA_964437735.1 uncultured Ignavibacteriaceae bacterium | reverse complement strand
GCTCCGTCACAATTTGAAGCCGCTTTCGTTTCATCGGCTCATACAGAAGAAGATGTTGAGAAGACGAATCGTGCTTTTAATGAATCAATAAAGAAATTCTTATCCCAACAAAATTGACATCAATTCATATTTTAATAAGTGGGCAACCTTACATTTTCCCACCAACTAATAATTTCATATCTGTTAGTAGTGGTTTTTCCCTTTGGGAAAAATGGTGGAAGCCTTGTTGCCATTCGATCATCAAAATAAAAACGTTTAAAATATCCGCCGACAAGAGTTCCGCCTGTAATTTTTGCAACATCGGCTTTCACCTTAGTTACAAGCCCGCCGTAATTTCTAAATGGACCCGCCCCTCCAATAGTATTATCTGCAACCTTTATACTCCCCGTAATACTAAATAAAACTCCATACACAATTGCTGAATTCGTTAACCATGATCGTGTATTATTGATAACAACATCTTTATAAGCAATCAGTCCGAACATATCAGTTGAACCCGCATTCACCTGCATTTTACCCGCAGGATGATTGTATGTTACATTAGCTCCGTATCTAACAATACTGTCAATGTAAGCATTTTGCAACGTAACGACTGTTACCCTGTTACGAATAGAACCACGAATAAACACATTCGCCGAATCTATTGCTAATACCAGAGAATCTCCGCTCGGAATTTGCATTCTTGCCCGCAACTTGGCTGAGGTCGTTGTATCGTGAAATGCCTCTATATAACAAACTTTTTCATTCGTTCCACCACGCGAAAATCTCAGATATAAAGGTTTACCCGCTGTATAAAAGACTCTTCTTCTACTTGGCCAACCTGTTGTATCAGCACTGGACGGATTACCACTTGGTATTTGGTAGCTTCCTGAGCCCTTTGCAAAATTTATAGCATCCTGAGCATTCAGAGGAAAGTCTATCTTCTTTACACCTGTTTCATAACCCTTTTTAAGGATAGCCTGATTTGAACCCGAACCGGGTTTAGGAGGATCAAACCCTTTTGAAAGAGTTACTTTCTGCATAAATACCGGTGATCCGTTTATATGACATCTTCCGTTAAAATGGATTGAGCCGAACATTGTATCCTTTGATATCCAGAATTCATCGTTACCACCAAAATCTGACATAAAACCTTTTACCGTAAAATTTCCGGAAATTGGCATGAATAAAACTTTTATAGTATCACGAAACACTG
>CAYTID010000011.1:0-39618 GCA_964437735.1 uncultured Ignavibacteriaceae bacterium | reverse complement strand
AGGAGGTTTTGTGTAAACTGATGTTGAAATTAATTCTTTATAACCTCCGGTCACATCCTGAAGTTTTACAACGAAAGAACCTCCTTTAAAAATACCTGAGTTGAAGCTCTGACTTGTAATGGTTTTGGGAGTCCAGCCGGTTTGGGCGGCGGTTGTATCAACTGACGTTTTATACAAAATACTCAGCCCGGCATTTATGCCTATTTCCGCGATATTGTGTGCCGTTGATGTTTCGCTGTAATATGAAACATTATCGACAGCCCGGGTTCCGAGACTCATAATATTTGAGGCTATATAACTAAACACGAGGATGAATCCCAGGACTAATATGATTGATGCTTTTCCACCCATATAATTTTATATGTTTGTTAAATAATTTTTCATCTTGTATATAAATTTTGTGAAGCTAACCGGGTTTGCCTCCACATCGAACTTGAGAACAGAGCATCCCTTTCACCGGGTTTTACCTCATTAGGATTTCTGTAAGGACCATGCGGACTTTGCACTTCAACGGTCATTTCAACAAGTTTAATTGAGGCTAATTCATCATCCGGAACAATTGATCCCAAAAAATTTCTATCCTGATCATAATACTTTAGGGAGAATTGCGTTGCCATTCCTATACTAAACTGAGGATTGTTGTTCACTTTACGGTAAATGAATCGTATGCTATCATTTTGAAATATTCCGGTTTGCAGTGGACTGAGTTGGTATGATATGGTATCAGGCGCGGCGCCAAAAGACTTTGCCGTTAGGAATTTGATACCGGTTGGAGCAGCATAAATAATAGTGCGAACAGAATCCGGTAGATATGATCCCATGTTTTTAAACTCGCCTTCGATTAACTGGATATTCGAAACAAGCAACATCTGAACCAATACATTATTATTGTAAGTAGTAGAAGATTCGGAAGCGATAAAATTTGCGTTTATCAATATTAAAAGCAAAAATCCGCCTAAAATAGTTGCGAAAATTATATCGAGTAATGTTGCCATATATCAATCTCAATCAAAATGAAAGTATCCGAGCACAAATGAATTTTTTAATGTATCCTGAGAAGGAGGAAATACTCTTGTGATTCTCATATCCATTTTTTTTGCAAATGTACGAAACGCCGAAACCACATTTACACTCTCAGGTTTGACAAAATAAACCTTAAAGGATAAGTTGAATATTCCGACATTTGAAGCCATTGTTGAATCATTGTATGAGAAATTGTGAAAGTCGTCAAAATCATCAAAAGTATAAATTGATTTTTCAGTAATATCATCTTTCCCCAAAAGTGAAGAATGAGTTAAACTATTGATATTACTCAAGTCTATTGTTGAATCAATAGACGCTTCATCGAATGCCACGCTTTGAGAGATTTCCTGGATTGATGTCGCAAGAGCAATTTCAACAATATTTCCCTGAGCCGAACCGATAGTTTCGGCGCTCCGCGACAGCACTCCGTAAAATGTCAGCAGCATCGTAGAAAGTATTGCGAATGCGCCTATTGTTAATATTAATTGACCGGTGTTCATTTTTTATTTAACTAAAAATTACCAACGTAGCCCGATAAAAATTTTGACACTGTTCCGTTAGATTCTGTTACAATAATTTTTACAACAACCGGCATTTTTGCCGGTGTACCGCCATTCGCAGTCGCGTCAATAACTTCAAGTATGAAATCAGTTTTTCCCGGTCCTCTGAACAAATAATCATCAAAAGGCTGCGTTGGCAATCCGTTGATCAACGCGCTCCATTCAGTATTCGGAGGAGGAGTAAATTCAATCGACGATGTGATAGTTGTCCCGGATGAAAGGGGATTTCCATTTTGATCTGAAATATTTACATTAAACAACTGACGTCCTCCCCGCGGAACATTTATTGAATCAGGTGAAATTGTAATTCGGGAAATTCCGGAAAATAAAATTAATGTACTATCTTTTACGAGAACCGCATTTTGACCTAAAGTTTGTGCTTTCACCCAAGCATAACCGGGTCCATAAATCGGAGCATTGGGTAATGGATTACCACTATACAAAGTTGCATTAACATGTCCGGTAGACGATGTATACCCGGCGGCAGTGATAATACCTCCTGTAGTGTTTAAATAAACAGCCGTTCCGGTTTGAACCGGATTACTATATTTATCACCAGCTTGAACAAGTATTTTATTCTCCCTACCAACCCAATTATAACCCGGAAAATTATATTTTGATGCTGAAATTGAAAAATGAGCTTGATTTGGTAATCCGGCGTGAACAACAACTTTAGTCGGTGTCGATTTCAGCAGTTGTCCGTCACTTTCTCTTCTCAAAGTAGCAACCACTTGCAGCACTCCCGCGATTGTTCCGCTATTGATAGTGGTGACTGCTCTTCCCGCAGCATTTGTGATAACGCTTGCAGGCAATATATACGCTCCACCGGCAACGGGGGGTCCTTCCAGAGAAAAGAATACCGTATCTTTTTTTGATACACTAATAGGAAAGCCGAGTGAATCGCGAACTTCATAAGTAACGATTGCACTCTCAAGGCCACCGACTCCGTAGACTTTTAAGTCGATAGTTGCCGGACCTAAATACGCAATAGTCTGCGGTAATCCGCTAGTAGGCGTACCACCCCCACCGATGGTTGTGGAAGTATCGACCGCCATTACAAACGGAGTAACGGGATAATTATTCCCTCCGGTTACTGTAAACAAAAGTGGTGTTACAACCCTATATCCTTCTTTCTTCAGGGACAAGGCAACATTAATATTTTTGGATGTATCGAGAGAAAACTCGAAATAATAATAACCGTCGATTCCTGTGGTATCGCTCATATTAATACCACCGCCGGTTAATTTTACCTCGACATCTTTCAGCGCAATATTTAATCCTTGACGTTCTTCATATATATTTCCAAAAATTTTAACGATGTTCTTTTCGTTAATGTCAGTCAACTGCTCCTGACAACTATACAGACTAATAAAAATTAAAGCGCTCAGGAAGTATTTTATGATTTTCATAATTTTATCCTTAATTCCTTTTAAATTTTTCTATGTCTTTATCGAATTTTTGCCTTTGCGATTCAATTTGATTTTCCTTGTTTTTACGCGAAAGACGTTCGTGCAGCGACGGAACAAGTTCAGCCCGCAATAATATGGTTAGCTCTTTCTTAAATGTTTGAACTTTATCATATCCGAAGAAGTACCTGAGTCCGAATACCCACCAAGGTAAATCTTTTAATATAGGAATTCCGGAACGCACTTTTTGATCAAAATTAGAATATAATCCGCCTATTACTGCCTCTTCACCATCGAGCATCAACAGAGCCGTTTTGGCTTTTGTTCGACTGATTGTCGGAGCCTCACCCAAAGCGGTTATAACACTTCGCTCAACATCGAGGTCGAGATAAATATATTCCTTATCCCCTTCTTTAAGGACAACCGGTGAAACCTCAATAATTGTACCTGTCGGTATTTGTTCAATAACTGTGTTACCCGCAAAGTCTTTTTTCTTTACAGAAATATCCTCACCAACCTGTATGCGGCCTTTTTCACTGGAACGAACAACAATCTGAGGATTGGAAATTACTTCTCCGATATTTGATTCAGAAAACAATCTTATTATTGCATCGAGATTTCCGAAAGTTAAGTCCAATCCTTTCAACGAAGCATTGAATATCAGTGTGTCGGTAACTTTTTCAATTGTTTTCTGTTCGATCATAAGCGACGAAAATTTATCGTCCGGTTTGCTTCTGAATAATGTCCAATTAATACCGGATTCATGAAGCTTGGTCAGGTCGATATTGAAAAATACAGCCGAAATTTTAATTTCCCTGCTTCCCATAGTTACAGGTTCTTTTTCAAGCTGCTCACCCGGTTTCTTTTTTTCCTTCCCTTCTTCTCCTGTTACACTAACGACCTCAAAATAATCTTCATGTTCTTTGTACCAGAGATTGTTTACCCGCAGCACTAATTCAAATGCATCCCGCCAGTGCATAGCTTTGACATCTACACCGATCTCTTTATTTCGCTTTCCCGGGTCGATGATTATTTTACCGAGGAAGCGCTTGCTCACATCGCCCATAACAGAAAGGGCTTTTTCGAAAGTTGTGGTTTGAGAGATTGAAACGATTTCTTCTTTCGAGATATATTCTCTTAAAATTCTTCTTTCAGATTGCTGAGAATATGCCGTGTGTTCAAGTGATAAAAAGAAAATTAATAACCCTGTAATAAAGGATATCATTAATTTTTTTGATGATTTCATATATTCCTCATTTCTGTTTTTGTCCATAACGAATAAATAATTCAAACTTTTCGATTATACCGCCTTTATTCAAAGTACATTCTATTTGTCCGGCTACAGGGTCGATTTTTGTAACGTAACCGAGATACACTTCATCACCTTCCGCCAGAGTTCTCATTCTATTCCCCTGGTCAACTACAAACGCCTTACCCTGAACAACCGCCTTCAAATCTGCTCTTTCAATTTCTACCAAGTCGTTTGTATTTGGCGGCAGGTCTCTTAAAATCAGAGGATAAAACGGATCAACCGTTAACACCGGAGGCATAAGCACCGCTTCACCGACGGAAGAATGAAGCTCAGAGATTGTTGAATAATATGCTTCGATCGTCATTTCAAAGGTAACTAAAACTGCGTTTTCTTTTTTATCTTTTGATTTGGTTTCAACCGACCTTAATTTTAATTCTTTAATTTTGTAAAGCGGACGGTTGTTTTCGATGTACCATATAAAGCGGAAAATATTTTCATAAGGAGCTTCGCCCTTTAACTTGTAACTATTGAATCCGTAATTCGCTAAACTTTTATTCCCGGCGAACAACATGTCAAGTTTTATTTCGCCGCTCTTAATTATTATCTGGTTAAGATAATCGTATGCCTCACCTGTTACATTGGAAGCGGGAATATCTTTATTCCTTGTCTCCCATTTTTCTTTTGTAATTTCAAGGCGATTTGTTAATAAATTAAATTGGTTAATCAAATCGGGAGTATTTTGAAGTTCAATTTCAATCCTTTTTATCTCTTTTTCGGATTTTTCAATTTTTTCCGGCAGTGAGAGATGCCCGAAATATATACCAATGCTTAAGATAAAAAGTAATATTACTCCAAGAGCAATTGTATTTCTAATTATGTATGACACATCTACCTCCTGCTCCTTATTTATTGTTATTCGTTTCCATCATCATTGAACGATTCATTAATTTCTAAAGATAATTTTCCGGCATCCGGATCATCAGCCGGTGGTACAATTAACTCAAACGAAAATAATGTTTTCTCGCGGATTTCAGTTTGTAAAACTTTACTAAGTGTAACATTTTCGTAAATTGTAGTCATTCGCGGAATTCTCGCTCTGAAAATGGAAAATCCGGTAAAAGCCAATCGTCCCTTTTCTATTGTCTTGAAATCTGTTATCCAGAGTGAGTTTATATCATTTACACTTTGTGTGAGATGCTCGAGCGTGTTAGACCACTTGTTGTAGCCCGGAACGATTGAATCGTAAACCGAGAGTGCCGTATGATATTTGCTTATTTGGTTTTCAAGATCAATAATTTGTTCCTGCAGTTTTCTGTTTTCCTCTAATTGAATGTTTTTCTGTTGAAGTATATCGATCCTAGCGATATTGACTGAATTAAGCTCTGAAATTCTAAATGTAAAATAAAACGTGGATATAAACATTGCTATAAGTAATAGGTATCCATGCCATGCCAATTTGAATACCCTTTGCTCCTCACGGATGTTTTCCGGAAGAAGGTTTGTAGGATAGAAAGCCGGATTATTTTCTTCTAATATTTTCCATGCTGTAGCAATTGGAACAGCGTATTCAGGAATTTGTTCTTGAATTTCATAAGGAATTCCGCTAGAGTCAAGATATGGAGTATTAAGATATTGAATCTCCACCTCGGGAAGTTGATAATGCAGGAATTCATCCAGAGCAATTCTTTTACTCTCTCCGGCTAACAAAATCCTGTCGATTCGCGGAATGCCCAGGTTATCCTGTTCCAGTAATAAACGGCTGTAAATTGTGTTCTGAACATTAAACGAATCATACCCTTCACCCAAGGATGGGGCAAAATGATAAAATTCCGCCCCTTTCATGAATATTAATCTTGAAAAATCGACCCCAATATAAACAATTACACTTATCTCATCTGGAGCAAATCCATAGTTAGCCCTTGCCAAATTTAATAGCGATATATCGGAAGTGTCAATTAATGGAATTTTAGGAATCTTGTTATGGAGAAATGTTTTTATTTCATTTATCGATCGAATTAAACTTAATCCTTCTTCGCGCACAACACACATCAAGTTTCGGTCGGAAGAATAAAAAACATCTATTGCGTCAGCCGGCGGCTGAGTTGTTCTAATTTTTTTTATTTCATCATATACTTTCTCTTTTAACTGATTTCCTTTTAAACCAAAATCATTTTCCAAGGTATAGTAAAATACTCCCGGTTCAGAAATGGAATATCCGAGACTGTAACTTTTAGGTTTATACTGTGCTAATAAACCTAACAGAACTGCATTATTATCTTCAGTTGTTTCAGCTTCCGCTTTTTCGGAATCAATTGCGAACGTATGACTTAAAGAATCACTGAACGTATCATCCGTCTCCTGGGTTGGATGTTCTGATAATTTCGTTACAAGAGTCGCTGATTTGAGTTCATCAATAAGAATAGAATTGCCTTTACGTGATAACTTTGCAAATTTGATCTGAAGTCCGTCAACAAAGAGACCGATCGCTGTCTTTTTACCACTTCCAATGTTTGTCATATTATTTTTGACCTTTTTTTGTATTCAAAACATTGCTAAATAAAATCACCTTGCGGCACCATATTTAACAACTGCTGCAGGCGGCGTTTATTGTTGGCAAAATTCATTGCCGTTTCTAACGATATGATTTTTGCCATATAGAGACGTTTTAAATCTTGCTCAAGTGTAACCATTCCAATGTCGCCTGATTCAGCCATCATCTGATAAATTTCACCAGTATTATTATTTTTTATTGCCGCTTTCACAGAGGGTGTAGTTACCATAATTTCTTTAGCTAATACTCTTTGTCCACTTAAACTTGGAACGAGTTTTTGAGATATCACACAGCGGATTACGTCGGCAAGTCTGTTTCGAACCCGCTCTTGTTCTATCGGAGGTACTTCACCGATAATCCTGTCGATGCTTTCAACCGCAGATGATGTATGCAGCGTTGAAAATACTTTATGTCCGCTATCTGTAATCTCGAGCGCCGTCATAATTGTGTCGGGATCGCGCATTTCTCCTATTACAATAATGTTTGGGTCCTGCCGCAATGACTGAACCGCTCCTTCTTTAAAGGATAAAACATCCCGTCCGACTTCCCGATGACGGACTATACACCTGTCAGACTTATGAACATATTCTATCGGTGAAGCAATTATCACAATGTGCCCATCAACTGAATGATTATTGGCATCTATCACAGTATCGACTGTAGAGCTTTTACCGGAACCGGTAATTCCCGTAACCAAGATAAGCCCTTCCTTTGTATGTGCCAAACTTAAAACCTTTGACACATTCGGATGTAATTCTAATTCTTTATAGGGACGGACAGAAGCATTTATAGCGCGCATGTTTAATGCCAGTTGGTCGAGATCAAAATAAGCATCTGCTCTGAAGCGATAAAGCTCATCGCCTTTCACGATACTATAGGAAAAATCCAAATTCCTGTTTTCGTACAAGAACTGTCGCTGGCGTTCTAATAGAATGCTTTGAATGAGAATATTAATTTCATCAAAAGTAAATGTTCCCCAGGAATATTCAGGAGTTTTCTTTCCATGGATCCTGTACCAGACCCTTCCCTGTGAACCAAATCCACCTATATCGATATCCGATGCTTTTGTTTCGAACATCCTGAGTAAAAATCCTTCGAGTAATTTTCTTATGATTATTTTCTCTTCGTAACTTTGACGATTTACTAAATCGCCTGTGAGCATTATTCTTTCAACACCAAAAGTAGTATCGGGTATATCTGATGCAATCTGGTTTAATATTAATTTAGCTTCATCCATTTTATACTAATTAATATATTGTAAAATAACGATTTATCAAAATTATTTAAACTTATTCTTCTGTTGTGGCCGATGCAATTTCTTCAAGTGTAGTAATTCCTTCTAAAATTCTTTCAATGCCTGAACGCCTTAAAGTCCACATACCATCCTTAACAGCCTGGTTTCGAAGGGATTCTTCGTCAATTTCATGACCAGCTTTCATAATTAAGGTTCTGATTTCTTTTGTAAAATATAATGCTTCGTGAATTGCCGCCCGTCCTCTGTATCCACCGCTGCATTTCGAGCAACCGACAGCTTCATATATTGTGTGTGTTTCAAGCTGCTCTTTTGTGAAACCGAATCTTAAATAAATTTCATAATCAAGCTCATTACGGGGAATCGGCTTCCTGCAGAGTTTACATATTGTCCTTATAAGTCGTTGAGCGACGATAATATTTATTGCATAAGCAATCAAGAAAGATTCTATTCCCATTTTGTATAAACGCGAAACCGCACTCGGTGCATCATTTGTGTGTAATGTAGAAAATGTTAGATGTCCGGTATTTGCTAATTTAATTGCTATTTCTGCAGTTTCTTTATCTCTCATTTCACCAACTAGTACAATGTCCGGGTCGTGACGTAGAATTCCTCTGATCGCCTGTTCGAATCCCATCTTATGCCCGATTTTTAATTGTCTGGCACCTT
Organism: uncultured Ignavibacteriaceae bacterium; assembly: GCA_964437735.1. Taxonomy (GTDB): domain Bacteria; phylum Bacteroidota; class Ignavibacteria; order UBA10030; family BY39; genus CAYTID01. Next base: position 30,905 of record CAYTID010000011.1, on the reverse strand, counting down.
TGATTAAATATTCAACAGGATCTTCAACTGTTAATACATTTACCGATGGATCAATCACCTGATACAGGGCAGCAATAAGAGTGGTGCTTTTTCCGCTTCCGGTAGGACCGGTTAGAATTACTATTCCCTGTGGTTTCGAGATCGCCTTATAGAATAAATCCCTGGCAGGTCCCTGGAGTCCTAATTTACTCAAATCGGTAATTACTTTTCTATCGTCGAGTACTCGTATCACTATGCTTTCGAACTTATGTTTGAATTCGGAAGCTACAATCGGCATTATGGAAACACGAAATCTGATCTGATGTCCGTCAATCACACGCTGAATAAAACCGTCCTGTGACATTTCCCGTTCAAATCTGTCGATATTTTTCGACCTATCCTTTATGACTGCAGAAATTGCTTCCGGCATTGTGTTTTCCTGTGAATGCCATAATTTTAGATCACCATCAATTCTGAACATGAAATCTGTTTTGTTGCCTTCACGTGCCATTATGTGAATATCGCTTGCATTCTGGCGGACTGCTTCAACCAGTGCGCCCTCGACTAAATTAATAAGAGCGCTTTTACTGATTTCAGCTTCTAATGCTTCTTCATCAAGAAACGCTTCATCATCCTGGACGACTAACCCGATTTCACTCTTTTCAAGTAATTTCAAAAATTCGTTCTGGGGTGGCATTATGAGGTCAATAAGTGTCTGAATATCTTTTAACCTGCTATAACATACTTCGTATTTTTTTACACCGAAATTTCTGGCAACAATCGGAACTCTGCGGTCTGTGGGATCGGAGGCTATAATTATTAATTTTTCAGTTATTTTGGGATCAAACTTTAGAGGTATCATTTTTGCATCTATAAGCATCGCCCGATAATTTTCTGATAACTTATCAATTTGTTTATTTACAAAGTCAATCCTGTTCTGGTCAATAATTTCATCTGATATATATATTTCCCTGAAAGCGTACAAATTAGCTACTTCCCGGAAAACCAAATCATGTTCAATACCGAATTCTCCCACAAGTATCTGACCCAAATTTCTTCTCTTTTTCAGGTCTTCAGTTTCTCTTAGCTTTAGGGATTTTTCAAGGACATCATAATCGATTACTCCTTTTTTCAGGAGAATGTATCCGATTTTGTCAGTAATATCAACTTCAGACATACTATCTAAATTATCCTCAATAAGTTTATGCAATCCAGTTAATAATATTATTAAAATCCAAAAAGCCTACATTCCGCTTAGGTTGAATAAAGGCTGTCTCGGATGAAACCAGCGTCAATGCTGTGAGTACCAACATTATTATCATTGATATCCAAATTTGTATATACTCAATTGTATTTTTCATCTTGTAAGTTGTTTCTTTTTCATAGTAATCAGCAATTTGTTGCGCGGTATGCTTAACCGTGCCGGTCTCCGCGCCGCTGCTGAGTCTCGACAAAGCAGTTTTTGTAAACACACCTGAAGCCTCGAAAGATTCAGTTATTCCTGCACCTCTTTCTATCATCATGGGAATTGCAATAGTTTTTATTTTATTTTCCATGTATTTATTGCCGCTCGCCTCGGCAGCCATTCGTATTACGTCGATATTTTCGCCTGACCCGCTGTATAATGAATAGAATACACGACAAAATATTTCGATATTGGTCTTATGTAGAAGTGAGCCAATGATAGGAACTTTCCATATTAATTTGTCGAGAATGTATTTTCCTCGAGGAGTTGTGAAAAATCGGGCTGCAGTAATTATCAAAACAAAAGCTATAACAATTATCAAAATAATATTATCGAGTAAAAAGTATGAAAATTTTAATGTAGCCGCCGTCATAGGAGGAACTTCGATTTTCATTCTGGTAAAAATCTCAGCCATAGGTTTAAATATCCAGCCAATATAATAAATAACAGCAGCAAACATTACCAGAAGAGTAATCAGCGGTGTTATTAATGCGCTTTTCAGATCTTTCTTAAATTGTGCCTGCCGCTCCAAAAATTTGGCTGTACTGTCATAAATCTCAGCCATGTTACCGCTCTTTGATGCAAGACCGAGCATATGAGCTGTAAATTTTCCGAATATTGCTTCATGCTTTACGAAAACTTTTTCACTATCCTTCCCCTGTTTTAATTCGTTATTTATATCTTTAACTGTATCCCTGAGCGTTGGATTTTCAATGTCGTTTGAAAGCAACTGAAGAATTTCGTTATACGGTAACTTTTGTCGGATTAAATCAGCGCTTACTCTGACAAAAGTAACAATATCATTCATCGGAGGTTTTGGTTTAAAATTAAATAGTTTTTTTCTTACGTAAAAAACTCTATATCCCATTTTTGACAGCGCTTCTTCCACTTCTCCTTTCGTGAAAGCACGTTGTTCCCCCATTATCGGTTTCTCAGTTCCCTTTTGAACTTTATATAAAAAGATTGAACGGGGTGTAATATTCAGAACCTTAAACTTTTTTTGCGCTGCCATCTGGCTGGCTTTTTCTTTTGCCAACTTGAAACCATCGGCTTCAATAACCCCTTGCACCACCTTACCAACGGTTGACAATCCCTCTATCCTGAATTCCGGCATATCTTCTTCCTTTAAATTACTCTAAAAATCCTTTATCAAATATATCCTGCTATAAAAAATGCACAGTCAAACCAAGCGATCAATAGTAGTGCTGTGCATTCATTCTATCCTACGAACAAAATTTTTACCTAATGTATTATAACAGTAATAATACTATCCTGGGTGACTGTTGTTCTTACTTCTATTGTGTCTGTCCCAACGACTTCTCTTCCTTTACCGATTAACACTAATCTTTGTCCGGTTGAACTGCCGTCAATAAAATATCTTCCATTCTCATTATATGGTTTGTTAGTAAGCCTGCTGATCGGCATTAAACTACCGGTGGAATGATTCAGAAAACTTTTAGCTCCGCCTGCCATCGAAGCCGGTTTCCGATAATAAGCTTGGGCGCGGGACGCCAGATCGGTTAAATCATTTACAACAGCATCTCTTGCTGAATCAACTGCAGTCGTTCTGAAGAGGAGTATGCCAACGGCAACCGCTACTCCTACAATTATTGCCGCAAGTATTATCAACAAGAGTTGCTGCTGTCCCATAACTTACTCTCGCTTAGTATGGTTTAGTTATCAACTTCCATTGAAATAGCAGTTGCAGTAACTGTTGCTGTGACTGCGACAGGGTTTTCGCCATCATCACCGATTTCTGTACCGGTACCAACGATTACAACCTCGGTTGCACCTGGTGCACCGCTTAAAGCATAAGTACCATTTGCCGTTTCGTCTAGTTGAGGTGGTATAACCCAATTGGTAAATTCATTTCCACCGCCAGCCATTGATAGTGGTCTGCGATAATATTGCTGCGCCATAGCTGCTAAGTTGTTCAAGTCGTTAATAACTGCATCACGATTTGCGCTTGTTGCGCTTGCGGTAAACATTGTAATACCAACTGCGATAGCGATACCGACTATGATAACGCCTAAGATGATTAATAAAAGTTGTTGTTGACCCATTTTTGTTACTCCTTATGTTGTTGTTAAATGTTAATTATTAATAAAGCGTTGTATCGAAGAGATACCTCCGACATTTGCTGATTTGTGTTGCTGATATTTGAATTTTCTATTTTCATTTCTCTATAAACAACTCCAATACCTGTGCCAGTTAGTGATTTCGTATTGAAATTCTCAAAAATTAAGAGATTTGTAGAAATAATATCACACTTTAAAAATAATAACAGGTAATAATTACCGATGTGATGGTAAAATATTACAACACAGGTAATTTTTACAGGTAGGACAAAATAGCCATTTTTCTATGCTAATTTGTATAATCTGATTGAATTTAGAGTAATGGTAAGCACGACAATATCACAACCGAATCTCCGCTTATAATATATCTTTCAACAATTCCGGTAGTATTTTTCCCGACTTCCCTACTAAAAATTCATCTGTGATATCAGTTAACGGAGTCGGTTCAGGATTTATCTCCACTAAAAAAGCACCGTTACGCTGAGCCATTTGGGGCAACATAGCAGCCGGATACACTATCCCCGATGTTCCTATTGAAAAAAACACATCCGCCGAAAGGGCAGCTTTTTCAGATCCATCCCACTGATCCGACGGCAGATACTCGCCAAACCAAACCACATCGGGACGGATTAACCCGCCGCATCCATCACAACGCGGAACATTCTTCAAAGAATAAATTACTTCATCCGGTACACTTTTCATGCAATCGATACAATAATTTCTCTCAATGTTTCCGTGAAGCTCAAAAATATTTTTACTCCCGGCTCTCTTGTGAAGATTATCCACGTTTTGTGTAATGACCGTAAAACATTCAAATATATTTTCCATCTTCGCGAGGGCATAATGACCGGGATTTGGATTTATTTTTGCAATGATATGTTTTCTATACTTATACCACTCCCAAACGAGTTCCGGATTTTTTATGAAGGCATCAAAGTTGGCAAGCTCTTCGGGCTTGAATTTTTTCCACAACCCTTCATCACCTCTAAAAGTAGGCACTCCGCTCTCAGCCGAAATTCCTGCGCCTGTAAATACGGCTATTCTCTTTGCCGATTTTAATTTTGATATTAATTTTTCAGAAAACATAACATTCCAACATCTTCCACCCGGAATTTACTATCTCGTCTTTAACCATTGTCACACGTTTATATTCACCGTTCCGCCACATTAATGTTTGGTCCTTATAATATTCGTGAAGCGGTTGCCCGGATTGTCCGGTTGTGTTTATGCTGTATTTTTCGAGCGGCTTGGACATATCCACAATCATTCGCATCGAAGGTCCCACAAAACTTTCAAACGGTTTGTTTAATCTGTACGCGGCAACATTGACAGTCGAAATAGAACCTCCAAACGGAAACGGTCCGACATTAAATATCTTTTCCAATTCCGTACGTCTGCCAAGCGGATGCCTGAATGTTACAGTATGCAAGTTACCCCATTGCCAGTCCTTAGTATCCTTTCCAAAAAGCATTTGAAGTTCTTTAATTGCCTCAGCCATACTTTGTTGTAAAATAACTTCCATCGTTTCTATTTCTTCTGTCTCGATGTTATCGAACCAGACTGAATTACCCGATGTAATTAAATTGTCGAGGGCATTCAAAGGTAAAGCAGAAAATTGCACGTAGTCGCTGAACAAATCTTCACCCATTTCATCCCTAAAAACATTCCCAATAAATTTGATTAAGAACGTATTGAAAATCGAGGTAGCGATATCCGTCTTTTCGTGCTTATAATCCCAGTTTTTTAAATAATCAAGCCCTTGTACTATTTCGGGATCGGTCACGGATTTAGCTTCGTAAACCTGTATTATCAGATGAGTCAAATCCCTTGAATGAGGCGATAAATAATCGAGTTGAATATTTTGGAAATCTGTTACATCGAATTTTTTTATAGAAGTTAACAATTCTCTTATTCTGATTATTCGTGACGGAGGCATGTATAAATTCGATATAAATTCCGGGTAACTGTCGATAATTTTATTGTTGGCAGTAGCGATGAATCCCTCTTTTGGATTCAACAAGCGCGGAAGTTTTTCAAAAGGAACAAAACCTTTCCACTGGTATTCATCTGTCCAGCCCGGCAACGGAAATATCGGATTAACTTTTGCCCTTACAGGAACTTTAGCTGTCAGCCAATATCCGATATTCCCATTTGTATCTGCAAAAATAATATTTTGCCCGGGCACACTTATAAGCTTAACACCTTCTTCAAATTCTTTACGGTTTTTTGCTTTATTCATATTATAAAAAGCTTCCGGCTCATTGCTAGTTTCAAATCCCAACCATCTCATCGTAATTTCAAATTTTTTGTCACTAAATTGCAGCTTCGATTTTGAAGGATGTATATCTGAAATAACAGGACCGTTATGAGTTTCTCTAACCTCGTATTCAACGCTATCTTTTTTACCGATGTATATAATCTCTTTTCTGATTTTCATCGGCATTGATTTATTATTAAAAATGTAATTCCCTGTTGTTGTGCTGTCGAGCATTTCTATATAAAAATCAGTTTCATCAATCATGGCATTTGTAAGTCCCCACGATATATTTTCATTCTGTCCGATAATAATAAATGGGGAACCCGGAATTGTAAAGCCCGAAACATTCCATCCCGGCGCCGAAAAATATACCTCATACCATTTTGACGGAGAGGGTAATTCCAGATGAGGATCGTTGGCTAGTATAGGCATTCCGCTTTTTGAAAGTTCAGCGCCGATCACCCATGAATTGCTCCCAACGTCCCATCCTCCCGTTCCGAAAAAATCTTTATAAGATTTATAGACTTCAGTCAATCCGGCAGATGAAATAATTTTTGCAACCGGAATATTTTTAAAAACAGATTTTTTCTTTTCGCTTTCAACAATTGCGGGACTTTTATCCGAATAAGCGGGAAATGCTTCAACGGCTTTTTGCAGGTCAACCTTCTCTGCTAATCTTCCGAATGTTAAATCAACCCACCAGGAAAAATTCAAATCCCAAGCCATCAGGCGTGAAAGCAAAAGTGAATGTTTTATTTTCCACTCATAAGGTTCATAACCAAGCATATCAAATTCTACAGGATATTTTCCCTTTGAATTGTAAATATAAAAATTTATACCTGCAGCATATGCATTCATTGCTTCGGTTACATCATCCGGCAACGAGTTCTCGATTTTACGGCACACTTCTGAAAAATTCAGTGTTCTGAACATTTTATCGATTTCAAAAGTTTTTTCGCCAAATACCTCCGACAGGCGGCCCTCTGCCGTTCGTCTGAATAAATCCATCTGCCATAGACGGTCTTGAGCATGAACATAACCTGCTATAAACATCAAATCATGTTCATTTTCGGCAAAAATATAAGGGATTCCATAATTATCTCTGTATATTTTTACATTTTTATTTAATCTGGATACAACCACATCTCCCTCATATTCAGGAAACGATTTTTGGATTTGATACCTAAAAAAGAAAAATATCGCAACAATTATTGTTATCAGACTGAGGGAGACCCCTAGGATTATTTTTACCGGTCGTGACATAAATTTTTTTCAAATATATCTTATAATTTCAGGAATTGCAATTAATAATATTATTCCACAAATTTAGAATGTTAAGGATAGATAAATTTTTTAGGACTGATCAAAACAGAGCTTCTGTGAAGAAATTCAAAATACTTTGCAAGAAATTTATAATAATATATATTTCTAGCGGAGTAAAGAATTTTTAGAGGTTGGGAAGAAACGCTTTCAAGGAGATACCCTCCGCGAAGCAACAGATGGTCAACAGGATAATAACCGAAGCTTTAATCACGGGGCAAACAGTTATGTGATCAAAGCCGTGGATTATAAAAAAATTATTAAATATAGTTACAATGGTGGGATCTTATTGGTTCCATATTAACGAATTCACGAAATAAATGAATAAATCCGCGAAGGAAGTTTATGGAAATCTCAAAAAAATTAAAATTATTAATACTAGAGGATTCACCGGCAGATTTAGAACTTATTATCCGCGAACTGAAAAAAGGAAATTTTAACTTTGACTATAAAAAAGTTGAGCACCAGGATGCGTTCAAACAAGAACTATCCAAAAACGAACCTGATTTGATTCTTTCAGACTACTCCATGCCAGAATTTACTGGTCTTGAAGCTCTCATGATAACAAAATTTTTAAAACCACACATTCCATTTATAATAGTAACAGGTTCGTTAAACGAAGAAACTGCCGCAGAATGTATAAAAGCCGGCGCTTCTGATTATGTTATCAAAGAACATATGGTACGGTTGAATTCTGCAATAAAATCTTCACTCGAAACAAAAAAAGCAAAAGAAGACAAACTCAAAAGTGAAATTGCTCTTATTGAAAGTGAAAACAAATTCCGATCTTTAGTCGAATCTTCTTCCGACCACATTTTTATTTTCGATCTTGAGGGAAATTATATATTCAGCAACAGTAACATAGCACAATTTGAAAAACAAGGTATTAGCTCAATTATTGGTTTAAATATTAAGGAACTTTACGCCGAAGACTTTGCAAAAGTATATTTAGAAAAATTACATGAAGTTATTAAACAAAAAAAAGAAATAATATTTGAACACGAAATGTCACAGTCCGACGATCTACATTTTCACATGTATACTTTATATCCGCTTGTCCGGAATAATGGGATTTGGGCTGTCGGTGGATTATGTCGCGATATTTCAGACAACAAACGGGCGTTGAAACTGTTAGAACAATCGGAAGAAAAATATCATCGGTTTTTTGAAGAAGACCTTACCGGCAATATTATCGCCACACCTGATGGAAAGATTTTAGACTGCAATCCGGCTTTTTTAAAAATGTTTAGATTTCCTTCAACTAAAGCCGCGTTAAAATCCAATTTGTATGATTATTATTACACAAGTCAGGAAATAGAAGATTTTTTGAAGCTTTTAATAGATAGAAAAAAACTGGATTATCATACCTTAAAATTAAGAAGATATGACGATACTCCTATTCATATTATTGAAAATGTGATTGGAAAATTCGATTCCAACGATAACCTCGTGGAAATTACAGCATACATCTTCGATAACACGCCTCTCAAGCTGCTCGAGAAGCAATTGCTCCAGGCACAAAAAATGGAAAGTCTCGGACAGCTTTCAAGTGGCATAGCACACGATTTTAATAACGTACTGGGTGGAATTATCGGATATACCGATATATTACTTTCAAAAATTGAAACGCACCATCCTTTTTACGATATGATAAGCAGGATTCACCAGTTGAGTGAACGAGCTAACCGTATCACGCGTCAACTCCTCGCATTTTCACGTAAACAGATACTCGAGTTACGCATAATAAATATTAATATTCTGATAACGGACTTGTTGAAATTACTCGGAAAAACTCTCGGCGAGCATATTGAAATTAATTTTATACCCGGACAAAATTTAAAAAACATGAAAGGTGATCCCGCCCAGATCGAACAGGTGATCATGAACTTGTGTATCAATGCCCGCGATGCTATGCCCGACAGAGGAAAACTTACGATTGTTACCGAAAATGCTTACTTGGATGATAAATTTTGTATTTCGTATCCCGCACTCCAACCCGGATTTTATAATAAAATATCAATATCCGACACCGGTTGCGGTATTGACGAAGAAAATATTGTGAAAATTTTTGAGCCTTTTTTTACGACTAAAGAAATCGGCAAAGGAACAGGATTAGGACTCTCGATGGTTCACGGAATTATAGGACAGCATCAAGGTTGTATTGGCGTAACAAGTAATATCGGAAAAGGGACAACTTTTTATTTTTATTTACCAACCGTAGAGGAGGAACTCGAATCATCAGTACAAATAGAAAAAATGAATCTCCAAAAGGGATCTGAAACTGTTTTGTTGGTTGAAGATGATTCCGATATGCGAAACATGATTGAGACTTTGCTAAAAGATTTTGGCTATGATGTAATCTGTGCGAACAACGGTGAAGAAGGATTGTTAAAATTTCATGAAAATATTGACAATATTTCCCTTATAATATCCGATGTACAAATGCCAAAGATGAATGGAAAAGAATTATATGATAGGATGTATAAGGAGAAAGGAGACATAAAATTTTTATTTGTGAGCGGTTATGCAGACCTTAACATACTTGAGAATTTGTTATCGAAGCCTGGTGTAATGTTTTTGTCAAAGCCATTTAAGATCGGAGATTTTTCAAAACGGATCAGGGAACTGCTGCAATAATAAATAACAATGAACAATGATCAATGGTCAATTTGTAAAAAGATAATTTGTAGAATTAAAAAATTTTATCCCGCCATAAACCTAGTCCCGTAGGGACGGAATGTTTGTAGAATATAAAACCAAACAAAACCATACAAGCTCCATAGGAGCGGGCTAAACTGTCAACAGGTCGCACCTACGGCGCTATCGAATCGTTTGGTTTTTTAAATCTACAAACAGGGCACTCCTACGGAGTTTACATGATAGATTAATAATTTTGTATTGGGGTTCTGTTCACTAGGTATAAAACTAAACAACTACGGATTTATGGCTTGTTGAAATTCTAGTCCCGTAGGGACAGACTGTTAAAAAAACAATGAACAATGATCAATGGTCAATTGGCAATTGGCAATAGTGTTGTGTAATTTTGCTTTGCAGCTTTGCGTGAAAGGGGAGTTTCGACAAACTAAAGTTTATCGTACGACAATTCTCTGCGTGCTTTGCGAAAACTCCGAAAACTCTGCGTTGAAGAAAATAGTCATTAGTCACTGGTCATTTGTAAATTGTCAAAACATAAAACGTTCCTTGGCCAGCAATACGCCAAGCAATGAACATCTTTCGATACTTCCTGTGGTGGTTAATACATTAGTTGGACTACTCAAGATGACGACGTGAGTAACAATGATCAATGATCAACGATCAATTGTCAATTGTCGATTTTCAATTTGTAAAAATATTATTCGTAGAATTAAAAATTTTATCCAGCCATAAATCAAGTCCCGTTGGGACGGAATGTTTGTAGAATATAAAACCATACAAGCTCCGTAGTAGCGGACTAAACAATGACAACAGGTCGCGCGCCTGTGGCGCTACAAACAGGACATTCCCTAATCAACGGATAAAAAATATCAATCTATGCAATCGTGATTTCTTTACACAAATAAACATCCTGAATCGCGTTTAATATGTTTACACCATCCTTCATCGGGCGCTGAAATGCTTTTCGTCCCGATATCAATCCCATCCCACCGGCACGTTTGTTAATGACGGCTGTTTTGACGGCTTCCTTCATATCATTCTCACCCGAAGCGCCGCCGGAATTTATTAAACCTATTCTTCCCATATACTGGTTGGCAACCTGATACCTGGTTAAATCTATCGGGTGATCAGTACATAATTCTGTATACATTTTTTTATGCGATTTACCGAACTTCAATGCTGTAAATCCACCATTGTTTTCAGGCAGCTTTTGCTTAATTATATCAGCTCCGATAGTTACTCCCAGATGGTTTGCCTGTCCTGTTAAATCGGCAGCCACGTGGTAATCTTTTTCCGGTGTGCTAAAAGCCGGATTCCTTAAGTAGCACCAAAGTATTGTTGCCAATCCCATCTCGTGTGCAACGTGGAACATATCGCTTACTTCCTGTATCTGTCGTGAAGATTCTTCTGAACCAAAATAAATTGTTGCGCCAACTGCAACTGCCCCTAAATCGTAAGCTTGTTTAATGTTTGCAAAAACAATTTGATCGTGCTTATTCGGATAAGTTAACAATTCATTGTGATTAAATTTTAGTACGAAAGGTATTTTGTGAGCATATTTTCGTGCGACTGAACTTAAAACTCCCAAAGTTGAAGCAACGGCGTTACAACCGCCTTCAATTGCCAGCTCGACAATTTTGTTTGAATCAAAATAAACAGGATTGGGGGCAAATGAAGCTCCTGCGGTATGTTCAATTCCCTGATCGACCGGAAGGATCGATAAATATCCCGTCCCCGCTAATCTGCCTGTACCGAAAAGTGTTTGAATGCTTCTTAACACAGGTATCGACCGGTCAGATAATGAAAATATCCTATCTACGAAATCCGGGCCGGGAAGATGCAGCAATTCTTTCGGGATTCCTAAACATTTATGATTTAAGAGGGTATCTCCTTCATTTTCCAAAAACTTTTGAATTTCGTTTAGATTCATTTTCTCACCTTGATTTAGTTTTTATACTGTTTGAATATAAAAAAAAAGGAATTAATTCAAAAATTTATTGTATTTTTTTTAGAATTTGATTATAATTGCAACACGATAGAAAAAATGGCAGCTGAACAAAGCGAAGAAAAAGTCCTCATTTCAAACCGAAAAGCGTTACACGATTACTTTGTAATCGAAACGTACGAATCCGGAATATCGCTTAGAGGAACTGAAGTCAAATCACTACGTGCAGGCAATGCAAATTTGCAGGATAGCTTTGCAAATATTAAAAGTGGAGAGGTTTTCCTCCACAATATGCATATTAGTCCTTTCGATCAGGGTAATATTAATAATCACGAACCAAAGCGTGTCAGAAAATTACTATTACATAAACGCGAAATACGACGCCTCATCGGAAAAACAAGCGAAAAAGGACTTACATTAATTCCCTTAAAAATATATTTAAAAAAAAATAAAATTAAAGTCGAACTTGCTTTGGTAAAAGGAAAAAAATCTTTTGATAAGCGGGAATCGATAGCAAAACGCGAAACCGAAAGAGAAGTAAAACGCAAATACGGTTTTTAACTTTCAAGGAGAAATAATTATTGTTCCCGAATGTAAATGAGCAAATGGATCACATCAAACGGGGTGTATCGGAAATCATTCCTGAAGAACACCTTGTTGAAAAATTGGAACGATCCTGCAAAACTAACAAACCTCTGATCGTAAAGCTTGGGTGCGATCCGAGCCGTCCCGACTTACATTTGGGGCACTCGGTAGTCCTTCGTAAATTGCGGCACTTTCAGGATTTAGGACACGAGGCAATATTAATCATAGGCGATTTTACAGGCATGATCGGCGACCCGTCAGGAAAAAGCAAAACCCGTCCTGCCCTGACTCTTAAAGAGACCCGCCAAAATGGACAAACGTATTTCGAGCAAGCAACAAAAATCCTCTCTGCAAAAAATATCAAAATGTTATACAATTCAGAGTGGCTCGGAAAAATGAATTTTGCCGACGTTATTAACCTTGCGGGAAAATACACGGTTGCAAGAATGCTTGAGCGGAACGATTTCGAGGAACGATACCGAGGCGGCGAGCCGATAAGTATTCATGAGTTTTTATATCCCCTCGCACAAGCAATGGACTCCGTCGCAATTAAATCGGATGTGGAGTTGGGGGGTACAGATCAAAAATTCAATCTGTTAGTCGGTAGAGATATCCAGAGGGAATTCGGAATTGAGCCGCAGGTTGCGTTGATGATGCCTATATTGACCGGAACTGATGGCAAAGAGAAAATGAGCAAGTCGCTCGATAATTACATCGGTATCACTGATTCACCGAAAGATATTTATGGTAAAACGTTATCAATCCCCGACAATCTTATATTTGAATATTTTCTCCTCTCTACTGATATTAATGAGAAAGATTTAATGAAGATCAAGGAAGAGATTGCGGCACATCCGAGAGACGAGAAACGGCGTTTGGCTCGTGAACTCGTATCCATCTACTGGTCGAAAGAAGCTGCCGCGAATGCAGAGGAAGAATTCGATAAAATATTCAAGCAAAAAGAAATTCCTGACGACATCGATGAGTACATAATAGATTCGGGAGTCGACAATATCAACATTTTACAATTACTGACCGATTCAAATTTGGTAACATCAAAAAGTGAAGCACGGAGATTAATCGAACAAGGAGGATTAAGCATCAACAATGAACGTATTACAGATTTTAATCGTTTAATCAGCATTGAAGATTCTTTGATTATGAAAGTCGGAAAAAGGAAATTTTTAAAAATTGTAAAAAACAAACAAAAACAATAAAACGGAGTTGATTAATTGGACATAGCAACAAAGATTTTTTTTACAAAAGGCGTAGGTCGGCACAAAGATTATTTGCAATCTTTCGAGTTGGCATTAAGAGATGCTAAGATTGAAAAATGTAATTTAGTCACAGTATCGAGTATCTTCCCGCCGGGTTGCAAGAGAATATCAGTGGAGGAAGGCGTCAGGATTCTTCAGCCGGGTCAAATTACATTTTGCGTGATGGCTCGCAACTCTACCAATGAACCAAACCGATTAATTGCTGCTTCAATTGGTGTAGCAACACCTGCAGACGCAGCAGCGTACGGATATCTATCAGAGCACCATCCGTTCGGTGAAACCGACGAGAAAGCCGGTGAGTATGCAGAAGACCTCGCGGCATCTATGTTGGCAAGCACACTCGGTTTAGAATTCAATCCTGACCAGGCGTGGGATGAACGGGAAAAATTGTACAAAATGAGCGGAAAAATAGTTAAAACATACAATATTACACAATCAGCCGAAGGAGATAAAAACGGTCTCTGGACAACTGTTCTCTCTGCTGCGATTTTCTTACCATAAAATAAAAGCCAAAGCGCCAGTCTTTTATTTTACTTAATCCGCCTCCCGAGCGTATTATTTAATTGACGACACTTTGGCTTCAATAACTTCTGTATAATATTAATACCTTTTTAGTGTAAAGTCAACAACGAATGATAGGTATTTTTTGAGTATTTTTCTAAACACCCCGACTTACTGGTAATGGCAAATTTTTATTTTTTATTCGAAAGTCTCTTGATTTCGATTTGATATTTCGGATATGGGTTCTGACAGTAGCAGGACTTATATAAAGCCGTTTTCCTATATCCTTACAAGCTAATCCTTGTTGCATATAATAATTTATCTGTTTTTCTCTGCGTGTTAATTGATATTCCAAGTGGATAAAATTATTATTCATTACTAAAGCAAAACATTTCATTATCTTTTTCATCATACAAATTCCACCATTATTAATATCTTCAATTGTTTCATGGCAGTTATTTTCAATTTCGTTTTTCAGAATATACCCTCCGGCACCTGCCGAGTAATATTCCAATATTTTCTCCGGATTTTCCTCCTCTAAGGTGATAATAATTTTATCGTTATGTAATTTTTCATTGACTTCCCTGATAAAATGTAAAAGTGAAACTTCGTCAGAATACTTTTCATCCACGATAAATATCCCGTTTCTAAACCGGTCACTCGTATCATTAAAAATTTCAGTGTTTATATTAACTAGAGTAATTTTATAGTTTTTCGATTTCTCTAAACAACTCCGAATGGCGTTTATCCCCTTCTCAGCAGCTATCGATAGTATAATATTTATCTTCTTCCCCATATTTTTCAATCTTGATACCGTAAAAATACTTTACCGAAATCTCCCAAGCCAACAGAAATGGCTTACTCCGAAGATAAACCTGATCCGTATTGTAAATATAGGATGATTTTTTATTGGAGTCAAGCAATTTCTAAAATCATTCTTTGATTATAACTATTTATACCAATCATTTTTCGGTTTATATTCCATTTTTAATTCCGACTTAATCTTGAACCGCTCAATTGCATAAACAATTAATTTATCCAAAAGTTTTGCGTATGAAATTCCCGATGCTTCCCACAATTTCGGATACATAGAAATCGACGTGAACCCGGGGATCGTGTTCAATTCATTCAAAAATATTTTACCGGACTTTGCATTCAGAAGAAAATCTGCACGAGCCATTCCCGAACAGTCGATTGCTTTATAACCCATAATTGCAAACTTTTTAATTTTTTCTGTTGTTCTCTTGTCCAAATTTGCCGGTATTTGTGCTTCCGATTTTCCGTCAACATATTTTGCATCGTAATCATAAAATTCATTTGAAGGAATTATTTCTCCCGGAACAGAAACAATCGGATTATCGTTTCCAAGAATGCTTACTTCAATTTCGCGCGCATCATTTACGCATTTCTCGACTAAAATTTTTCTGTCGTATTGTGCCGCCGTTTCTATGCACCTGAATAATTGTTTCCGGTTCTTTGCTTTTGAAATGCCCACGCTTGATCCCATGTTAGACGGTTTCACAAAACACGGATACCCCAAATTTTTTTCAATCTTTTCAATTATTTCAATTTTCGAATTCTCATAATCCTTCCATAAAAACCATACGTCGGGAGTTACAGGAATACCTGCCGCTTTATATAAACGCCGCGCTATTACTTTATCCATTGCTACCGACGAAGCCAGCACACCGGCACCGACGTAAGGAATATTTGCCAGCTCGAGCAATCCTTGTATAGTCCCGTCCTCACCGAATGTTCCGTGAAGAACGGGAAAAATGATATCCAGTTTTTCACTATTATATTTCTTGGAAAAAATCTCAACCAAACGCTGTTGTTTCGGATCGGGCAAGAGTATTTTTTGCGGATGTTTGTTCAGGTTTTTCCTCGATTTTAAGATGTTTAAAGCATCTTTTGAACTTATCCATCTCCCGTCCAAAGTTATTCCTATAGGAATAACTTCATATTTAGATTTGTCTAATGCATCGATGACAGAAGTTGCCGAAACGAGAGATACCTCATGCTCGGCAGATCTGCCGCCGAACAAAATTCCGATTCTGATTTTTTTATTCATAGATTATTTTTATTTGATAAGGGTCCGAATGAACAATTTTATTTCTTCTTCCGAGTCAGGCATTGAAATATCGTCACATGTTTCACAAGCAAGTTTCCCTGAAAAATCCTTCCTGTAACTTTCTTCGCTGATGGCTTTTAATTTTTCGATGTCCTGAGCCGAGAGGAGCTTTTCGCCGCCGAGTAACCGCGCGACAAAAGTTATATGTGCCGCATGCTCGACTTTTTCCATTTTAAAATATGCATCCGTTAGATCTTTACCGTAAGTCACAACACCATGATTTGCCAGTAAAATTGCGTCTGTATTTTTAACGTAAGGTGTAATCGCTTTTACCACTTCAATTGTGGAAGGCGTTGCATAATCCGCTAACGGGATGGCGCCGAGACCTACAATGACTTCCGGGAATATGCAGCCAGTTAACGGCTGTCGTGCAGTCGCAAAACCCGTTGCATACGGAGGGTGAGCGTGAACAACCGCGTTTACATCCGGACGCTGTAAATAAATATAGAGATGCATTGCCAGCTCCGTTGACGGTGAATATCGTCCGGAAATAACATTGCCATTAGTATCGACTTCAATCAAATCTTCGGCAGTAATCATTCCTTTGTTTATACCCGTGCGTGTTGTTAGGAATGTATTGTCTTCACAACGAGCGCTTACATTACCGTCCGTTGCCGAGACAAAGCTTTTCGCGTAAAGCCGTTGGCAGATACTTATCAATGTTTCTGTAATATTATCCCGCTGCGACATTTTTTGTTTTTAACTTTTACCAATTGAAAATAATAAAATCGGTTGAAAAAAACTAACTAAGTGGAAAGACATATGAGTTAATGTCAAATGTTGTGTAAATTTTATTAAGCGGCATAAAATACATAAAAGTAACTTCAGCTGAACGAAATCGATCAGTAGTATCAGCAACGATCGTGTGTCCTCTTAATTTATTTAGTCTTCGTTCGCTAGTTTTGAGTAATTGAAACACAAGGCAAACCATAGACAATCGCTATTTTCATTTTTTTCCCTTAATTAAATGTTTTTCAAAATAGTTATTTATTAAAATCAAAACACCACCTTATACCAAGGTCAAGGTTAGGCCCAACCTCCTTAAATTTATATTCTTTCATATTCCACCATTTTTTAAATTGTCCATAGAAACCAATCCTACCAAAAAGACGAATATCATTTGTTTTTAACTCTAAAAATCCAACATTGAGAGATATATTATTAGATCTATTATTTTAGTAAATCCTTTTATTGTAAGATGATGACATGCTAATTGTGAAACTTGATGTTTTAAAAACATGCCAGTAATTCCAAAATCATATCTTTCTTCTCTGTCGGCCGCACCTAAAAACATTCTAATATCCTGGCCAAATGAAAACTCAGTAGAAAAATTCTCACTGAAGAGTACACGCATTCCTATCCTTCCCCCACTAACCCAGCCAGCCCCGATATGAACATCAAAACGCGGTATAGATGTAGTCTCCCTAATTGAATCAGGTTTCTCAATATTCTCTTGAGAATATATCGAGGTTGATATCAATAAAGTAATAAAAATGAACAATACTTTTGTTAAAGAATATATCCAATTTACCATAGTATTACCTCTTCTCATCTATGCCGTGCACCGCTTGGGTATTTCCCAAGTTTCAACCGATATATTCCATGTGTCACATATCCACGATGATCTTTCGGCATTATATAATAATCAAGAATTTTCTTTGTATAAGTATCAATTTTTATAATTCCTATTTTTTCACCACTTGAAGTTCGCCCCCCCAATGTTGTAATAAACATTGTACGGTTATCAGGGGCAATTACTATTTGATCTGTATGTAATTTTCCGGCGTATGCTCCCCCCGTAAGGTTGTATGGTACCCAATCTATAAATAATTCCATTTGTTTGTTTGTTATATCATATCGAAGCAAATGGCCTGTTGGTATTAAATCAAGCCCGTATCCCCCAGGATCGCCTATATATACATGTTTACCATCAGGACTGACACACATTTTTGAATACTTGCCGCAAAGGTATTCACCGATAACAGTTTGCCTATTTAAATCAACTACATGAAATGTTCCATATCCATCACCACTTGCCCAGTTAAAAACTGTTACAAACAAATATTCCCCTTCGGGCGATATAGCAAAATCTGATAGCTCCATATTTTTCCATCTTAAACTATCGTTTGTTAATACTATTTTATTTTCTATAATATAAGTTTCCAAATTATATATATAAATTCCCTCATCTCCGATTTTAGTTCTAAACAGTACATATAACTTTTTTTCGTCGGGTGAATTTGTTCAACTAATAATTATATCTAAAGAATCTTCTTTAATTAAATTCAGATTATTGGCATCATAAATTTTTAACTTTCCTGCAGTCGTTAATAATAAATTTTTATTTTTTAACATATGTAAATATTGTCCATTTGTGTTAATGCTATTTTTTATTGCTTTTGTTTTTGCATCGATAGTGTGTAGAAGATAATTATTGTTATCTTTCCATATTGTGTACCATTTAGAATAATCGGGTGAGAATTCTATGTAAAAAGGAACACCTGGCGTGGTTTCCAGACTGTCAATCTTCTTTAATGTATTTGCATTGAATACTTGTATTCCGCACCAATTTCCATCAATTGATGCAAACAAGGCTAAGTCATCTTGTAATGGTTGTGGCGGATCATCCGTTGGTTCAATTGGTCCGCTTCTCTTGAAACCAATTGTGCAAAATACAATTATATTTGTAAACAAAATGAACTGTCTTATTTTTACACTATACCTCATATCCTGCTCCATAAATTTTATATGAATAAGCCCGGTAATTATTTGTCTCCTCCGTTCCTCCTAAAAAATCCGGAACGTAAAATCCCGTACAACGGGATAAAACATAGTCTGAATCGGAGACACTTGAAATATAAATCCGGTTTTTTAAATATACAAATTTAAAACAGAATCACACCCTTTATGAAAATCCATTAATCCATTTCTCCAATTATCCATTCATATTTTATTTATTCTTCAACCATTTACGGGCGGGAGCCTCTGGCTCACAATCTTCTCAACTGCTTATTCATTTCTTCATTGATCCAATTGTTTTGCTCCGACTGAGCTTATAGCTTTTTATTTTCAATTCTATAAAAATTCCGCACCTCTACGAGGTCATCGACCTCTGGTGCTTTTATTAGTTAGCAATTGACTATTGCTAAATGACCGTTAACAATTATCATCAATCATTCCAATCTTTTTAATAATTCAAATAATTCCAATTTTTTCAATCTTTTAATTATTCCAATCATTCCAATTTTGTATGCCTGATGCACAATTTTCTCAACTATTTATGGACCTCTTCCATCAACTCCCTCACAACATCATACTTCCCGAACGGAGGCATCATGTAAATGCCTTGAACCATATTTTTTGCTTCTTTTATAAACTCCTTTGAAAGCACTATTCCTGTTTTATGAGTATCGCTACCCGCAGCACGGATCTTTTCTCTTATCAGTTCCGGTATTTTTATTCCGGGGACTTCATTATGCAGGAAATCGGCGTGCCTGTAACTTCGTAACGGCAAAATACCAACCAACAGCGGAATGTGAAGATGCCCGATCCTCTTAATAAAGTTTTCAAGTGTATCCAATTCGTATAACGGCTGTGTGAAAATAATTTCAGCCCCTTCAACGACCTTCCTTTGCAATCGCTCAAGCTCTAAGTCCATATTTATTGCCAGCGGATTTGCCGCGCAAGCAATTAAAAATGTCGTCGGCTCTCCTATTGTGTGTCCGAGTAAGTCAATTCCGCGATTAAAAGAACTTACGGCTCTTATCAAACCGATTGAATCAACGTCGAAAACACTACGCGCCTGCGGATAATCGCCGATTGATGTTGGATCTCCGGTAACGCAGAGTAGATTGCGAATTCCCAAGGTGTGCGCGCCGAGCAATTCTGCCTGAAGCGCCAACAGATTGCGGTCGCGTGTAGTTATATGTGTTATGGTTTCAATTCCGACTTTCTGCATTATCAATTCTGAAATTGCTACCGGACTCATTCTCAGCCGTGCGCGGGCACCGTCTGTAATATTAACCGCATCGATTCCTGACTCATAACATTTTTGCGCGCCTTCAATTACCTTGCGCATATCCGTTCCGCGCGGGATGTCCAGCTCTACGGTTGTGAGAAGCTTTTTACCTATGTTCCTCGCAAATTTCGACCGCTTGTATTTTGCAGTGTCAAATAATAATTCGGGCTCTCTGTTAATTGTTAAAGCGGGTTTTTCTTCTCCCTTTAATTCTATCTTTTGCCCGGTTACTAATTTTAATGCTTCCTTAATTGCCCTGATGTGAGCAGGAGTCGAGCCGCAGCAGGCACCGATAATCGTAACGCCGCTTTCGACTAATTCGCGGGCATATGAGGCGAGATATTCCGGTGATGTGTGATAAATCGTCCTGCCGTCAGTGAGTGTCGGTATACCGGCAGCGGGTTGAGCAATCAGAAAAATTCCCTCTTTATGGATACTCCTGATAATACTGTACATTCTTTGCGGACCTACGGTGCAATTAGCGCCGACGATGTCAATTCCTTTCTCAATAAGATGTTCAATAACATCTATCGGATATGTTCCTGCAAGAATTGACCCGTCCTCAGCGAAAGCTTTCTGTGCGATTATTGGAATATCGGTTATTTCCGTGGCAGCATCAATAGCTTCGTCAAGTTCCTGCGTGCTTACAAAAGTTTCCAGCATGAGCAAGTCGACTCCGCCTTTCAACAAATATTCTATTTGCTCTTTAAATGCATCGCGTACCTGCTGACGTTTCACTTTGCCAATCGGCTCAAGTAATTTACCTGTCGGTCCCACTGCTCCTGCAACATAAACATTTTCTCCGGCTGCCCTTCGCGCAATTTCCACTCCCATCAAGTTGATTGCTTCTATTTTATCGGTAAGATAATAATCAGCAAGACGGAATCTGTTTGCCGAGAATGTATTAGTTTCGATTATTTCGGAACCGGCGTTAATGTATTCCAGATGAATGCGTTCAACGATATCCGGATTTTTTAAATTTTGAATTTCATGGGGAATCTCGGAGTATTCATAAAGGTCGAGAAGTGTGCCCATAGCCCCGTCGCACAAAATCGGTCCCGATTTCAAGCGCTCTCTGAATGGCTTTTTCATCAAGAAATCGCCGTGCGAATAATGTACTCTTCCGCTATCTGAACTGCGTTAGTCGCAGCGCCTTTCCGAAGATTATCGGATACTATCCACATATTCAAACCATTCTTGAGCGTGTCGTCTCTTCGCAGACGACCCACGAAAACTTCATCACAGTTATGTGACCGGATCGGCATCGGATATATATTCTGATTCGGATCATCCTGAAGAACAATTCCCGGCGACGATGATAAAGCCTGTTTAACTTCTTCAATTGTGAAGGCTTTTTCAAACTCGACATTTACTGACTCGCTATGACCGCCAATCACCGGTACTCTTACACAAGTAGCGCTGACTTTTATTGTCGGGTCTTCCATAATCTTTTTCGTCTCATTAACCATTTTATGTTCCTCCCTTGTATATCCGTCGTCATAAAACATATCAATGTGTGGCAAAACGTTATGAGCGATCGGATGCGGGAATTTCTTATATTTTCCTGTATGATGATGCAGCTCATCCTCAAGCTGCGACACTCCAATCTGTCCGGCTCCGGTTACTGCCTGATATGTCGATACGACAATTCTTTTTATTTTCCATCTGCCGTGAAGCGGTTTTAACGCTACAACCATTTGTATAGTTGAGCAATTCGGATTGGAAATTATCCCTTTATGCTTGAGAACCTGTTTAGGGTTTACCTCAGGAACTACCAGCGGAACATCCGGGTCCATCCTGAAAATACTGCTGTTATCAATAACCAGCGCCCCTTTTTTTGCAGCTATCGGACAGAATTCTTTACTAATCGGACCGCCCGCGCTGAAAAAGACAAAGTCGAAACCCGAAAGCGATTCTGGGGTTAACTTTTCGACAAAATAAGTTTTACCTCTAAAACCAATCTGATTTCCAACCGATTTTTGGGTAGCCAATAAACTGAGCTTTCCTACCGGAAAATTTCTTTTTTCTAAAACTTCTATAATAGTTCTTCCGACCAGCCCTGTGGCTCCTACAATTGCTACATCATAAACTTTCATTTCTTCAACCTTATATTATGTAAAAAGATTAATTAAAACTATAAAAGGAAATGCAATGGTTTCGATGATACTGAAAAATACTAACTTAAAGCCATCGACTCTCATTAAAAATATGATAATAAATATTCCGAAGAATCCGATATTGCGATATTGGTCGCTGATTCTGTCGGGAAGTAAAGACGCAACCACATGTGAGCCGTCGAGTGGAGGTATCGGGATCATATTAAATACAGCGAGTATAATGTTGAGATATACCCCTCCTAAAAACATCTTTGCAAAGAATACCCACATCTCTGAAACCACGGGGATGTTGAAAGAGTCTACTAATAGCAAAGTTTGTTTTACGATAATAAACGATAATGCGCAAACCAACGCCATTGCTATATTCGAAAGAGGTCCGACTATTGAAACAAGAATATCATCACGCTTATAGTTAGAAAAATTTAATGGATTGACCGGAACAGGTTTAGCCCACGCAATAAAAATCCTGCCGGCAACAAAGAGTGAAACCAGAGGCACGATTATCGAGCCAACCAGGTCAATGTGCGGAACCGGATTCAGCGTTAACCGTCCCATCTGTTTAGCTGTCGGGTCGCCTAAACGCAACGCCATATAGCCGTGCGCAATTTCATGAACTACTACTGAAAAGAGTAAAATGGGCAAAATATAAAGTTGTTCGAGCAACTGACTATCCTTCTATGTTTATTTATTTAAAATATTTGATACACAAAAAGATAATGCATTTTGAATGTAAAAACAATAATATTAATTCGTGCGCTGAATTTTTTTTGAGTTTAAATTGAGATATGTTATTGAGAGCGATTCAATCCACGGAATGTCCGGTGTTTTTTGGAAAAATAGAAAATCTCCCGAATAATACCCGGCTGTATATCAAGAATGTTTTTTTATCCTTATTTAACCTGAGTAGTCAAGAATATTGGAAGCGTCATATGTCCGATCTGATCCTGTAATGCTTCTATTTCATCGACGTGTCTGTCTTCATCCATTAATATACGCTCTAATAATTCACGAGTGGCAAAATCTTTTACTTCGCCTGCAAGTAAAATTGCATCGTTGTAAGCTTTAACTGCTTCAAGTTCGTATGCGAGATCGTTTGATAGTTGTTTCGGAATTTCGGCTCCGATCTTAATATCTTTCAACTTATTAACTATAGGCGTACCTTCGAGGAAGATTATTCTGGATATTAATTTTTCGGCATGCTTCATCTCATCAATGGCACGTTTTTCAAAATGGTTATGTAAATTTCCATATCCCCAATTGTTACACATTTCGGAATGAACCATGTATTGATTGACAGCCGTTAATTCGTCCGCGAGTAAAATATTTAATGCTTCAATAAGTTTCTGATTTCCTTTCATTAGTATTCCTCTTTCATAATTCAATTAAATTTCTATCTGGTATTGCAGTATTTTAGTATAAAGTGTTTTCAGACTAATTCCAAGAATCTTCGCCGCTTCTGCCTTGTTGCCGTTAAGGTTTTTTAGGACAGAAAAAATATGTTTTTTCTCGACTTCCTTCATGGGAATCATACTCCCGATAATTTCCTCCTGATTAAGTGCAGTTAAAAAAGATGCGGTTTTCAGCGGAAGCGACAAATCGAAGGGCTGGATCATATCGTCTTTTGAAAGAATTGCCGCGCGTTCTATTACATTCTCAAGCTCACGTATATTTCCGGGCCATTCATATTTCATAAGAAATTCTGTCGCTTTCGGACTAATTTGTTTACGTGTTTTTAAACCGGCTTTTTTGGTTAAAAAATATTCTATTAAGATCGGAATATCCTCTCTGCGTTCTTTTAATAAAGGAAGATCAAGCGTAATCACGTTAAGCCGGTATAATAAATCTTCACGGAATGTCCCCTTCTTTACTTCATCCATTAAATTTTTATTAGTAGCTGAAATAAGTCTTACATCAGATTTCAACACCATGTTACCTCCGACTCTCCGGAATTCACCCGTCTGTATAAAACGCAGGAGCTTCGGTTGAATTATCGGACTGATATCGCCTATTTCATCGAGAAAAAGGGTGCCATTATTTGCCAGTTCCACCAATCCTTGTTTGGTAATATGAGCATCCGTGAACGCCCCTTTTTCGTGTCCGAATAGTTCACTTTCGATTAATGAATCCGGTATTGAAGCACAGTTTAATGCGACAAGAGGTTTATCGGCGCGTGTACTGTTTTTATATATAAAATTCGCAATCAGCTCCTTCCCCGTTCCACTCTGTCCTTGAATCAATATTGTAGAATTAGTCGGAGCAACTTTTAATGCTACATCAGTTATACGTTTCAGACTTGAACTGATACCGATAATTTCTTCGGATCCGGTAATTCTTGATAATTGCGCTTTGATTGCCTGATTTTCACGAATTAAATTTTGCTTTTCTACAATTCTTTCAATTATCTTTAAAAGCTCCTCGGTTGAATAGGGTTTATTCACATAATCGTAAGCTCCCGATTTCATACACTCGACGGCTATCCTGACGTCGCCAACACCCGTGAGCATTACAACATCAATATTCGGAAAATTTTCTTCTATAAATTTCAGAACTTCAACTCCATCTACTTTCGGTATTTTGATGTCGAGGAGCGCAATCTCAAACGCTTTCATTTGTATTAAATTTATTGCCTGTATTCCGTCTGCGGCTTGTTCAACCTCAAAACCTTCAGACTCCAAAAATATTTTAAGCATGTAACGAAATTCTTCTTCGTCGTCTGCTATCAGTATCCTGGTGTTTTGCTTAATCATTGCTTAAACCTTTTTGATTTTAATTATCTGTGATTGTAGATAATTCGTTTTTCCCTTCCGGTTGGTAATCGGTTTTGGTTATTGTGAATAAATTTTTCTTTTTTAAAAAATTCTGTTACCGATGTCCCATACGCATTCTCAATGCCACTATAAAGGGAACTGCCTTTTTTTAACCCACAAATATTCTTTATAAGTATAGTATATAAAAGGATTGAAAAAGTCAAACATTTTTGAAAAAATAACAAAAATATTGCATTTTTAATAAATTCTTGATAAATTCATATAAAATTAACCCTCTTAAGACGCCATGAAGAAACTTCTTATCGACGGAAATAACCTGACAATACCCGAACTCTATTCTGCAGTAACAAATTTTCCTGAAATTAAAATTGACTTTACTGCAAAGGCAAAAAAAAATATTAATACTTCAAGAAAAGTAGTTGATGAATGGATTAAAGGCGGGGAGGTTGTTTACGGTGTAACTACCGGATTCGGTGAATTCAGCAATATCCGTATTGCATCATCGGATAACGAAACACTTCAGGATAACCTCATCATGAGTCATTCAGCCGGCGTTGGCGATCCCCTTCCTCTTGATGTTGTCCGGGCTATGATAATTCTACGATTAAATGCTTTGACAAAAGGATTCTCAGGAATCCGTTTACAAACCTTGGAGTTCATAAAAAAAGTTTACAATTCAGGAATCACTCCGATTATTCCTTCTAAAGGTTCGGTAGGATCAAGCGGCGACCTTGTGCAGTTATCTCATCTTGTTTTGACATTAATGGGTAAGGGAAAAGTTTTATTTGAAGATGTGATGATGGATTCTTATCTCGCATTAAAAAAAATAGGATTGGAACCAATCGATCTGGGTGCAAAAGAAGGATTAGCTCTTATCAACGGAACACAGATGATGACGTCATATGCTGCATTGATTTTACATGAAGCCACTCAATTATGTAAGCTTGTTGATATTGCCGCCGCTATGTCGATTGAGGCTCTCAGAGGAACCGATACGGCTTACGATAAGCGTATTCACGAACTCAGACCTCATCCGGGACAATCTATCGTGGCAGAAAACTTAAGAAAGCTTTTAAGCGGAAGTGAAATAAGAGAGTCTCATCGAAATAACGATCCGAGAGTGCAGGATGCTTATTCACTTAGATGTATTCCTCAAGTGCACGGCGCTTCACGCGACACAATTAATTATGCGTATAAAGTTATCACTACCGAGATCAATTCGGTTACGGATAATCCTTTGGTTTTGCCTGACGAAAAAATACATTTAGAAGGAGGAAATTTTCACGGACAACCGATCGCTCTTGTGATGGATTTTGTCGGAATTGCACTGGCAGAGTTTGCTAATATTTCGGAACGTCGGATTGAAAGAATGGTGAACGGAAATTTAAGCGGGCTGCCAAGATTTCTTACTAAGCACGGCGGTTTAAATTCCGGAATGATGATAGCACAATATACCGCTGCTTCTCTGGTTTCAGAGAACAAGGTACTGGCTCATCCGGCAAGTGTTGATTCAATACCAACATCCGCCAATCAGGAAGATCATAACAGCATGGGCTCGATAAGCGCCCAAAAAGCATTGCAAATACTTAAAAATACACAAAATGTAATCGCAATCGAACTCATGGTTGCCGCACAGGGAATAGATTTTTCGTCCATAAATATTGAAAGTGGAAAGAACATGAAACCCGGCAAAGGCGTTATGGCTGCATACAAAATTATACGTGAACATGTCCCGTATCTCGAAACCGACCGTGTTCTTTCTGACGATATTAAAAAATGTTTGAACTTATTAACAAACGGAAGCGTTATTGATGCAACCGAAAAGAAAATAGGAAAAATTTTATGAAATTGAGCGACAAAATTATTAAATCAGTACCAAAAGTTGTTCTCCACGACCATCTCGACGGCGGTTTACGTCCGAAAACAATTTTAGAACTGGCAAAAGACCAGGATTATAAAAAATTACCAACTGATGATCCCGGCGAACTTGCTGAATGGTTTCAGAGGGGCGCAAAGAGAGGAAGCCTTCCCCTGTATCTTGAAGGTTTTGAACACACCACCGGTGTGATGCAAACAGAGGAAGCGCTTGAACGAATTGCTTACGAGATGCTTGAAGATATGAAAGACGACGGTGTTGTTTATGTTGAAACGCGGTTTGCTCCTGTTTTTCACACTAAACTCGGGCTTCACTGGGAAGAGGTTGTGAGCGCTGTACTGAGAGGACTAGAAAGAGGACGAAAAGATTTTGGAATTGAATTCGGTTTGATAATTTCTGCTATGAGGGATATGAATTTATCACAGGAAATGGCTGAGCTTGCTGTCGATTATCGCGAACGTGGAGTTGTAGGGTTTGACCTTGCCGGTGAAGAAGGCGGATTCCCGCCGAAAAAACATGTAGATGCTTTTCATTATATACAAAGAGAGAATTTTAATATTACTATTCATGCGGGAGAGGCTTTCGGTAAAGAATCTATATGGCAGGCAATTCAATGGTGTGGCGCTGACAGAATCGGGCATGCGACACGCCTGGTAGAAGATATCGCAATTGACGAACGCGACCATATGCATATCATCAAGATGGGATACCTTGCACAATATGTTTTAGATAAGAGAATCCCTCTGGAAATATGTCTGACCAGTAACGTTGACACAGGAGCGGTAAAGAAACTGGAAGACCACCCGTTCGGTTTACTATACAAATATAAATTCCGGGTTACATTAAACACCGACGACAAGTTGATGAGCAACACGACAATGACAAAAGAATATAAAATTGCGCATGAAGTGTTCGGGCTTGGAATAGACGACATGGAAAAACTCGCAATTAATGCTATGAAGAGCGCTTTCATTCCTTATAAGCAAAGAATCGATTTGATTTACAATAAAATTAAACCGGGATATAAAAAAGCCAAAAAAGCGCTCGGAAAAAAATAGCTGAAATTTACAATATTTTGTTTTAATTACGTATTTTCTTAATTTTCAAAAGCCCCGTGATTGTTTCGGGGCTTGATTTTTATAAAACAACAAATCTATTGAAAAGTGTTAAAAATATAGCAATTTTAGGCTGTACCGGCTCAATCGGACAGAATAGCCTTGAGGTAATCTCGAAATATCCTGACAGATTTAAAGCAGCTTTTCTATCTGCGAATAAAGCGATTGATCTTCTCAAGAAACAGATTGAAATATTTAAACCACTGGGCATCGGAGTGACGGATGAAAATTCTGCCTTGCAGCTAAAATCCGAATTTGGCAATTCTTTAAAAATATTTACCGGAAGTGAAGGGCTTGAAGAAATATCCGCTCATACTGAAACGGATGTTGTGATAAATTCTCTTGTGGGATTTACAGGTTTACGACCTACAATAGCAGCTATTAAATCAGGAAAAACGATCGCGCTTGCAAATAAAGAAACACTCGTTGCCGCGGGTGAAATAATTACTACGATGACAGAAAAATATAATACTACACTTTTACCTATTGACAGCGAGCACAGCGCGATACTGCAATGTCTGACCGGTGAGGATAAACAGAATATTTCGGAATTAATCATTACCGCTTCAGGCGGACCTTTATTAAATCTTGATAAGTCGGAATTCGAAAAAGTAACAGTTGAGCAAGCATTAAACCATCCGAACTGGAAAATGGGAAGTAAAATTACAATCGATTCCGCAACACTTATGAATAAAGGACTTGAAGTAATTGAAGCGCATTACATTTTCAAAATTCCTGCAGAAAAAATCAAAGTAGTCATTCATCCACAATCTATTATTCATTCAATGGTAGAATTTATCGACGGTTCGATCAAAGCTCAGCTTAGTATTCCCGATATGAAAATTCCAATACAATACGCTCTGACATATCCCGAAAGACTACCGTTGGAGACAAAAAAAATCAGTTTTCCGGATTTGGAAAAAATGACATTTTATGAACCTGATACCGACAAGTTTGAATGTTTAGGACTGGCGTATCAAGCACTTAAATCCGGAGGAATAGCTCCTGCCGTATTGAACGCCGCAAACGAGGTTGCCGTAAACATGTTTCTTTCCGGCGAAATAAATTTTAACCGGATACCGGAACTTATCAGAGACTCACTTAACAATCAACCGAATATCATCTCACCCACAATCGAGGATATATTCGAAGCAGACGCATCGACAAGAAATTTTATATTTACAAATTATTTAAGTTTAACAAACAGGTGATTAATGGAGTTAATACAGACTATATTTTATTTTTTTATTACAATCGGAATTCTTGTATTAGTACATGAGCTTGGACATTTTGTCGCCGCAAAACTTTCCGGAATGCGTGTCGATAGATTTTCTATCGGATTCCCCCCGAGAGCTTTCGGGATGAAAATAAAAGAGACCGATTACTGCATTTCATGGATACCGATCGGCGGATATGTGAAAATTGCCGGGATGATCGATGAAAGTATGGACACGGAATTTGCAAACAAACCTCCCGAAAAATGGGAATTCAGATCAAAACCTTTACTTGCAAAAATATTCGTTTTAAGCGCAGGCGTAATAATGAATGTTCTTCTTGCAGTCGGCATTTTCTGGATGATAAGTTATTCACAAGGAAAATTTTTAAAGGAAACAACCGAAATCGGTTACGTGATAGATGCAAGTCCTGCAGCGAAAATCGGTTTGCAATCCGGCGATATCATATCAACTATCAATGACTCGAAAATTACACACTGGGACGAAATAAACAGTAAAATTTATATTGAAAATGTCGGCAAGAATATTTTTATTAATCTACTCCGCAACGGCGAATCAAAAGGAGTAATATTTCCAAAAAAAGATATCGATAATTTTTCCGGCGAAATATTCGGAATCTATCCAAAATACAGTGCGACTGTAATAACCGGCATAGAACCGGGCAAACCCGCGGAACTCCTTGGTTTAAAACCGGGAGACATTGTTTATTCGATTAATGACCAGCTCATATTTTTTGATAAACAAATTGTTAACATCATAAAATCAAATCCTGAAAAAGAAATTTCTATTACATGGATAAGGGGCGCGGACACTCTTTCCGGAATTACTACTCCGACAGCCGAGGGAAAGATCGGAATCGGCATCGGCATGATTTACAACGGACCTAAAAAAGAAATTGAATACTCACTATTCGAAGCATTTCCTGCAGGTGTAAAGAGCACGGTTTTCGCGACAACTTTATTCTTCCATGGCATGCAGCAATTGTTTACCGGCAAGGTGAAGTTTTCAGAATCAATCGGCGGACCGGTTAAGATCGCTCAACTTGCAACTCAAAGCGCAGAGATGGGCGTAACCAGCTTTTTCGCTTTTATGGCGTTGTTAAGTATTACACTCGCATTTATAAATATTGTCCCCTTCCCCGCTTTAGACGGCGGACATATTTTAATATTATTGATAGAGGGAATAATAAGAAGGGAAATTCCGATAAAGGCAAAAATGGCAATTCAGCAAACAGGTTTTTTTATACTTCTGGCATTTATGGCATACGTGATATTTAACGACATTGTGAATTTATGGTAAAAGAATTTTTTGATAATTATCAATCCTGGTTTGTCGACGAATTTTCGTCAAGAAGGTTTTCGCCTGAATATTTTCATTCAGTAATTGATAAGATAATAGTTTCCGCTCCGAAATTATTTAATGTCACCATAGAAAGAAAATCTTTTGAAGGAAGAGATATTAGGCTGATTAAATTAGGATCGGGAAATATCAAAATACTCTTATGGTCTCAAATGCATGGCGATGAATCGACTGCAACAATGGCAATCGCCGATATATTCAACTATTTCAACACACTCTCCGAC